>CAYPGY010000024.1:0-18930 GCA_964410435.1 uncultured Candidatus Bathyarchaeia archaeon
CAGCTTGATTTTTTGCCTGTTTGGATGTGGGATACCCGTTTTTCGCCACATCGCCTACATGGTTCCATGCAGAGGAGATGTGGATGTGAATGTGAAAGTACATAGCGAAACTTCAGAAACCCACAAGAAACAACACCTTAAAACAATAATAAAAGTAAAACAGAAAAGAGTACAAATCATACTGATCTACTGATATTTAAAGCAGAAAAGTTTTACCGAGCGGTAGGCGGTTTCTAAGAGGTGTTTTCTATGACTCGGTCAGTTTCCATTTCACATATGCGAGTCTACGGTTAGCAGCCGAATCAACCTGCTTGGCGCAATCGCTGCATAAACCGTAATGTCTAATGTTGTAAATCTGGAGGAAGCTTGCTTTCTTGTGGCATTTCGAGCAGCGAGCCGTCTAAACCTCAACCCCTTTGAAAATGATGCAACCAAGAGTTTATTATTAGTTTTTAGGGTAAAGAGAACGCGTAACCCACATTCGACATAGCAATACTACAGTGGTACCAAACAAAAGGCAGGTTTTATGCAGTTTTTTTAATGTTGATCATGGCTCCGATAGCGTTTGACCATGCCCTATGTATTTCTACGCTGTCATCACCCATAATTACCTTCATAGCCATACCCACGTAAAGGGCGATAAAGAGCTGAGCGAGTGTTTCTGTGTCAATTTTTGACACGAATTTGCTACTGTCTATTTGTTTTTGGAAAAGCTCTTTGAGGAGTTCTGTGTCTTTTTCGTATTCAGATTTTAGCGATTTCTTTATTTCTTCATCATGAGCGGCTATGGCTATAACTTCAAAGAGCATCTCGTGGTGTAATCGGTACTTTTTTAGGAGTGCACCTTGGATTTCCTCTTCTAAATTAGGAGAACCTTGTCTTTCTACCGCAGTGCGAAGGAGATCGCGGAACATGTTATGGTAGGATAGGACGATTTCGTTTAGGAGTTCTTTTTTGTTATTGAAGTATTGATATAGTGCTGCTTTGCTTACACCTACTTCTTTGGCTATGTCGTCCATTGTTGATGTTTGGTAGCCCTTTTTTGTGAATACTTGGAAGGCGGATTGTATGATTTTCTCTTTAGCTGCTTCTTTGTATTCGGGGATTACTCGGGGCATTTCTTTATCTTTTGTGTTATGGGTTTTAGTGTATTTATAAGTTTAGTTTTCTGACGTAAAGTATAATAAACTGACAATTAGTCAGTTTTGCGCATTAATAATAAAAAGGTGTAACCAATGAGCAAAACCACACAAATCACAAAACCCACTGCAACTGCAAGCAGTACAGACCAACACAAAAAAACCACAAGCTACGCCACAAAAGTACTACTAACAGTCACAGCAGTCGGATTACTAATCAACTATGTAGAAACAATGGTAATCCCAGGATTACCCTCAATCCAATCAGATATGGCCACTACTGCAAGTATCGCCTCATGGATCACTTCCGCACTGCTAATTGTCGGAGCTACATCAGCACCACTCTTTGGAAAACTCGGTGACAGCTATGGCAAAAAGAAAATGGTACTTATTTCCCTTGGATTCTATATGGTCGGAGTGGGCATCGCAGGCTTCGCACCAAACATCTACGTACTTATCGCTGCAAGAGCCATTCAAGGCGTCGGCTTCGCCATCATACCCTTAGGTATCTCAATCATATCTGATGTTTTTCCCAAAGAACGCATCGCAACCGCACAAGGAATAATTAGCTCAACCTTTGCAGTAGGCTCAGCACTAGGTCTTGTCTTAGGCGCATACGTAATCCAGAGCCTTAGCTGGCATTATGCATTCTACACTGCTTTCATCTTAAGCATTGTAATGTTCACGATTGTCTATAAAACGCTAAAGACCGATACACCACAGATAAAAAGCAAAATAGACTACACAGGCGCCACTCTACTAGTTGCAGGTATAGCTTTAATTCTAGTCTACATAACCGAAGGCACAAGTCTAGGGTGGACATCGCTACCAGAGATTGCATTACTCGCTGTCGGTATTACTCTAACCAGCGCATTCGTCGCTTATGAAAATCACACCGAAACACCGCTAATCAAACTAAGTCTACTAAAAATCAAAAACGTGCTTATCGCTAATTTAATAGGCGTAATCTCAGGTATAGTAATGTTCCTGCTATTCATTACCGTTGCATACTACCTCGAGATACCGCCGCCTTTCGGACTAGGCTTAGGTGTCATTGAAACAGGCTTAACCTTAGCGCCAGCTACAATTGTAGGGCTCTTCTTGGGTCCCATCATAGGAAAATCTGTTACAAAGATTGGACCTAAACCTGTAATTGCTATAAGTGGCAGCGTCACAATAATTGGCTTATTACTACTCATATTCAACCGCTCATCACAGCTTTTCGTTGCATTAGACATAGCTGTTGCATTGTCAGGGGCAACCATGATGATAATACCCATAGTAAACATGATATCAATGTCGGTGCCTCCTGAAAACAGAGCAACAGGCTTAGGATTAAATACAATGCTAAGAAACGTCGGCGGCGCAATAGGCCCAATTCTTGCAACAACTATCATGGCAACATACACATCACCCTACACGGTAACAATCCAAGGAGTACCACAGGTCGTTGCTCACTTCGCTAACGAAACAGGATTCAACACCATCTTTGCAGTCAGTATAGGACTAACTGCAATTGTCATCGCAATCAGCTTAGCCATAAAAAACTATGTAGTCTCAAAGGATACATCAACAAAATAATTTAAAATAGGGGAATTAACACCCCTAAACCCTTTTTATTAATAGTTTTGATTCAATCTTAATTTATGCGTCAAAACTAGGTTGAAAACCGGTGATTCTAATAAGGCAACCACATTTACCGCAAGCAATATCTAACTCTACTAGTTCATCATTGACGACTTTAGTGTCCATAATTTCGTAGTTCTCTTCTGTCTCGTCGTCTGGAGAGATCGATGTAGCACATTGTGGGCATTGGAACGAGCCGTCTTCGCTTTCAACAGTGGCTAAGTTGATTGTGTGTTCGCATTTCTTTTCCGGCTGCTTCTTTAGTTTCACCATCATTTTTCCTTACCTTCGTTTTTTGGTTTCCCATTCGTTATTTTTCTTTATTAACGATTATGAATTAGTAATCAGTTTGTATGTTTGCCTTTATATAATTTAAGATCAAAAAAGGGGAAAAAGATGATATCTTTTTCGTGTTTATTGGCCTTCTTTCGCGAAACATTCTGGCGAGATGTAGTCGCCGTATTTTGCTTGCGCTTCGAGTAGGCGTTGGCGCTGCATGTAGAGCATACCGAACATTTCCAGCGGGGTGTCAGTGACGTTCTCCTGGTAGAAGCGTGATACACGCTCAATTTTACCAAGGTTTTCTGGAACGCGTATGGTGAATTGCTTGATGTAGTCTTCTTTGCTGTAGTCCTTCTTTAGTACCGATTTGAAGAGTTTCTTGAGGTCTTCTTACTTAGGTATGTAGCCGGTCGGTGTCTTGATTGCATCTGCTTCGCCATGAACTCTTAGTTCCATCCATTTTACCCAGATATGCTTATCCTGTGGAGTATTGAGGTATTTACCAGTGTTTATGTCACGCAAGAAGTAGTTAACGCCGAAGACGAGTGGCTTCTTTTTAAGTTTGCGGCCGAATTCAAGATTGTTGTTAACGTTCTTACCCATGGGTATGCTAATGAAGTCTTGGATGCTCATCATGTTAATTTCTGGAACACCCTCTTTACCGATGGTAGCGAAGGTGGTTTCTGTCTCCAGTGATGCACCGTAGGCTATAATACCATGTTCCCAACTGAAACTTTCCTGGACTGGAACGTAAGCTTTTGCGTCACGGCCACCATACATGATTCCGCCCAATTCAACACCTGCAGGATTGTTGAGTTCTGGGTCACAGTTATCGAGCGCTTTGAGTGCTACTGCATAGCGAGCATTTTTGTGTGCCGCCGGAATTTCCGCACCGTTTTCGTCTTTCTTGCCTTCGTACCAGACGCCGCTGTAGTTGATGCCTTCTTTGGGAAGTTCTTCACCCATTCCAAGCCAGTATGGCTTGCCGTCCTTGACTAGGATGTTTGAGAAGATGATTTCGCCAGGTGTAGTGAGCACTTTCCAAATTAATGCATCATCTTTTGCTTTTACATCTTGGATGATACCAAAGATACCTGACTCCACGTTTACTGCGCGGGCGGTTGAGTTAATGTCGCGGATGTAGGCAATGTCGTCGCCGAGGATGGTTTCGCCGGGCAACATAGCGGTTGAGGTTTTTCCGCATGCACTGGGGAATGCGCCTGCAAAGTAGGTTTTGCGTTTACCATCAGGGCCGAAGACACCCATGAGCAGCATGTGCTCTGCGAGCCAACCTTCACTGCTGGCTTTGCGGATAGCTAAACGGAAGGCCAATTTCTTAAAGCCGACACTGTTGCCTGCGTATTGTGTATTAACGCTGTAAATGGTGTTGTCCATGTGGTCGATGTAGATGCGTTTCTTTGGGTAATCAACGCTTACCATGTCGCCGTTTAGTTTACCGGCTGAGTGGATAACTCGGAGAAAGTCGCTTCTTGGACCAGCTTTAACGAATTGGTCGTAGCCAGCGCGGTAAAGTAGGTGTTCAGTGTTAGCTACATAACATGAATCTGTGAATTGAATACCTATAATGGAGAAAACAGAGTTAGCAGGGCCTAAAACGATGAAGCGCACAATCATGGTTTTCCCCACCATAATATCACGCATCAGACCGCGTACTTCTGCTAAGCCTTCCTGCCTGTCCATCTGATTAAGGGCTTTACTGAAAGAGACACCTTTAGGAATGAGGTATTTTGTGTTTGCGCGGTCGCGACCTTGGTCTTGTTCACCGTCAAAGTGAACAGTGTGACCCTCCATGGTTAATACTGCTTTTTCTTCACCAGTAGAGATAGCCATCTTTCGAACATACGCGATGTCTTCAGGAGCGTCACTGCAGATGAAGATTTTTTCGGGGTGGCAGAGGTCGCTTTCTTTAGCGATGAACTCATGCACGTTGGGGTTATCTATTGCCGCCAATTTTTTGAAGTCTGCGGGGCTAAGTTTTTGCTGTAATGCTTCAAGATATGGATTCATACTTTTTTCGTCACCGTAAATTTAGAGTTCCTGTACGTTTCCCGGTACACGTGGGAAAGGTTGGCATTCGCCGATGTGAGCTACACCAGTTATGTATCCGACGATGCGTTCCATACCGATGCCTGCACCGGCTGTCGGTTTTAGTCTACCTTCTTTAGCCATCTTTAGGATGATAGAGTAATTTTCTTTGCGGACCTGTTCGCGTTCCATCTTTTCAAAGATTTTGCTGTACTCATATTCTCGTCTGGCGCCTGAGAGAACCTCGCCGTACTGAGGCATGAACAAGTCATAGTTATCCCATTTACCAGTTGCGAAGTCTTCAAAATCGTAAAACTCACGGGGAATGTTCGTTACCCAGACTGGTTCCTTGATTTCTTTGATCGTTGCGGCTTCCCAGTCTGCACCGTACTTGGCTTCGAGGTCAGCGCGATCCAGAACCTTGAAGGGAGCTTTAGGAACACTAAGGCCACTGCGTCCCAGTAAAGCTAATTCAGCCTTACGATCTGTTTTCAACCCTTTGATGAGGGTGCATATGGCTTCTTCTACCAAAGCGAATACATCTTTAGAGGTCGCGTTCTGGATTTCAAAGTCCAGTTGAGTGAATTCGTAGATGTGTTTGCCTGTTTTAGCACGTTCAGATTTCTCGATGCGAATGTTGGGTGATACGATGAACAGTTTATTATACACGGTCGAGCAACCGACTAGTTTATGCACAATCATGCTCGCGGTTGTGCGGACTGGTTTACCGTAGATGTCTACTTCTATGCGTTTCTCGATGGATGCACCCGGATCAGGCCAGAGGGGGTCTGTGCTTTGGCTCAGGGCAACTGGGAGTAACCATTCAAATCCTTTATTTACGTAAGTATTTGTTAGGTTTTGAAGTGTGTAAGTCATGATTCTGCCGATGGCGGCTTTACGTTCGATTTCTTGAGCCGTTAGCTGGTCTAGCGGCTTTGGAAGGGAGATACATTCTTGTTGCGTCAAATCGGTTCACTATGGATTATTTGCATGTAGATGCCTCAAAGGTGATAATAAATTTTTTATAACAAAAAGTGGATAAATTACAATAACTACAAGTTTTTAAGACAGAACAGTGTAATATTTACATATGAGCGTTAAACTGGACGATAAAGACCTTGCTATACTATCACTCATACAGGAAAACAGCAAACTAACAGCCAACCAGATAGCGAAGAAAATCAATGCGCCAATTACAACCGTTTTCGCCAAAATCAAACGCATGGAAGAACTCGGCATCATAAAGCAGTACCGCGCCGTACTTTCAGCTGAGAAACTTAACTTAGCCACAGCCGCCTTTATCCTCGCCTCTGTGTCCTACCACACAAAAGACGGTAAACCAATTACGCAGCGCGATGTAGCAACAGAAATCGCCCAGTTCCCCGAAGTACAGGAAGTGCATATAATCACCGGCGACTGGGATTTGCTGGTCAAGTTGCGCGCGGAGAATGTAGAGGCAATCGGTAAATTCGTTGTGGATAAGCTGCGTAACATTCAGGGTTTAGATAAAACGTTGACCTGTATGGTGTTTGAGACGGTTAAGGAGTCAACGAGTTTGCCTCAGCCGCTGAAGCGAAGCCATGATTTCTCTAAAGCATAACTTTAGATGACGCTTGAGTAGTACAGGAGCGGCAGCGCAAGCAGCACCGTGTCTTTTCCCTTAGTTGTTAGTGTGTATTCTACTCTGAGAGGCGGCCCCTCGGTTACGGTGCGGTTGAGGTAGCCGTGTGTCTGCAGCATCTTTAGCTTATCAGAAAGCGTGCGCGAGTTCACGCCCAAGGTTTTTTTAACTTCGCTGAACCCGATAGCCTTTCTTAGCATGACCGTGTAGAGTATTTCTAGGCTCCACTTCTGGAAAATCAAGTTAAAGACATCCTCTAAGCTTTCAAGTTCAGCGGTTAAGTCTTCGGGGGTGATGTTTTGCTTCTCGATTATGGCGGCGAAGGTTTCGTCTATTCCGCGGAGTACCTGTGCCATGCGTGATTCAACTATTTTTCTGAATTCTGCGCTTAGGGTTAACTGCGGGTTGCTCATCTGGCTTACACTCGGTGTGGTTTTGCTCACTCCATAATTTATAAGTGTTTACTTACACAACAAGGTGTAAATAGTAAAGTTAATTCGGGAGAGAATAAACCCAATGGAAAAATATGATGCTATAGTAGTAGGCGCAGGCACAGCAGGTTGCCTTGCAGCAAAAACCATGGCACAGAAAGGCCTCAAAGTCTGCATAGTAGAAAAGAAGCAAAAAGCAGAAATCGGAGAAAAAATCTGCGGCGACGCCCTAGGAGAACACCACCTAACCTTCCTTGGCTTAGAGAAACCCAACGGAGGCGAATTAGAGGCTAAAATCGACGGCATGAAAATCTACTCGCCCGACGAGAACACCATCTTCACCGTCGCAGACAAAGACTTCAAAGGATACATCCTAAACCGTCACCTCTTCGGTCAGTGGCTGCTAAAGAAGGCAACTGACAGCGGCGCGCAACTTTTAGACTGCACCAACTTCCGTAGCCCAATCATTGAGAAGGGCGCAGTAGCCGGAGTCACAGCTAAGGACATGAAAACAGGCAAAGTCTCCGAGTTACGCAGCAAAGTTGTGGTTGACGCAACAGGCTACTTCGGCATGGTACGTAAACAGCTCCCCGAAGAGTTAGGGATCGACCGCGAAATCGACAACTCAGACGTCGAAGCATGTTACAGAGAAATCCGCGAACTAAAAGTCCAGAATGAAAACACACGATACTGCGAGATTTACCTCAACCAGAAAGCTTCCCCCGGCGGGTACATCTGGATTTTCCCCAAAGCGGGCCCACGCGTTAACGTCGGCATCGGCGCTATAATGCGCAAAACCGGTTACCCTAACCCCAAAGAGCAGCTCTATGCCACCGCATACAAGAAGCCAATGTTCGAAGGTTCTAAGCTTATTACGGGCGGCGCATGGTTTGACCCAGTCCGCAGACCACTCGACAACATGGTCGGCAACGGAGTAGTCATCATCGGCGACGCAGCATCACTGGTTAACCCGATTCACGGAGGCGGCATCGGTCCCTCTATGCTCAGCGGCCACTTTGCAGGGTTAGAAATAGTCGACGCACTCAGTAAGGGTGCAGCCACTAAAGAGTCACTCTGGGGTTACAATAAGAAGTACATCGACACTTACGGCAAGAAACAGGGTGCATTGGATATCTTCAAGATTTTCCTGCTTACATGCAGCGACGACGACCTTAACTATGGTATGAACCAGAAACTTATGACCGAAGACGACGTATTGAAAGCAGGTATGGGTGACGAGTTCCATCTAAACATTACTGAAACCGCTAAACGTGTCTTCCGCGGTATCCGTAAAGTCGGTTTCCTAAAGCAACTGAACACAACCGTTAGCATGATGAAAGAAGTTAAAGCGCACTATGACAAGTACCCCAGCACACCTGTCGGGTTTGATGCTTGGCGCGCCGAAACCATCCGGTTGATTGCTGAAGGCCACAAGAAACTAGGCGCATAAACGCCCAAACCTTTTCTTCTTTTTATTTTTGTAAAAACTTATAATCCCGTAACTACTGCTTAGATAGCGGTGAAAATTATTGGTTTACTGTTCTAACTGCGGCGTTCAAATCGCTGAAGACGTATATTTCTGCCCTAAATGCGGCACCAAAACTCAAGCTGGAAAGACAGCAAAAGTTGCTTATCCCTCAGATAGACTGCAAGACACCTTCTATCAGATGGGCTTAGAATTAGAGAAAGCGTTCACGACGGCAGCTAAAGAGACACATGCAGCGCTTAAAAGGGCTAACGAGAGTTTCCAGCAGAGAAACGCTTCTGCCCAGACACAGCAAGCAACGCAGGAAGAAAACGTTGTGTGCCCCACTTGTGGAGCTAAAAACGTGTCGGATGCAATCTTCTGCCATAACTGCGGCAAACGTATAACACCCGAATCGGGAACTACATAGCTAGCAGAGTTCAATTAAAGAGGTACTTGAGGGGAATTTTTCAGGAACCCCCACCCCTTGAAAGATTAAGAGCATAAAAAATTTTTTTACACTTCTTTTAGCTTGCCAAAGGGCTACTCTGCAAGCTGTTAGGGGACAAAGGCTTTTTCAAACGCGATGCATGTTGATATGGCTATAGACTGTGTATATTCTTCGTTCTGCGATCAGGTAAACCCTCAAAGAATGGGAATCAAACATAATCAAAGCTAGTGTATTCTTTGAAGTTACGTTTCAGTAACGGATCTGCGCTCAACCCACAAAGCCAGCAAGCGTTTTACCACAGTGTTTTATTAACTTCTTCGTATTCTGATTGTGGGGGAACTTCGGTATGGATAATAACAAGACCTTAATCGCTTACGAAACAAAGCAGGGTGCATCAGAAGAGACAGCACGCAGAATAGCGGAGGTACTACGAGCCAAGTTCGGACTGGAAGTTGACTTGGTTGACCTTGATACTCAAAAAGTGCAGGATTTCGCGCAATACCGTAATGTAGTGGTAGGCGGCGGCGTAAGAATGGGCCGAGTCTACAGTAAAGTCACTGGGTTCCTAAAAGAAAACGATTTCTCTGCTAAACGTGTAGCGTTTTTTGCTTCTTCAGCGTGGGGCGGAACCCCCGGCGAGTACTATGACAGTGCAAAGAAGCGATTCGTCGAAAATACTCTTGCAAAGTACCCTCACGTCCCGGTTGTAAGCAAGGAAGCTTTCGGCGGAAAAATTGTCTACTTCAAAAAGAGAATGGTGGATAACCTTGACTTATCCAGAGCCGAAGCATGGGCGATGGAGCTAGGTAGATTATTCACTCAGTAACCCCTAGATAAGTAACTGATGTTGGAGGTGTCGTTATGGTTGATAAGGTCTTGGTCGCCTACACAACAAAAAGTGGAGCCACAAAAAAGACCGCGGAAAAGATAGCTGAAGTTCTTAGGGACAAATTCAACTACTGGGTTGACCTTGCCAACTTGGGAGAGCAATCTGTACCATACGTCGAGGAATACAGCGGCGTAATCGTGGGCACAGGTGTACAGAAAGGAAAAATCTACCCTGAAACCGAATTCTTCCTAGCTAAAGACTTCGGCAAGCGTCCACTCGCCTACTTCACATGCTCAGGCTTCATATACCCAAAAACCTATGAGGAAACGGTTACAGCGTACATAACTAAAGTTTTAGCAACTTACCCAAATTTTAAGCCAGTCGCCACTGAAGCGTTCGGGGGATACATTAAAATCTTAGGCTTCTCAGTAGCACGCAAGATGGATATGGCTAAAGTTGCTGCTTGGGCGGATATTGTTGGCACCAAATTCGGCGAGTAGACCTAAAGCTAACAAGGCGGGTGCACTGCTTTGCCCAAACTGCTTCATTGAATATATCGAAGTCAGTTTTGACTGCGAAATCGACGGCGTTATACTACATAACGTTAACGCACTCAAATGCCCCCGCTGCCAAGAGGAAGTGTTTTCGCCTGAGCAGCAGGAAGAAATCCGAAAAAGAGCAGACATATGATACGCAGTTGCTAATGTTGTGTGTGCTAAAATATAGTTTTAATAGCAATCTCCGACATAGAGCGTGTGAGGTTCAGGCAGGTGCGTAGAAGAACAATCGTAATAGCGACCTTTTTCGTGCTGGTTGTAGCTATTTCATCTGCCGTTATATTAAATGCGTTGATATCCCCGCAGATTAAGCCGAAATACGAAATAAAAATCGACCGAATCACAGGCAGCCAAACAAGGGAAGATGCGCTTGCAGCAGCCGAATCCATAAACTATTCGGAAGTCACTAATCGTGAACGCTTTAACGGTTCAAGCGACCCAGAGGATTACCTTCACCCAAAAACATATCTTGCATATACATTTGCTAACTACATCGACTCAGAAACCCTGAGCTACTATCAAGACAGATATGATAGCCTGCAGGGAAAAGGATCACCAAGCGTGATAGAATACTCATACTGCCCGAAAGTTTCAGAGTACCAGAATTTTTGTATCTACAATACCCCCGCGCCAGATGGTGCAGGTTGGCATAATTACACAGTTGTCACTGTTGCCGACGGCTCTGTTGAATGTTATTCTGAAGCATCACAGATTTACACAAGAAACGCAACGGGCTATCAGCTAAGCGAGTGGGAGTACGATTTCAAATTCAGAGACTGTATTGTTGTAGACATGACTTTAGAGTACAAAGAAGTCTACGCGCCTCTAGCGGCGTTTTTGTCAGGAGTACATCAGATTGTAGTTCTGGACAGGAACTATTCGCCTCTGCTGATAGCGATAGCTGCCAGCCAAATAGTAGCTTAAGAGAACTGCCGATTGAACCAGCACTTACCCACCAATTAAACAGTAGATTAGAAAACGGTTGTTTTATCTGCTGTTGCCTGTACTGTCGCCTCAACCAACCTGCAACCCAAACCCGCCGCTGAACCAGAAACAGCTGTTTTTGCCAAAACTTTTCATTGATGATGTAGCAGGGCAGCACACCCTTCTTCTACTAAATTAAAAAAAATAAAATGAGAGCTAATCAAACTCTCATAACGACTTTATCCACGTACTTTTTGAGGGTTTCAGCGAACCCAGCGATTATCTCAGGCGAATAAGGCTTCACATTTACATAGCGCTTGTCCAGCAGGTCGCCTGGCATGAACTGTTGCAGCGCTAAAATCTTCGCGCCTTTCACCGATTCGCCGATCGCCGCTATGTCTTCGGCGTTGACGATTTCGGGGACAACGGTAGTGCGGAACTCGTAGGGCACTGATGCCGCTTTAATGACTTCAATCGAGCGCTGAATCACAGAAGAGTCTGCTAAACCAAGCAGCTTGTACTTCTCGAGGCTGGTTTTAACGTCCATCGCCACATAATCAACTATGCCCAAGCACTCCTGCAGGTTATCGGGGTAGCAGCCGTTCGTATCCAGTTTCACCATAAACCCCCGCTCTTTGAGTTTGGCGAGGAACTTGGGCATTTCTTTATGCATGCAGGGTTCGCCGCCTGTCACAACGACAGAGTCAACGTACTTCTTGCGGGCTTCCAGAATCGCGAGCGCTGCGCCTTCCTGTAGAAACGGCGGCTGCGGGTTGGTGGCGATTTGGTGGTTGTGGCAGTACGGGCACCGTAGGTTGCAACCGGGCGTAAACAGCACAGACGCTACGCGGTCGGGGTAATCCAGCAGGCTGGTTTTCTGTAATCCGCTAAACTTCATCTTTATCAATCACCTAAATGGAAAGAGGCGCCGATTGCAACACTGTTGATCGGTCAAATGTTCTACGAATCTTGAACTCCGCCTGTTTACCATCGTTCCACTGATCCACTGGACGCAAGTAACCAACGACGCGGCTGTAGACTTCGCTACGGCTTCCACAGACGGGGCAAGTGCTGTGTTCGCCGGCTGTGTACCCGTGCGTTGGGCAGATGCTAAATGTTGGTGAGAGCGTAAAGTACGGCAGATGTGAGTTATAGCTGACCTTCTTAATCAGCTCCGCAGCAGACTTCCATGAGGGCAAGCGTTCACCAAGGAAAATGTGGAACACTGTGCCACCAGTGTAGAGCGTCTGCAACGACTCCTGATGCTCAAGCGCCTCAAACAAGTCACCGTTGAAATCCACTGGCAGCTGCGAAGAGTTCGTGTAAAACGGCTCCGCACGCTCAGTCTCCACAAAGCGCTGATTAGCAAAAACAATATCGCGGTAACGTTTACGATCAATACGTGCCAATCGGTAAGCAGTACCCTCCGCCGGCGTCGCTTCAAGGTTATATATGGAGCCTGTCTCTTCCTGATAGTCAGCTAAGCGTTTACGCATGAATGTGAGCATCTTCACCGCAAAAGCCTGTCCATCTTTAGTTGCGATGTTTGTTCCAAGCAGGTTAAGTATCGCTTCGTTAACGCCGACTATGCCTATGGTTGAGAAGTGATTCTTCCAGTAGCGGCCGTAACCCTCCTTCACGTGGCGTAGGTACCGCTTGCTGTATGGGTAGAGACCGTTCTCGGTGAAGCCCTCAAGCACCTTGCGCTTGATCTCTAAACTGGATTTCGCTATATCCATTAAGCTGGAGAGTTTCTCAAAGAACTCATCCTCATCTTTGGCGAGGTAGCCGATTCTCGGAATGTTCAGTGTAACTACTCCGATGCTGCCAGTGAGCGGGTTTGCACCAAAGAAGCCGCCGCCGCGCTTGCGCAACTCGCGGTTATCAATGCGCAGTCTGCAGCACATACTTCGGACGTCTTCGGGTTTCATGTCACTATTCACAAAGTTGCTAAAGTAAGGTACACCATACTTGGCAGTAACCTCAAAAATAGCCTGTGAAGTCGGACTATCCCAATCGAAATCCTTAGTAATGTTATACGTGGGAATCGGGAAAGTGAAAACGCGACCTTTAGCGTCACCTTGCGCCATAACTTTAGCAAACGCAAGATTAAACATCTCCATCTCTTTCTTCATGTCGCCGTAAGTGTCCTGAGTGACTTTGCCGTTGTAGATGACGGCTTCGTCCTTCATGAAGTCTGGAACAGTCAAATCCAACGTGAGGTTAGTAAAGGGCGTCTGGAAACCGACGCGTGTTGGAACGTTCATGTTGAAAAAGAATTCCTGCAGCGCCTGTTCAACATCCTTTTGCGACAAGTTATCGTAGCGGATAAACGGCGCTAAGTAAGTGTCAAAGTTACTGAATGCCTGTGCACCCGCTGCTTCCCCCTGCAGCGTATAGAAAAAGTTGACTGTTTGCCCCAAGGCGGTTCGGAAGTGCTTGGCTGGTTTACTCTCGATTTTGCCATGGACGCCTCCGAAGCCTGAGAGCAGCAGGTCGCTGACGTCCCAGCCGACGCAGTACGGCCCTAGTACGCCTAAGTCGTGGATGTGTAGGTCGCCTGAGAAGTGGGCTGCCGCAATATTTTCTGGGTAAATGCGCGCTATCCAGTACTTGGCGATAACTGTAGATGACAGGTAATTGTTTAGACCTTGCAGGGAGTAGCTCATGTTGCTGTTTTCTTTAACACGCCAGTCAGTTACCTCAATGTACTGGTCAACCATGTCTGAGCTGCTCAAAAGCGCAGCTAATTCACGCATGTCATTGTGCTGTTTACGGTAGAGAATGTAGGCTTTAGCGGTTGATGCGTGACCGTTTTCGATCAAACGCTTCTCGACGAGGTCCTGTATCTCTTCAACAGTGGGTACACCGTCGTCGCCGTAGGTTTTCTGTAACTCAGCCATAACTTGGTCGCTAACAAGCTTAGCCTGCGCTTTGTCTTTGCCGCCAACTGCTTTAACAGCCTTCCATATGGCTTCTGTAATGCGTTCTTGATCAAACGGTTCTAGTTTACTATCACGTTTTAGGACAAACTTCATTGTTTCTTCACTTCCGAGAGTAACCGCCTGAAATCGTCAGGCTCTTCAAATTGCTTGTAAACTGAGGCAAATCGGATGTAGGCGACGCGGTCGACCTTTTTAAGGTGAGCCATTATGGAGTCACCGATGTCTCTGGACAGGACTTCCTGTGTACCTTTCAACATTAAGTCTTGACGTACCTGTTCTGCTAACTCGTTGATTTGGTTCATGGTAACTGGGCGCTTCTCGCAGGCTTTCTGTAAACCGCGGATGATTTTGTTTACGTCGAAGCGTTGCAGTTGCCCGTCTTTTTTACGTACCATGAGCTCGATGGTTTCGAGGTACTCGTACGTTGTGTAGCGTTTGCCGCATTTTATGCATTCTTTGCGTCTGCGGGTAGTGTTCTCTGGGGAATCGCGTGTTTCGAGTGTTTTTGACTCTTCAGAGTTGCAGTATGGACATCTCATAATAGATACATTCTCATACTATGGTATATGCGTAGTGTTAGCAAGCTTATTTTACACACTACCTTTAGCGCCATATTTAAGTCATTTTTACAAGATAGATTCAAACACGCCCAAAAATCAATTTTACACTCCAAGAAAAATACACATAAACCACAACATCAAAAACGCTAAAAAAAGTCCTGTTTACGAAAAAAAGCCCTCCCTACACAAAAAAGCACTTCGGTTAAGTCTTACGCAAGCAATATAATAAAAAAGCCCCACTCATCCAATAGCAACCCCGAAAATAGGGCATCGGAACATAAAAATCAGCGAGAAGATATGGAAAATGCAGCCAAAAATTGTCCCCTCCCAGAAACCCCGCGAATATTTAACTCCCGAGCACTGCTATATAGCTGAAAATCACAGCGACCCAGCCGTATCCATAGCGCGGGCAACCATAAAACCTGGCGTAACCACAAAAGCGCATCACCTGATAAACGGAGTACAAGAGGTTTACATCATAACTGCTGGGCAAGGAAAAGTCTTTATTGGTAACTTAGAACCCACCAACGTCACAGTCGGAGACGTAGTGGTTATCCCATCGATGACTTCGCAGAAAGTAGAGAACACCGGCGAAACCGATTTAGTATTCTACTGTG
The DNA here is from genome assembly GCA_964410435.1 of uncultured Candidatus Bathyarchaeia archaeon. Taxonomy (GTDB): domain Archaea; phylum Thermoproteota; class Bathyarchaeia; order Bathyarchaeales; family Bathycorpusculaceae; genus Bathycorpusculum. The sequence goes on from CAYPGY010000024.1 coordinate 15,494, forward strand.
TATGCACCCCAAGGTTCACAGAGGCGTGCTACGTTGACGAGGAACCAGACAAGCCATGACACATATCGAGAACAGAAATAGGGTATATAAGCAAAAAACATGTAGTGTATTTTGAGGAGAAAGGAGAAGCTCCTTACCAGTTTCTTATCGTATGATTCAACTTGTTTTCAGGTCATCCATGAAATCGCTTAAGTCAACCGATGAGTAGCCGTTTTCGTCTTTAAGCTGCTGTTTGGCAGGCGGATTCTTAAGGTATGATGGGATTCGTTTTGCGAAACGCTCGTGAAATGTTGGTTCAAACGGGTTCTGATAGAATACACCAATGGGTATGCGGTCGCCCCACTCTTGAGCCTTCTCCATACCCGCAACTTTCTTCTTAAACACCTCGCTTTCCTCATGCACAACTGGGTCAAAGCCAGTGTCCTGCAGCTTGTATAAACGCGGTTGGGCCTTACCGTTCGCATCCGGTCGATCTACTCCAGCGTACCAGTCCTTGGTATTTATGTCATTGTAGGGCGGGCACGGTTGCAGTATTTCCACAAGCGCTAAGCCCTTGTGAGTGATAGCTTGCTTAATCATCTCTTTCAGGTGCATTAAATCAAAAGCATACGAACGCGCAACAAAAGTAAAGCCAGCGGTAATGGCTAATTCAACTGCTATAATACCTTCGTTGATGTTTGGCTGCAGAAGAGACTTCGTTTTCATGCCCAACTTTAACGTAGGCGATGCTTGGCCTTTGGTTAAGCCGTATACGCCGTTATTATGGAGCAGATAGACCATGTCTATGTTTCTGCGGCCTGCATTAACAAAGTGCCCTGCGCCGATGCCTAATCCATCGCCGTCTCCGCCGACGCCGATGACTTCTAAGTCGGGGTTAGCCATCTTGATGCCCATCGCGAAGGGTAGTAGGCGACCATGGAGTGTGTGTACACCGTTGGCTTTTACGAAGTGTGGAAGCTTAGGCGCGTTTCCGACGCCTGATACTATCACCACTTCGTGAGGTTCAAGAGCGAGTTCTGATAGCGCCATCTGCAGGGCTGCGAGGATGCCGTGGTCTCCGCATCCGGGACACCAGTCAATGTAGACGCCACTCTTGTAATCTGAGGGTTTATGCACCAAGCATTAGCACCTCCCGTGTGGGGGCATTTTGATTAGTGAGTATTTTCTTAAGGGCATCGTATACTTCGGTTGTCATCATTGGTCGCCCTGTGTATTTGAGAATGCAATGTGTGGGTTTGATTTGGGTGTTTTCGGCGATGACTCCTGCTAGTTGGGCGTTGTGGTTGTCTTCAACATCTATTATCCGCTTCTTGCCTTCAAGCAACTGTTTGATTTGGTCAGAGGGAAAAGGAAGCATCAAACGCACCTGAACAAAGCCTAAGCGGTAGCCTTCTTCTTTTAGCTGAGTTATTGCTTCTATTATTGCGCCTTTAGGTGAACCCCAGCTAACCACGATGTTTTCTGCGTTCTTGTCTCCGAAAATTTTAACTTTGAAATCAGCAGGCACTTCTTTAGCTACTAAATCCAGTTTGCAAATGCGTTTATCCATCATTCTGCGGCGGTTAATGGGTTCCTCGTTAATGTTGCCCATTTCGTTGTGTTCATCGCCGCTGTACCATTGCACAGCGTTTTTGGTTCCTAAGAACGCTCGGGGAGAGACGCCTGATTCCGTGTACTGGAAGCGCTTGTAGTTTGTGCCTTCAAGGTCTTTTTCGCTTACAATTGAGCCGCGCTCGATCTTTACTTTGCTGTAATCGAATATTGGGTAAGTCTGGGATGAATTCGCCATTGCTTTGTCTATTAGATGGATAGTCGGCATCTGGTACTTTTCAGCCAAGTTGAAAACTTCTGCAGCGTCAAAGAAGCATTCCTCTATGTCGCCTGATGCAACGATTATTCTTGCGAATTCGCCGTGAGCTGCATGCATTGCTGTACGGAGGTCCTGCTGGCTATGCCGCGTCGGTTGCCCAGTTGCTGGTCCGCCTCGCTGGTATAGTGTTATTACCACTGGGACCTCGTTGTTGCCTGCCCAGCCTAAGCCTTCGGACATCAATGAGAAGCCGGGTCCAGATGTGCTTGTAGCAGCGCGGGCGCCAGCTAAACACGCACCTGAAGCTGAGTTGACCGCTGCGATTTCGTCCTCTGTCTGAAGTACAAGCACGGCTTCTTGGCTGTTGCTGCGGGTTTTTAGCAATTCATGTGCTTCTATGTATTCGCTTTCGTCAGAAGCTGGTGTAATGGGGTAGTAGGTTTGAACTCTACAGCCGCCCAGTATCTTGCCCATTGCTACAGCTTGGTTGCCTGATAGGAAGATGCGGGACTCGGTTAGGGGCTGTTTTTCTAGTTTGTATTTGAACTTGTTGACGTCGAAGGTTTTTTCTGTGTAATCGTATGCCGCTTGGATGGCGGTTATGTTCATGGCGGCGATTTTCTCGTGGAAGGTAGCTTTGATTGCGTTTTCGACTAGTATGGGGTCGTATTTTAGGAGTGCAAAAGATACGCCGATGGTTAAGACGTTGATCATTTTTGTGAGCGTACTGATTTTTTCTATGTTGAGTTGTTTGCCAATTTGCTGGAGTAAATCCATGTATGGCACTTCATAAACTTGGATCTGTTTTTTCTTTGCATAGCTCAAGAAATCCGCAATTGTGTCGCCTACGCCGTTATCTTGTTGGAAGCTTCGGATTTGAGCTTTGTATTCTTCGCTAAAAGTAGCGATATCTTTGAGCACGTTAACATTGAGGTCACGAGAGTCAACGATTAAGCCGCCTTCATTCACGACTTCGCCGACATGACGCACCACGGTTTCAGCGTCAAAAGCAGCCAATAGATTTACGTCGCTTATGTTTGCCAGCGTCGGCTCTTTTGAAACCCTCTGGTGGAAGTAGCTATGTAGGGTTTTAATGTTAGAGTGGTATTCGCGTCTCCCGTAGACGTAGAGACCTCCGTAGCCGCATGCTCTGCCGAATATGGTGGATGCTGTATCTACGCCGCTTCCTTGTGGTCCACCAGCCATCCAGTTTATGCTTTCAGTTACCATTTTTGTCTTCAAACCTTAGAATCGGTTCTTGTTCTTTGGCTATCCGCCACCAGTTGCTTTATCAATGCCGATACAGCAGGTGCACTCGACGTATTCGCCGCAGTATGGGCACACGCAGTTGCAGTCATCGATAAAGTTGCCGCAGTACATGCATCGAGGTTGATCTTTTTCGCTCATCCTCTTCGCCTCTGCCACTGAATAGTTCTGCCGCTTTAGGAATTATAGGTTTCGGAAACCTCGTTTGAGGGGGGAGGTAAAAGTGACCAAACTCGGTTTTTGCAGGATTTACTTTTGCTGCTTTACCCGTAGATTAGAATTTTTAGTCGGTTATTTTTTAAAAAAAAATTAGAAGAAGAAGGGAACACTGCCCTGCTACATCATCAATGAAAAGTTTTGG
>CAYPGY010000025.1:0-18529 GCA_964410435.1 uncultured Candidatus Bathyarchaeia archaeon
TTCCGCGGATACTGGCCGAGAAAAGAGACGTATGCAGATCAATTCTTGCCGAGAAACATTTCGCTATTATCCTGGCTGCTTCCATCGCCAAATCAGCAAAACTCAACTGTGTCCTCTTCTCGTTAAGGTTCTCATCCAGCAGACTGGCGTAGGTTACAGCTTCATTCTCGTTTAAACTGATAATATCAACTTTAGGGGTTCTTAATACCTTTTCCATGAACTCAGGTATGCCCTGTGAGTTTGGGTTTGGATCCGCTGTGTCAAAATAGGTTATAGCGTCTCCATTAAGTTTCGCCCGCAAGAAAACTGATTCAGCTAATGCTGTGCCATGCCTAAGTGTGCCTGCCCAGTTAAACAAACAGACATAGTCAGCGTTATCAATCAATTCATAGTCGCTTTCTGTAAGGTCAGATGGGCCAAAATCAGCCAATGAACCAACGTCTCTGAGCATGACATTAATTTTTTCGTTCACGCCCCGTAACTCAAGTGCGGTAGTAATCGACGCTTTACCCTGAATTTTGATGTGAGAAAAATCCATGGCTGCATCCTTGAAGTGGTACTTTAGTAGCTCTTTTCCATATTCGCTTGTGCAGATTATTGGTGTTACAGGAAAACCTAAGTTGAAGAGGGCTGAAGCGGTGTTTACTGCGTTTCCGCCTTTCATGTCTATCTGGTGTATGCCGTCTATGCTGCCGCCTTTACGCTTAGTCACCCCATTAACTGAATTAGTAAATTCAGTGATGTCCCAAGGCAGGTTTACAATGCGGTCTAGAAAGAAGTCCGGCATAACCACGACTTTACACTTTTTATGGGGCTGTTTAAGGAAGCTTAACAGTTCATTTCGGCATTTCGATAGGGGCATGAAAACGCTCCTTTAGTGTATCTACCACAAGCCTAAAATAATGTTTTGATGTTGTTGAAAGGATTATCACTAATATATAACTGGAGCATGCAAGTTTGCAATTCAAGAAAGAAGTAAGCCTTCTGCTTATCGCAATTTCGCTGTTTATGGTCGGTACATTCCTTTACACCTATCAAACAGCAGCTGGCGAAGCAGTGATCCTCCCAACTAATATAAATTACCCTTATAGAAGTCTTGCTTTAGTGTTCGTCGGCGTCGGCTTCACCTCAATGCTTATCGCTTCTGTTTCTTATTCAAAAAAAGCGAAAAAACTGTCGAAAAATGAATTAGCTGCCCAAAACTGTTCTAACAAGCAGCCAAACCATATCTCCGCCAAAGAGTGCGACAATTAAACCCAATGTGACAAAGATCAACATTGGCAAACCGGGTGTTGCCCAAACATAGCAGTCTATACTTTTAGCGTCGATGGCACAACATAGTCGTTCGACGATTTTGTCTCTACCTTCCTCTTTGGGGATGATAACGAGTTTACGGTTTTCAACATAGCGGTCATCTACGTCCTCCATGGGATAGATGTGCCACTTCTCTTTTAGTTTGGCGATGGGCATCTTATAGCCTGTGATGAGGACTAGAATTTTTTTGCCGACTGATTCACAGGCAAGTGAACCCGTAAACATGGGTACTTTGCGTCTTTTATGCCAGATTATGTTGCGCAACAACATGTAAACTCCGCTTGCGGCAGCGAAGAGCACAGCGTTTCCGAAGATGACTATCGGGAAGATAATGTTTGACTGTGGCGAGATTGCGGATGGAATAAGCGGCGAGAAGAGTACAATTGGGGCAAAGGGCAACGCGAGTGCTATGCACATGAGCGCTTTTGAGTCCGCTCCTCCGAAACCGCCAGTGTAGAACAACAGCAGCGCGATGGCGACGGTGACGCCGACACTTATCCCGTACCACATTAAAGAGTCAGGTTCAAAGAGTACCAATTCTGATAGAGTAAGCGCTAAGCCTAGTGGCGCGTATATTGCCCAGACTTTGTTGCTTACTTCGCGGCAGACGTAATCCCGCCAAGATGCATAGATTAGAATTGCTAGGGACACTGCTACGCTGGCTGCTAATAGAGTTGCTTGTAGACTCACTGGTACTCCTCGGGAAGGATGTTTCTATGTGTTATCGCGCTTATGAAGATATGTTTGATTGTGTGTAATTAAAAAAATAACAAAAGGCGATTCCATTAATTTGTAACTTCACCTTTGGGTTAAGAGACCGAGATTGAAACGAACGGTATGTTCTGTCCAAAAGCTTGACCGCCTTTTGTTCCAACAATTGCTAAATTGATAGGAGACGTACCAGTATAAACAGGCGATGAGGGTATAAATGGCGAACCCGTTTTTATTGGTTGACCTGAAGCAAAGTATACAGCGGTTGGCACATTATAATGCAATACTATGTTGGTATAACTGCTAGATACTTGGCCAGTCTGTTCATCTACGTTAACAATGTACCAGTAAGAGCCTCTAACCTGCTGGGCTGTTGTCGGAAAAATCGAAAAGAAAACCGACCCCGAATGCAATACTATATCATTCTTATATTTATAATCCAAATTAGTTAGTATCACTTTAAAAGCTATGGCTGTTCCCGTACCCGTTGTAACGGTATAACCCGATGAGCCGCCAGCAATATTAAGTCTATAAGGATTCGTTGAACTGTATGTGTAATGTTTGAACTCCTGAAAATCCATCATTAATGAACCTATACCGTTTGTGGTCTGCGAAACAACGATGTTTTCAGTGTTAAATTGTCTTAACGCTATGTTGTTTCCTTTACTAGTCACAAACCAAGATGCATAATTGAATGCCCCTGTAGTTGTAACCCCTTCAACGGGTACAGTGAAATCACTAGTAAGGGTTTCACCTGCATTTATTGTAACTGATAAATCCGCTACGAAACCGTAATTATTCCAGTTATCCTCGCTAACATAAACCCATAAAGTGGTAAATTCCACTGGCGAAGAACCGATATTCTGCACGTTCACCGTTACAGTGACAATGTTATTGGACAGTACCTTATAGACTGTATTTATAGCTTGGACACTCTCGCTCATTCTTTGGATTGCGTAAGTGTTGGTTTCTTTCACGGCTTGGTTGTATGTAGTATTCTGGGATAGAGTGAAGAAGAAGTAGGAGGAGGCAATACACCAAACGATTAGGATCATGAAAATGGCGCCTATAATTGAGGACATGCCTTTTCGGTTCATTCGCAAGTTTTTAGAAGATAAAAGTGTTCGCAAATGTTAATCCCCTTAATGTTGCTAATTTTACACTATATGTTCCTGAAACGAGGTCTATGTTGCTTAGTAGTATCTCTCTTTCAGCTCCAATTGCGATAGTGTGCTCAGTTGTCTGTTGCCCATTCAAAGTGAATACCTCAAATGGGTAGCTTTCGGTAGCTGTACTGAGGTATACCTTATCAACTTGCAGTTCAATGGTTCCTGCATTCATAATGTATATTCGTAGCTCTTTTTCTGCAAAATCATAGTGTATATACTCAAAGGCGAGGGTCTCCTTGAGTTTTTCAATATCATCAGAGACTGTTTGTTGATATTGGTCTTGGTAAAGGGCAGAATCCGAACGCGCAAAGGAAAGAACAACAAAGCCTACGACGATTACGGCGGCGATTAGAATCATGTTTGAGACAACCGTGTTAACCGCTCGCCTATCCTTTACTAGCAAAAGCTGTGATAGACGCCCACGGGTTATACGCTTTTTTCCCTTTTGATCTCCATACGATTTCATTGCTCTGCCCTCAGGTTAGTTTTATGAATTGCGGAGCTACCTTTGCTACTACAATAGCTATTATCACCAACACCGCAGCGTGTTTAAGACCTGAAGCTACGGAGTCGTCGCTGATTTTTCCAGCCACTATGCCGATGAGGTAACTGTGGAAGATGACTGAGCAAAGGAACACTGTCTGCATCAGCGGATCCGGTCCTGAAGATGCGATGCCCTCCACGCTTATGCCCGTGGTTAAGTTCATCATCATAACCGTAGTTGCGACCAGCAGAATCGAAGCCAAATAAGGCATCATCACGTAGGGGCGCACGCTCATCTTCTTCTCCTTCTCAGTCTCTTGAGTCATGTTGTTAAAGCGCGCCAGCGAGTCAATCATGGCAATAGTGCCGCCGCCGACATCTATTGTTTCAACCAGCAAGAACATGACCATTTGAACCAGCCAACTCTTCGTACGGTACAGAAAATCCATCATAACCTGCTTGATGGGTATACCCCAAGAGAGGTCAGTGCTGATTTTCCGGATTTCTTTGCTAAACGCCCCGTAATCGCGGGTGGAGAGGCTCTCGATGCATTTTTCGGGTGAAAGACCAGTTTTCCGTACTTCGGTTAAGTCCCGTAGGAAGTTTGCGACGCCTTGCTCCATGCTGCCCTTTACCTTCTGCAGCCTGATGTGGAGTATAGCTGCGGGGGCTGCGGAGATACACAGCGAAACCGCCAAAGCAACCGGCAGGTCCACGCCCAGCGCCTGCAGCTGCGTGAAAATCGGCAGCTCCACAAAGCCCAAAAAGTGTGTTAACAGCAGAAACACTAAGGCTGCAATTGCACATGAGACGCCGTAGACTTTGTAGGGTCGATAGTCGTTTTGCGGCGTTTTAGTTTGCATGCTATGTGCCAGATAGATGAACATTATTGAGAGCATAGGTGTGAAGATGAAGGTGTAGAGTAGCATGCCAGAGAAGTCTTCGAGGGTAGAAATCTGTGTGGCTGCGTTTGTAGTGGAGAGGTTACCTACTGCGAACAAAATATAGAAGCAAAGTGACATCATAACCTCTACGATGATGAACGTTTCAAGTAGCATGCCGAGGCGGTCTGCGGCTGCTTTCACGCGGAGCGCTCTGGCTCTAAAGATGTCTTCTGCTTTACGCTCCAGAAAATGGCCTATGTCGCCGCCGATAATCACGGTTGAAGCGTACCCGCCTAAGAAGTCCTTAAAGAGGTCCAGCGGGGTTTTCTTTGCGGCTACCTCAAGCGCCGTTAGCGGATCAACACCGAAGATCTCCACGTCTTTAACGATGTCTCGGGATTCTTTGCTCATGGCGGGCATCAGGTTGACTTTTGTTAAGCGCTTGAAACTGTCGTAGGGTGCTATGCCGCCACTTGACATGACGCTGATATACGCCGCTGCAAAGGGTAACTCGCGTTCTAAACTGATGGAGCGGTCACTGGCGTTGTTCATGGGTACAGCAACGAAACCGACGACGACAAATACGGGTATGACTGCTAAGATAAGAAGCGGCAAAAAATTCAGTGCTACAGCCAGATAGACGCTCACAGCTGCAATTGGCAGGGTAATTACTGTGAAAAAGACCATCATAGAGATGTAGGTTTCAGGGTAAATTTTTACTCCGCCGCGCTCCAACGAACCCTTCAGGGTGGGGAAGACTTTTCGTAGAATGTAGGGTGCGGCTTTACCGAACAATCTGTATGAGACTGCCGCGATTTTATCTTGCAGAGGCAACCGCTAGTACCTCCTCGCTAATCATTACTTTCTCTGAAATGTCCTTGGGGCGTGCGTAGTACTCGGCGATTATAGCTGCGACTTGTTTGTAGCTGCGTATGTTCTTCTTGCGCATCCAACGGAGTAAGTCACTGCGCCGCTTCATCTCAGATAGAAGCTTCTCGCGACTTAAACCTAAACGCTCAGAAATATTAGTCAGCAGAAAACTTGCCTCTAAATCAGCTATCTGCTCATCCTTTACTGGATCCCACTTGAACGGGTTAACAAAGTTCTCGAAGTCGATGATTTCGTTAACTGAAAGTACACGACGGAAAGCGCGTTTCTCGCCGTTCTTGACGAGGTGTACCCGCTGCACCGACATGACGATGTTCATCAAAGGGATGTAGGCGGGTGAGATATCCATGGGTTTCTGTGTTAAACGCTTAACAGCGGACGCTACGTTCTCCGCGTGCATAGTACACATGCCGCCGTGGCCTGTTGCTAGCGCCTGAAACAGTACATACGCTTCTTGACCTCTGACTTCACCCACAATCATTAAGTCGGGACGGTGACGCATACAAGTCTTCACAAGGTCGAAGAGTGCCACTTCACCCACGCTGCTACCGCCAAGTCCGTAGCTTTGGCGCGCAATGAGCGAAACCCAGTTTTCATGTGACAAGTTAAGTTCAGCAGTTTCCTCGATGGTCATGATTTTACTGCCGGGCTTAATCAAGCAAGCCAGAGCGTTTAGCGCCGTGGTTTTGCCGGCTGCTGTGCCACCTAGCACCATTACTGAGGCGCGGTTTTCCAAGCAAATCCACAGGTAAGCTGCCATGTCCTCGGTGAATGTGCCAATGTTGATTAAATCAATTATCGAGTACGGGTCGTCTCTGAATTTTCTGATAGTAAATGCTGTGCCGAACGGTGTGATTTCGCGTCTGTAGGCGACTGCGAGGCGGTGTTTGCCGGGCAGCGAGGCGTCAACGATTGGGAAAGCGCTACTCACGTGTTTGCCCGCCATGTGCACAAGTTTAACGACCAGGTTGTCGAGGTCCTCGTCTGTTTCGAACTGCAGGTTGGTTTCTATGCTTTCAAACGTGCGGTGCCAAATGTAGACTGGTTTTGTGACTCCATCGCAGCTTATGTCTTCGATGTTTGGGTCATGCATAAGCGGGTCAATTTTACCGAAGCCAACCAGGTCGCGTTCAGCGTAGTAAAGGATTTTGTACCAGGAAACATCTGGAAGCCAGCCTAATGTAATCCTGTATTTGTTAACTATTTTTAGTGCTTCTTCAGCGAAGAACTTGCGCGGGTCCTTGATTTCATTTTTAGGCGATTGAATTTCGGCAAGTAGGATTTCTAAGACTCGCTTGTAAACATCTTTTTCTAGCTGGTCAAGTTTGAGTTCATCTAATATGTATTTGTGTTCGCCTGTTTTTGGGTCTTGTATTATTGCTACTTGACTGAATGGTTCTCTAAGCGGGTATCTTTCCACTACTTTGACGTCTTTTGGGAGGACTTTTTGTCGGGGTATTGTTTGGGTTTCTGGTTCTGTGCCAGTTTTTTTCTTTTTTATGGTTAGGTTGATTTTTAGTGGTGTTATGTTTTGTGTTTTGATTTTGAGGTTGGTTGTGGTTATTTGGATTTTTATTTTTATGCTTGTGATTTTTTGTTTTGTTTTTGCGGTTTGTTGTTTGACTTTTTGGGTGGTTTGTTGTAGGGTGTTGGCTGTTTTTTGTAGTTGTTCTTTGATTTTTTTGGCTGGTTGGCTTAGTGGCGTCATTGTTCAGAATTGGAATACGAATATTATTAAGTATTATGTCTCACTAAAGACTACTGATCACGTGTTCGACAAAACAACACAACACACTTACAACGAGCAGAAAACCAAAACAGCGACCAAACGATTTTTAAAACACCCCAACATCCACTACCAACAACATGTGCTAACGAAGGAACTAGCATGAAGCAAACAACAAAAATCATGAACCAAGCCAAAAAAGAAGGCAGAAAAGCGCTTCTGGAACCAGAAGCAAAAACTATCTGCGCAGAATACGGCATTACAGTAAACAAATTCGATGTAGCAACAAACGCGAAGGAAGCCGTTGCACAAGCCGAAAAAATCGGTTACCCAGTCGTCCTAAAAATCGTCTCACCAGACATCATTCACAAGTCAGATGCAGGCGGAGTAAAAGTCAACCTGAAAACCGCCGCAGAAGTGGAAGTAGCGTTCAAAACAATCATGGAGAACGCCAAGAAATACAAAGCTGACGCAAAAATCGTCGGCGAAATCGTCCAAGAAATGGCCCCACAAGGCACAGAAGTAATCGTCGGCGCAGTAAAAGACCCACAGTTCGGACAGACAGTAATGTTCGGCTTAGGCGGCATCTTCGTTGAACTGCTAAAAGACGTAAGCTTCCGCGTAGCGCCACTCACAAAAGAAGACGCAAAAGAAATGATCATAAACCTCAAGGCTTTCCCACTGCTAAACGGCTACCGAGGCTCTAAACCAGCAGATCTAGACGCACTCGCAGATGTTCTCTGCAACGTTTCAAAGATGATACTGGACAACCCAGAAATCAAAGAACTGGATCTCAACCCAGTCATGGCTTATCCAGTCGGCACAAAATGCGTCGACGCAAGAATCATCCTTGAATAAAAAAGCTACACAGCCCTTTTCGGGCTTTAACCTTCTTTTTGTAATTCAAGCTTGCAGGCCTTCTCTGGTTGTAGCGTATTAATCCTAAGCCGCCGGGAACTGCCACGAAGCCAGCTATGTCGCCCCCATCCAAGGCGGTGTTACCGGAACTTGCCTGTCTAATAATTGAAAAAGCATAGAAAATGATGTTTTAGTGTCTTTAAAGAACGAGCAGCTGTCTTTGGGTACGTATTTCCGATTTATCGCCTCTTTATTAGTAACTCAAAAAATGGCTGTTTTGTCTGCTGTTGCTTTTAATGTCGCCACAACCAAACAGCAACTCATCTGTGGCGCTGAACCAAAAACAGCTGATTTGGCCAAAAACTTTTGGAAGATGAAGTAGAGGAGCAGCACTCCCTTCTTTTAGTCGATCAAGCAGGAAACAGATAACTTCTTTTCGTAACTGTCAAGTGCTTATATGGTTTTGTTGTTGTACAACGTTAGCCACATTTTTTAATATCTAACTATCAAACAATTAGTATTCAATTCAGGTTTCTGAAGTTTGAGGTGCTTTTTATGCAAACAATGGAAGTAATGATGAAACAAATCTCCCAACGGGAAACTCAACCAGAACGAATTGATACACACAAATACATGCTCAGAGTGCATGAGGTTCGTGCACCATGCCAATGGCTAGATCACTGTGCGGATGGTAAATGCCCTGCTTTTGTGAAGATAAACGGTAACTTTTATTGTGCAAGGATTCGTCCATCAACATAGAATCCGCTTTTTTGTTTGTACTTTTTCTTAAAAATTGAAGATAGTGATGAAAAACGGGTGATTACCTTACAAGGATTACGGTGCAGTTAAGCGAACGGAAGACTTTCTCGCTGATGCTGCCCAGAAGCAATCCTTTAACTTTACCTAATCCACGGTGACCGATAACTACTACATCGAAGTTGCCTTCGTTTGCCGCTGAAACAATCTCGGTTACAGGGTCCCCCTCACGCAGAGAAGTTGAAACGTTCACCGTTGGATGAGTGTTTTTCGCATGTTCAAGCGCCTTCTCTAATATGTTTTCATGGAATCTGCGGAGATCTCTCGCCACCGAAGCCATGCCGTCACCAGCGAAAGCTGCGGCAGCCGAAGACTCAGACACGTTGACGACTGTTAAGGATGAACCGAATTTTTCGGCGTACTCTAAAGCGAAATCGAGGGCTCTCTGCGCGTTATCGGAGCCGTCGACTGCAACTAAGACGTTACCAGCCAATCATTTGCACCATACCAAAAGCGGCGCTTCAAGCCATTAAGCTTTTCTACTGACTGCTAAGCAGCCGTTTTTCACTATCTAAGAATATAAGGCTAAACTGCAATAATATCTAGCTTAACAGAACAGGATCGGGTGTAAATCTATAATTAAGCAATTAACTGCTATCCTGCTTATTACATTGACACTATTACCAGCACTAATGATATCTAGCAGCATTGCAGTACAAGCTCAGCCTTCTTCAGCCTGGTCTAGCCTCATCACGATGCCAACTGCACGCGGCGAATTCGGCACAGCAGTGGTAAACGGCAAAATATACGTGATCGGCGGAGTAAACCAGAATAATCAACCACTAAACACGGTAGAAGAATATAATCCCATTACTAATCAGTGGACCAGCAAAACGGCTATGCCGACTGCCAGAAGCGGATTTGCCATCAGCGTATATGATAATAGAATCTACGTAATCGGCGGAAGCGTAGGCAACGGATTCGTCGGAAACAACGAAGTCTACGACCCAGTTGCCAACACTTGGACAACAAAAGCGTCAATGCATACACCCAGAGCGGACTTGGCTGCATCGTTGGTTAATGGGCGTATGTATTTGATCGGTGGGAAAATGTACTCCAATCAGGCGCCTTTTTACATTGAAACTTCTTTAAATGAAGTCTATGATCCCTTAAAGGATGAGTGGAGCACTAAATCAGCGATTCCATCCCCAGTTGAAGGTTATGCTTCAGCGGTACTTGGTAACAGAATCTACATAATCGGCGGCTCAAAAGTCCAGGTTGGAACAGGCTCAGCGTTTACCAACAGCAACCAAGTCTATGATCCAGCGACTGATCAATGGAGCCAAGCTGCAAGTCTCCCCGTGGCTTCAAGCTATGCAGCGGCGGCAGTAACACAGGGCAACATGGCTAAAGAGGCAATATACTACATCGGCGGCTACACTGGTAATCAATATAGCAGTCAGGTAAGGATCTTTTCGCCGCAGAGCAATTCTTGGAGCACCGCAGAGGATTTACCGACAGCCAGAGCATACCTCGGTGTTGCGGTTGTTAACGACTTGATCTATGCCATCGGTGGCTTTAACGGTCAATGGTTAAACACCAACGAGTTGTACACTCCCCTTGATTATGGCACTATGCCACCTAAAGTGGTGATTATTTCGCCGCAGAACAGAACATACCAGCAGGTAACATTATCTTTTGTACTTAACAGGGATGCAAGTTGGATGGGTTATTCAATCGACGGCGGCGTAAACGTCACGTTATCTTCTGAAGTAAGACTAAACGATTTAGTTCAAGGTGGGCATCAAATCCGAATTTACGCTAATGACAGCGCAGGGAACATGGGTGCCTCGGACACTGTTTATTTCTCGATAGACACAATTGCCCCTGCCATCCAAATACTTAATCCAGCGAACCAGTCGTATGGCACAACGGATGTACAACTGCAGTTTATAGTTGATGACTTGAACGCTACACTCGCTTACAGCCTCGATGGGCAAGCAAGTGTTGCTATAATAGGGAACCAGACGCTTTTGGCTCTTTCAAACGGGGGACACCGCATAACGGTGTACGCGATTGACAGTTTAGGTAACGCTTCGGAGGAAACGGTTTATTTTGAGGTGGCGCCGTTTCCTTGGCTTTTGTTAATCGCAATTTTAGCAATAGTGATCATTGTGGTCGCGGCAAGCTACATAATGATTAAACACAGAAAAACCAGAGCCGAAGGATCTGAGGGCGACTCGCTCTCTATCTAACTGATTCAGCTTTTTTTCAGGAGAAAATTTAAGTAAAAAGCCGCAAGCATTCAACAGCAGGTCAAGCTAATGGTGTACAAGATCGATTATGCATTAGGTGAGAGAGCAGATTGCTCGGCGCAGATCAACATAGCAGACAGGATTTTTTACACTAAGCACTTTGTCAATAATGCAACAAGATATTTTTCCGCCGATCAGCAGGGGCATGTGGAGAAAGAAATTTCCAAGACCGAATTTGAACTCTGGATAGGTGCGCTCGCGGACAGCGAAACGGAAGCATCAGCGGCGTTAAAGCAGCTATCAGAAGGGAAAAAGTACTAGCGCCATCTACCTAGGCGACGTAGTAGCTGTACTTTGTTGCTCTCACAGAGAGCCCCTCCCCATATATAAAGCCGAAAAGGCGCATAGACCCCCTCTATAGGTGCTGTGCATAGGCTGGATATTAGGATGCAAATAGGTCAGATACCCCCTATGGGTTTCTGCATAGAGTTTCTAATAGAGCACTTATAGGTAAACAGCTATACTATTTTTCTCTCCAGCGCGTCTTCTTCACGGCGATGTACATTATTACTGCGCAGACGCCGAGTAGCACCGCCCAGTTTGCTGCCAGAGCCGCCGTTGACAATTCAAGGTAGCCTGTGGAGTTATGCATAATCATCGCGGCGTACGTCGTCGGCGACAGCAGTGCCAGATAATTAAGCGGGTAGGGCACAAGCGTGATTGGGTAATAAACCGGCGGCAACGTCGCAAACAGCAGTGAGAGCAGCCTCGAGAACGCGTAGCTCTGAATTACGTCGCTGGATAATGTTGAAAGCATAAAGCCAATCGCGATGGAAACCGCGAACATCAGTAGCAGAACGGCGCTTAAGGTAGCGATTTGTATTAGGTTCGGCTGGATGTAGATTGCGGCGAGTGCAACCAGTATCGCTATGCCCGGCAGGGAGTAAACGATTTCTGCCAATGCCATACCGCCCATGTACATTTTGGCGCTCGTCGGCGAACTAACAACCATATCCTGCAGCTTAAAATCGTTCTTCAAATGAGAAAGATCAGATTGCAGCGCGATGCCTGAGGAGAAGAAGATCATGATTAAGCCGCCCTCAATCGCTGCGCCCAGCAAAGCACCGCTACTCACGAAAGTCACAACCGCCAAAAGCGACAGCGGAGAAATCACCGTGCTAATCAGCACAACAGGGTAATTCTTCATCTCATAAACAGCGTTAACCAGCACGCCGGCAAGTATCTGGCTGAGTCGGCTACGCTTCATCGCCATCCTCCGAGTTATGGCCTACAAGCTGGAAAAAGATGTCATCCAAAGTTACAGGTGTAATTTACGCAACGGATTAAATTCACTGTGGGCGCTTCCAGAGCTGGAAAAAGATGTCATCCAAAGTTACAGGTGTAATAGAGAATTTGGCTCCCTGCTCCGAAAGCAGCCGCGCAACTCGGAATGCCTCCGCCTCTTGGGTTAGTATCTGGGTGTAGCCGCTGGCACTGACTGTGACTTCTGCGTCTGTGGTTTTGGGCACGGCTGTTTTAGGCGGCAGCTTGATGCTGTACTGGAACGATGAACTCTTGCGCAGTTCAGGCAATGTACCGATGGATACGAGTTTGCCTTCCTTTAGGATTCCGATTTGGTCTGCTAGCTGCTCGGCTTCCTCAAGGTAGTGGGTTGTGAGGAAAATGAATCTGGTTTTTGATAGTTCCCTTAGCATCTCCCATAGCTCATGACGCGAAATCGGGTCTAGTCCAGTTGTGGGTTCGTCGAGGAAAATGATTTCTGCTTCGGAAGCGGTGACGGTGGCGATTAGCACCTTGCGTTTTGTGCCACCCGATAATCGGGCATTAAGCATGTTGGCGTACTGGTCAAGGCCAAGATTTGAGAGTGATTCAGCGGCAAGCCGGTTTGCCTCCTTGTATGTGTAGCCTCGCCAGAGCAAGTAGCTAAACACGGTTTGTTTAGGCGTCATCCAGCGGATAGTGCGTGCCTCCTGTGGGACGATAGCGATTTTCTCCCGTAGCTTATCCGTGTTCTTCAGGATATCCATGCCGTTAATAGCTGCCGTGCCCTTTGTCGGCTCAAGCTCGGTGGCCAGCATTCGGATAAGCGTGGTTTTTCCCGCACCATTTCGGCCGATCAATCCAAAGATGCCTTTAGTATCCACTGACAAGGTGACGTTTTCAAGCGCTACACGCTGGTCATCGTATACTTTAGTTAAACCATGGCATTCGAGTTTACCCATAGAACAACCTTAACCAGTCGTACTTTTTGAAGTCTACCAGCGGTAAAAATGTTGCTAAAAGCAGGTGGATTCAATGTAAAATTGGATTGGAAGGTCATCGCCAAAATGTAATAGCCATACTTGTCTACTCGGCGGTCTGTTTTAGTGTGTTATCACGTAGCGACCGTAACATTACCGTATGCTTCTCTTCATCGCTTTTTATTCGTTCAAGCATACGCTGTATCTCTTCACTGCGACCAGATGCTTTTACTAAGGTTTCTTGGAAAATGCTGCTTAATATTCGAATATACACCTCTTCATTGAAGTATTTTTCAGTGTCTAGTAACAGATGTAGCAGCTGTACAGTGTCGTTTTGGTCCAGACCGCCTGATATTTTAGAACTAAATTTCTCTATGGCAAGAAGATATTCTGTATTAATTGTTTGTTTCCTATGGTTTATCTTTTTAATATCTAGCCAACTAAGAATGCGTCGAAGTATCTTTGCATGAACCGCGCTATCTGCTGAGCACTGCTTTAGGATTGCTGCATCTTGAGCACTTAGTTTCTCGGCTAAAAGGGAATATACTTGAGCTATTTTCTCTTCAAGGTCTATTGACTCATATAGAAATGAAAGCGCCTCTACTTTTCCGCGGCCAATTAAATAATGGGGTTTTATATCGAATTTTAGGGTATCGGAGTAAGGTTTACTTCTGAAAATAAGGTAAAGGCCAAAGCAGAAAAATGCAGCGAAGTAGCCTGCCCAGAAAATGTTAATAGCGTAGGCAACCCACAAAGAAGGATCCATTGCTAAAGCGTCGACTATACCTTTACCAATAGAAAAGCTCAGTATGCAGACAATTGCTGTATATGCAGCAATTACACCGCGCGGCGGCTTGTTATTGTTACCTTTAGGAGTAACGGCAAAAGGCCTTTTTTTACGCATCAACCAACCAGCAAAGGAAGAGTTCACGGAAAAAAACGCCAACAGCTGAACAGTATGGTGATAGACGAATCCGCGTACGCCGTAACTCTGATCTTTAATAGTGAAGAAATAGAAACCTATACTCGACAGAAAGAACGGTAAATAAAACGTCAAGTAAACAAGAGGGTTCCAAACAAAGAAGTAAACACCGAAAACTAGGAAAATAACTGGTGCAAAGACCTCAAAAAACGTGATGGGCCCAACGTTAAACCAGTAAAGCCACCCATTGAAGTAATCAAAAAACTGCGCAGGAGACAACTTTGAACCTATCATCTTAGCCAGCAGCTGAAAACCACCAAGGCTCCAGCGACCTTGCTGAACCAGATAACCAGCGATGCTCTTCGGAGGCAGCCCATACCAAACCAGTGGCTTGTCAATGTATACGCTTCGCCAGCCTCTTGAATGCAGGTCTATTGATGTTGAGATATCTTCGGTTATTGTAGAATCGTCTAAACCGCCGATTTCTCTGAGAGCTTTTACTCGATAAATTGTGCCACTACCTAAGCTGAAAGCGCTGTTGGCCTTGTTTCTACCCCGCATAACCAACCGCAAGAAAGGCAGCTGCTGAAAGAATGCACCTAAAGATACCCCCGAGGTTATTTCTGAGTAATACTGGGGAACTTGGACAAACGCCACTTTTTCATCTGCAAAGTAGGGTGTAGCTTTGTTAAAGAGAAACGGCATAGGTCTCTGGTCAGCATCAAAGATCGCCATCAAGTCATATCGGCTGCCGTATGCTTTGAGCCACTCGTTAACGGCTCCTGCTTTGTAGCCGCGTCTAATCTCTCTTCTAATGACCTTGAACCCATACTCTCTGAAAGTGTCAATTTGCTTCCGTGTCGCTTCATCCGTGGAATCATCTAAAACGTAGACATCACCTTGCTTGCCCACAGCAAGCTTGGCAGAGAGGCTAGTATCAAGAACCAGACTTGAATCCTCGTTGAATGCTGTTACTAGAACGGCGATTCTCAGATTAGGCGGCGCATTTACGGCTGAACCCGATGTTTTGCTTTTTGAACGCCAATATAAGAGGATAAAATCGGCCAGTATAAAAACGCCGACTACCATGCCCAAGATTACAAAGTAAGAAAGAATACAAACAAGTCCGGGTGCTGAAACAAGCATTGTAATAACTATTGAGACTATAAAAGGCAACAGAAAAATGACAATGCTAGTAAACCTCACATCATATCCGCGCCTTTCATTGAAAGTTATCGATTGTTTTACATTTAAGACTTATGAACCCAAAATTATTATGATCAAAAATCTGATGTATTCTATGGACAAAACTGGTTCCAGCTTTGCGCTGAAGGTACAGCGGGCGGCGTAAACCAATTTTTAGGCTTATGTTATTCAAGTTTTTATACTATAAGAACATGCTAAAACTTTATCAAGAGAGTGCCAAACAATGACCGTTCACCTACTACCATGGGACACTAACCGTAACCTCGCCGTGGAAGCTAACCGCCTCTACGACGCGGCAGGAACATTTAGCGCCATCGAGAAGGGCGATTTGGTAGCCGTCAAACTGCATGTGGGCGAACTGGGCAATCCCTACTATGTGCAGCCCTTCTTCGTACACGACATCGTACGCCGCGTTAAAGAACTCGGCGCTAAACCCTTCCTAACGGATTCGAACACTTACTACTTAGCGCAGCGCCACAACGCATATGATCACATGCAAACCGCACTCGTAAACGGCTTTAACATGGCGCCCTTCATAGTGGCTGATGGCTTAAGAAGCGAAAACTTTCAAACAGTAAAAACCAAAGGTTTCCTCTCTGAAATTGAAGTTTCAGGCGTAATCGCAGAAGCAGACGCCATGATCGTAGTATCCCACTGCAAAGGCCACGAATTAAGCGGCTTCGGCGGCGCCATTAAAAACCTTGCGATGGGCTGCACTTCGCAGGCGGGTAAGCTTCGCCAGCACCGAGCAATCGGCCTAAAAATTGATTCATCAAAGTGTACCGGCTGCGGTAAATGCAGAGACGCCTGCGCCTACCATCTGCCGGAGATAATCGAAGGCAAAGCCCGCAATACCTCAGCTAAATGTATGCGTTGCCCAATGTGTAAGGCAGCATGCCCCGTGGAGGCGATTAGCTTCACGGATAAACCTAACCTGATGCTGGCGCTTGCCTCTGCAGCGTACGGCGTCCTCTCAACGTTTAAGCCCAACAAAGTGTCGTATGTAAGTTTCGCCAAGGACATCGCCCAGTACTGCGACTGCGCGCCTACCCCCGGCGATATCGTCATGAAGGACATCGGCATATTTGCCTCTGACTCATGCGTATCAGCGGATGCAGCGTTTCTGCATTCAATCGACTACAGCCGATTCAACAGTGACTACGAAGTGGACTGCATGCTACAAGTAGAGGAAGCAAAAAAGCTAGGCGTCCCAGGCGACTTGAAGCCGGAGATAGCGGTTTTAAGCTAAAGACTAACTGCAGCAGCTTTCCGGTTTTTTCTTTTCCGCCATACAAGAAAAACAGCAAACAAAGCTACGCCCGCCGCTGCGACAGCGATCACTAAATAATGCGAGACATCCGCGACTTCCCGCCACTTTGACCCTAAATAGAAGCCAACATAAAGCAATAGACTATTCCAAACTAGACAACCCGCCAGTGTATAAGATACAAACTTTGCCATCGGCATCTTTACTGCCCCTGCGGGGAAGGAAATCAGTGTTCTAACCACAGGGATTAAGCGGCCTACCAACACCATTATTGTACCGTACTTTGTGAAGTAGCAGGCGGCGACTCTTAGTTGATTCTCGGAAAAGACTGCTCTGCCGAAAAGCCGATACCGGGTGAGCGCCTGTACGCCTTTTAAGCCTATGTAGTAATCGATGAGTGACCCGGTTAACGCTGCTACGGTTGCGATTGCAAGTGTCGCATAGAAATCCAGGTGTCCGACAGAGACCATGTATCCTGCAAAGGGCAGTATAACCTCGCTGGGTATAGGCAGTGAGCTTGCCTCCAGAATCATTAACCCGAAAACACCGGGGTAGCCCCAGTTGGCCACGGTATGCGTGAACGAAACAGGTTCACTCTTGATGGCTACGTCAGTTAAAATTTCAATTAGCAGGTAGGCGCATATGATAATAGCGATTGCTAACGCGAGTATCTGCGGCGTTTTCTTTTTGAGCATCTGCTTAGTTATTTGTGAATCCACAGGTGACCGTGTCTATTTAGTGAGAAGCCTCTAATTTAACTAGTTGACGCCAAAAAACGCTTTGCGCATAAACCCCCTCTTCCAAGAACAACACAGAAAGACATCCAAGTTTGACGCGTTATACTTCAGCTACAGCCACGGGGTCTTGTAGCTTTTTTGTCGCAGGCGCATGTAAAAACAAAACATTATATGTTATAACCGCTAAATGGACTTAAAATGAGTAAGGTAAGCGATTGTTCTCCCGAATTAACTCTGATTGGCATTAAAACCCGAGTGATAAAAGAGTTTCTAGATGTCATTATACTCTGTGAGCTCGCGGAGAGAAAAGAATTGACGGGGTACGAAATAGCTGTGCTTGGCCGCGATAAATTCGGTATCGCATTGAGCCCAGGTACAGTATATATGACTATTTATGCTATGGAGCGGCGGGGTTTGATTGAAGGAAAAAATGATGGTAAGAAGACGAATTTCTGTTTAACAGCGGAGGGTGAAAGTACACTCGGTGAAATCGCTGTTATACGAGGAGAACTGATGAATTTTATTAAGCGTTTATTCACATTCTGAACCGTAACATTTTTGTTTTAAAAATAATTGCTGAGAATTATTTCGCTTTTTCTTTTCGAACGCTTAATTTTTGAATGATATAGTGGTCACTATAACAAAAACATTATATTCATAATAATATGAACCTTAACGAAATGAATCAAGACAACAGCAAAGCGGCTAACTCTGGGCTTTCAATCGATGCAATAGAAAACAGAATAATAAAGGAATTTCTAGACATCATAATACTCCTTGAACTAAAAGACAAAGGCGAATTATCCGGCTACGACTTCGCCGTCCTACAACACAAAAAATTCAACTTTTCCCTAAGCCCCGGCACCGTATACGCCACACTCTACGCAATGGAACGGCGGGGATTAATAGAAGGCCACAACGACACAAAAAAAACAGTTTTCCACTTAACAGAAAAGGGCAACGCCTCAATTGAGAACCTTAAACGAATCGCGCCTGATTTATCTGACTTCGTGAAATGCCTCTTCCCCGTGTGACGCTGCTAAGGCTTGTTTTTCCAATGTTCACTAAGCCGTGCCCATTGAGGAGTGTCAT
>CAYPGY010000026.1:0-18234 GCA_964410435.1 uncultured Candidatus Bathyarchaeia archaeon
CCCTCTACGGTTTGTGCATAGAACTGCTAATAGAGCAGATAGGTAAACAGCTATACTGTGGAGTATACTACCAAAATACGCTTTATGTAGAATCAAATCCAGCAGCCTTTAGGGGAGGAACAAAATTTTAGCCTATGAATTCCAGCACAAATATTCTTCTAGGATTCTCCCCAAACGTTGCGTTGCTGCTGATGTGGGTAAAGTTGCCTGAAGCGTAGAGTTGCTCAAAAACCTGCTGGGCGTTTAGTGTCGAGTTGAAGTAGGGTACGGTTCCGCCGTATTCGTAGGCGAAAACGTATTGCACCTTAAGCGTTTTGCAGAGTCCGATTAGTTCGGTTATGTTGAAGTTGGGTGTGTAGGCGTCCACTGCCTGCTTGGGGTACTGGAATACGGGTATTTTGTTGTCTCCGTCATGCCAGAGGTAGAAGCGCACCATCTCTCGGCTAAGTAAGTCAAAGGGGCACAGCACCATGAGTGATTTGTTGCCGTTGAGGTTTGCGAATGCGTAATGCGTCGCGGCTTCAATTTCGATTTCTATGTGGTTCTGGTTCTCGATTACGTAGGCGTCATATACGCTGAAGGCTACGGTGCAAGCCAATAATACAGCAAGACCCCCAGCAGCCGCTTTAGATAGTCGCTTTCTGTTCACGTTTAAGTGAGCGCTCTGCCAGATTGACTCTGCTTTTCCAAAAAGCGTAGCAAAGAGCACAGCAACTGAAATAGCTAAAGTGGGAAACAGGGGCAAGACATAGCGCCAAGCCCTGTTAGAAATCAACGTGAAGAACACGTAGATTACGATGAACCATATGAGGATATACTTGTCCTGAGGTTTGCGTCTCCAAGCAAAAAAGACTAAACCCGCCAAACCCGCCACGTACATGAATAGAGAAATGGGGTGGATGGTGTCGTAGGGCCAGACCATGTCGATGAGGTAAAATATGGGTTGGAAGAAGCGTTCGCTGTAGACTGACCGCTCGGGGTTGCCGACTTGTAGCGCATAAAGCCACTGGCTGAGGAAATGGGAGGCGTAAACTTGATAGGTTATAATCAGCCACGGCGAAGCAACCAACACTGCGGCGGCTATGGTTATCGTGAATTTCTTGAAAGCAAATTTTAGTTGTTTTCTGGCTAAAAACAGGAGGCTTATTATCAGTATGAGTACCGCTACGATTATTTGATACTTTAAGAGGAAACCCAGCCCCAACGCTATACCCGTGAAAACGAGCATTCTGTCTTTACGGGTAATCAACCACTGGTAGAAAAACAGCAGTGAAGACACTACGAAGAAAACCAGCGACGACTCAAGCAGTGCGCCCTGCGAGAGCCAAAAGTACCCCGGCATAACCGCGAGAAAAACAGCTGAAAGCAAACCAACTTTGCCGCCGTACATGCTACTGGCTAATTCATAAACAACCCAAAGGGCCAAAGCCGAAAATAATACGGGAACAAGTCTTGCTGCAAACAGGCTTACGCCCAAAGCTTCGAAGGATAGGAACTCCAGCACATCAAACAGGGGCGGATAGAACGCGTTGAGTATGAATTTGTCATAGAGCCCCCAGTAGAGAAAGTTGCCCGAGTTAAGATGTATGACTTCGTCCCACTGTATCGGGTGATAGTCAACGAGTAGCAGAAGAAGTAAGGTGTACGCTAAAGCGAAGCTGAAAAATGCTAAACGCCACCTGTTTAGGACTGCTCTTAGCTGAGCAGAGTTTATACCGAGCATGGATCTCAGCGCAGATAGCCATACTATTTACCCCCTGTATGCATATAAAAGTTAATCATACCAGTTCACTAATCATTCAACAGGGATTAAAATCACATTCTGTTAAAGTAAAAATTCTCAAAAAGTTGCTTAAGTTCAAACACAGTCGGTGACATCAAGTAAACCTAAAATAAGAATACAACCACAAAACTAGTACAGGCGCTAAACTTATGCCATATAATGAACTGCGCAAAGATTATCTTCTTGACCGCTGGGTGGTCATCGCCAAAGAACGCAGCAAACGACCCACCGACCTCGCCAAAGCCAGACCAGAAAACGCAAAATCCGCGTCTTGCCCTCTCTGCGTTGGAAACGAACACATGACGCCCCCAGCTGTGCTGCTTCTGCATAGGGTAGATGGCGAAGTAAAGCATGGACACGACCCCCCAGAAGGACAACGTCCAACAAACTGGCTGGTTCGCACAATACCCAACATGTACCCAGCATTCACTCATCCTCAGCACCCCGAAGACGCACTTAAAATTTTTAGCACAGCAGACTTCGGCTACGGCATAGGCGTCCATGAGGTAGTGGTTGAGTCACATATCCATGAGGAGGACCCAGCAGACGCCAGCCTACCACAGCTGGAGCTGGTTTTAGAATCCTACATTGACCGATTCAAAGCTCTTGCCGCTAAGTCGTATGTAAAGTACATATCGATCTTTCGCAACTACGGCTTAGAAGCGGGCGCCTCGTTGTCTCATGCGCACAGCCAAATCATCGCCACCCCAATGATTCCCACGATGATTCAGGAGGAAAAGCAAGCCGCCGACGCTTACCAAAAAGTTAACGGCAGATGCGTGTTCTGTGACATCATTGAACGCGAAATAAAAACTCAGCGGCTGATCATGGAGAACGAGGACTTCGCAGTCATCGCGCCATACGCAAGCATTAACCCGATGGAGTTCTGGATTCTGCCTAAGCTGCATGCGCCCAACATCGGCAATTTAACGCCCCAAGAAGTAAAATCGCTTGCAGCCACCCTAAAAGCCAGTCTTAAAGCGCTAAAAGACGTCGTTAACGACCCGCCCTACAATTACGGAATCCACCAGACCATAGAGGACGGCTACCACTGGCACCTTGAGGTTTACCCGAAGCTGTCAACGTGGGCGGGGTTTGAGAAGAGCACAGGCGTCTACATCAACACGGTAACGCCCGAGTCGGCTGCTGAGGCGCTTAAAAAAGCAATCAAACAGTAACTTTCGGTTTAACCCGCAGCACATCCTCAATGTAGGCTCGTAGCGGTTCAGCGATGCTCCAAGCCTGCGAGATACATCCCCTCGGCGCATTGGGGGGTTCACAATCGTAAATCTCGTTGATTGTGCCTAAGCCGCCTTTATGCATGCCCATGGTACAGAGCGGCAACACAAGGTTATCAAGCGCGTATTTGCGTGCGTCTTTGCTGTAACCGTTAACTTTTATGTACGCAGTGATGTACGGTCCAAGCAGCCACGGCCAGATTGTGCCGTTATGGTAAGCCGCGTCTCGGCTACGCCTGTCACCCATGCATTTACCTACAAATTTGGAGTCATCAACCGACAGCGTACGCAACCCATACGGAGTTACAAGCTCGCGGTAAACGAAATCCACCACTCGCCGGCTGGTTTCCCGATCGAGCATCGTGTAGTCTAGTGAAACCGCGAGTATCTGGTTAGGTCTAATCGAAGCATCGTAACCGCTGGGTTCGACTACGTCGTAGAGGCAGCCGAGTTTGCTGTTCCAGTAATGCTTGTTGAAGCTTTTCTTTGTCTGCTCCGCCATCGCGCCGTAATTTACCAGAAGGGAAGGGTCACCGAACTGTTTGGCAAGCGACTCCATGATCTTTAGGGTATTGTACCATAATGCTTGGATTTCAACAGCTTTCCCAGCGCGGGGCGTAATCATGTCATCCTCGACGACGGCGTCCATCCAGCTGAGCCGAGGCCCATGCATTAGCAACCCGTCAGAGTCAACCTTAATCCCATACATTGTACCATGCACGTGATTCTCAATTACCGATTGAAGGTTACCCCAGAGCTCCGACTTGACAAAACCGTAGTCGCCAGTGTACTTTAGATATTGCCAGACGGCGTTTACATACCAGAGTGTACCGTCAACCGTATTGTATACCGGCACGCCTGTCTTGTCGGCGACAAAGTTGGGGATCATGCCGCCTTTAAGGTAACGCATAAAGACCCGCAGAATATCCTTTGCGTCGTTATAGCGACCGGTAACCAGCGTTAATCCGGGCAGCGAAATGAAGGTGTCACGTCCCCATGGCTCAAACCATGGGTACCCGGCAATCACCGACTTATGGCCCTCAGTGTTCTCAACAATAAAAGAGTCCGCGGCGAGCAGCAGCCAGTTTAGCCAATCAGTCACTGGCACTTCAGGATGTAAGCTATAGAAGCTGTCGAGCAGCGCTTCCTTACGGCGTAACTCCTTTGATAACGAGGCATCGACATCTTGGGGTATTTTGCCGACGGTGCTTAGAGCATCCACTGTAACCTTCGTTTGGGTATCGACTGAGCATGTAAAATTAAATGTCTTTTGAGATTGAGCAGGGATAGTTAAGTCGAAGTAGCCGGGCTGGAAACAGTCATCGTAGTCAGCTTCAACTCGGGCTGCTTCGTCTCGGAAATACATGCGATCAACCCAGTTCAGGGATTCCACGAATTTGCCTTCGGTGACGCGGCACTCAACTGTAGCGGGGGGTCGGCTGAAGTGCGTTTGGAAGCTGCTGTACTGACTTTGCTGCGTAAAGTGTAGCGGTATTCTGCTGCGGTCGATGACGGTGTGGTAGTAGCGGCAGGTAAGCATCGGGTAAAGCCGCAGCGTAACATCAGAGGTATTACTATTTGAGACGCAGTATAGTACTGTAACTGCGTTTTTGTGATGTAGCAGAAAAATCGTCTTCTGTAAAGCCACGTTACCAGCTTCATAACTGTAAGTTGGGAAGGGATCAAGTTTGAATTCCTTCAGATACTGATAGCCTTGTGGATAAAAACCGCTGCTGAACTCGTTCGCACCTAACCGCAAAATAGTGTCTCCAACAATTAAATCCTCATCGAGTTTAGCGAGGCAAACCGTGCGGTCCCCCGGCGGGTACAGCGCCGCCACCAGTAACCCATGATATTTACGTGTGTTAACAGAGGGCACCGTGGAGCTGGCGTAGCCGCCTAAACCGTTTGTTACTATCCATTCCCGCCCTAATACCTCGCCAAAACGTGTAAGCATCGGTTTTGGGAAGTCTAGGGCAGGTAACTTCATGTCAAGTCATCAACTTTGCTACGTTTTTGTTTCTGGGTACACAGAAGTAATTAGCGACCGGTGTACACTTCGTTCTAAACATCAACAGATGCGGTTTAGTTAATTTGTATTCCGTTAACGTCTCCGCGTAGCCCATGCCCTTAGCAAATACGAGTTCGGCTTCTTCGTAGACTTTTAAGAATTCAGCGGATACCTCTTTTTTCTGCAAGCCCACAGCGTCTGTGCCGGTTGTTATAACCTCGTCGGCCAACAGATCCATCTTGCTGACTTCCACATCCTCCATCGTGGCGTCGTTGATAACCGGCCCGCCCTTAACAACATAGATGACTTTCAATCCCATATTCTTGAGTTGCTCAACCAGTAGCGTATCAAAAACGATTTCGCCCGCGTTATCCGCCAAATAAAGCACACTCTGAGCTTTCTTCGCCAACTCGTAAGCGGCGTCTATGTCGTCGATAACTAGGTCTTTGCTTGCGTCCCGCAGAACGGTAGCTAAACTGTTTAGGGTAAACTTGTGGCCTGGAACATCAAACTCCATAATGTTCCCCACGATCGCGCACAACACCGCCTTCTTGAAACGTTCCTGCTGATTGTAACCTGACGCCACAACTTTTTTCGCATGCGGCAAAAGTTTAAGGGCTTTCTGGTTCGCCTGTTTCTTGATGTACTTGTAGGGGTCGTCGCAGCCGCTAAGCTGGCGGATTATTCGGTCGCGTTTTGTGCCGATTTCCGCGGCGCATGAAGAAGGCTTAAACTCCCTGTTAAGCAACTTCACAATCTCCGCTAAGCACCTAAAACGCAGGGCAGGGTTAGTTGTAGCCTGATAGGTTTGAACTTGTGCCCGGCTGAGCAGGCAGGATTCGCATTCTGCTTCAACTTTCAAGTGAAATCACATTGTCGCTTCAGCAAAAGCCCTCAAAACACTATATGGGTCTTTCGCCTTTACTATGCCGCTTGCGACAAGAACACCCTGCGTTCCAAGCTTAAGTGCAATCGAAACGTCCTCTGCTGTGCTGATGCCGGCTCCGCATAGAATAGTCATCTTTGGATCAATCCTCTTGACAAGCTGCACCGTGTCAGTTATAACTTCAGGCTTGGACTTCGAAACCGAGATACCGCTTCCGATTAGCTCAGGGGGCTCCATCGAGGTTATATCAGGTTTGAGGGCGGCGACGGCGGCGCTGACCGAGGGGTTGTTAGCGCAGACACAGGAAAACAGCCCCTTTTCGCGGCATAAAGCAACGGTTGCATCTATGTCGATGAGGCGTAGTTGACGCTCAGAGTGGTTAATTAGAGTACCCACGGCGCCGGCTTCCTTAACGGCCTCCGCAAGCACATGCCCCGTGCTGCTACCTGGCTTAATGGGGTCAACGTGCTGAGCGAAAACAGGGATCTCAACTGACTCCGCGACAAGCCTCAGATCAGCGGCTTGCGGCGCAACAACAATACAGGCGCCCGTCTCTTTAGCGGCTTTCTCCGCCTGCTTAGCAAGAGACAAAGCGTTTTTTCCTGTTGATTCAAGGTAAGTCTTAAAATTAACAATAATCATTGGCGATTGAAGCTTCAAGGCTTGTTCCTCGGCTAAGTCTTAAAGTCGTTTAATTAATAATACTTTGCATGCAAAAAAGCCAATGAGGATATAGGTTGCATGCTATGTTGCAGCTGCTTTCAATTGAAGCGCTGCCTTCTTTGCTGCTTCCTCAGTTAACATGCCGATAAGTTGACCGTTCTTCACCATAGCTGCGCGCCTAATTCCCTTCTCTGACATGATCTTCATAGCCGTAATCATTGATTGGTCGCTTTCAAGCATGATAAGCGGAGTGAAATTCAACTCGCGGGCATCCATCTCAGCAGGGTCACGGTTCTCCTCAACAATCTGTCGCAGTATGTCGCGGTCGTTTATAACTCCAAGCGGCAGGTGATGCTCAGTTATCAACACAGAGTTAACGTTGTTCTGCAGCATCCGCTCCACCGTGCAGGCTACTGATTCGCTGGTTTCCACTTCCACCGTGGGCAGCTTGGTGCCTGCTTGGCTGCTGATTTCCGCTATGTCGATGCCGCGTTTCCAGATGTCATCTAGCATTTCGCTGACACGCTCAACCTGGCTGGGATCGGTTGAGTAGAATGTGTCGGCGAAGTAGAACGCTGACTCTGTGCCTACATCGCTTATCGGTGGACTCTTGAACATGAATAGGTGCTTGTTATCCACCAGCATCATGATCATGTAGCTTATTGGCACATGCTTGATTTCGTAGTGCCTCGCTAGCTTCTGCGCGGGCTCCAGGTTATCAAGGTCGATTGAAGCCATTAAGCGCACGTTCAAGCCTTTACGTAAAAATTTTATTAAGGGGTCATCTTCTGCGAGTCGGTTAATGCTCTGAGAGGAAGTTATGATGACGATTTCTTTTTTGGCGGATTCTATAACTTTAACTACTTTATTCCATGCTTCTTCGACACCTTTTATGACTGTGGTTTCCCCGATGGGTACACCAGATCGCAACTCATCGATGCGTCTTGAGGCGTCTACTCCGCTCTGCCACATCTGAACAAAAAACGCTTTGAGCACAGAAATGAACATTTTGTCATTGATCCAGAGGCCCTCGTCTTCGAGGTTAAGTACGGAGGCTTCGTTTCCAAACGGTGCGTAGAGAATGGCTTCCTCTTCATCTTTAATGAGGAATCTCGGAAAATTCTTAGAGCTCATGTTGATGTGGCGGAGTTTAATGTTTAATTTTTCCTCAGCTATGTTGCGGTCCAGTCGTTCGACGACTTTTAGGTTCTCATTCGCTATGTCAGTTATGATTTGAACCTGCACGTTACGTTCCTGTGAGGGCGTAATGGCTGCGTCAAATACGCCGGCTATGTCCTCCTGGATTAGACCCAGCGAGGTTGTTAAAACGATGACTTCCGATTTGGATTCCTCAATCATGTTGAGCATTTTTGAGTGAATCTTTTTTTTGCCTGTTATAATCGAGAATTTGGCTACGGGATACTCGGATTCGGGTGCACTGATGGATTGCCACGCAGTTAGAAGGTTCTGTTTCTGGTCGTTTAAGTTTATGACCTCGTTCTTTTTAGCGGTGATGTAGTTGTCCACTAGCGCTGAGAACGGCACGATTGTGAAGCGTGTGGGTCTTTCCAATGTTGCTTCTATGAAGCCTTTTTCCTGAAGCTTCTTGAAAGTGCGGTATGCCTGAACTCGTTCCATCTTCAGCCGCTTGGCTACGAAGCTCGTTGATTGCACGCCGCTCTTGGCTAAGAACATGTAAACTTGAATTTCGCGTTTTGATAAACCTAAAATTTGCAGAAACCTTGTTACGTCTTTTTCACTCATTAATTAACCGCCATTAAAACCTGAGTGCCTACATTCAAATTATACATAAGCAGTTAATAAATTGTATCTTTTAAGACACTACAAAATACAATAATTAGAAAGCGCTAAGCCGCTTCAACCGAGGGTTTTCTGTTTGTGTCCATGCTCCGCCTTAGCCCGCTTTGCCGGTTCCCAGGATTTGCGGACGCAACTTGGGTACTCGCCGTCGTTCTCCACAAGCAGTCGCTTCAAGAACACGGTGGTTTTTTCGTCAGTTAAGTATCCGCTGCCGAAGTCGCCGTATTTCGCTTTAAGGTTTTCGATTTCTCGGTCGCGTTCCACTTTGGCAATAATCGAAGCTGCAGATACAATAGGATAAGTTCTGTCAGCTTTATGTTCAGACACAATTGAGGTTTTCACTGTCAGACACTCCTGAATGTGCATGCCAAAACGCTCCTGCACCACGTCGGCGGCGTCAACGTATACTTGGTCGGGTTTTAGCTGCTCGATAATTTTAGCCATGGTCTGCGCTTCAAGCCTGTTGAGTTTGTAGAGTGCGCGTTTACTGCGTACGGCTTTGTCGATTAGGTAGGGCAATACCTTGATTGTTTGGTAGCTGTGGGTTAATTTGATAATTTCCGGGTAGAGTGCTTCCCGCTTTTTGGGGGTGAGCATCTTTGAGTCTTTAACGCCCAGCGCGATTAGCTGAGGCAGGTCTTCGGTTTTTACTGCTAGGCCAGCGACGACTAATGGACCGATTACGCATCCTCGTCCTGCTTCGTCTACGCCGGCGACTATCATGTAAATCACTTGGGTATGAAGTGGGTTGACTTTCTTAGCTATAACGTTTTTCCAGCGAATTCAGGGATAAAACTGCTTTTTCTTTTTGGAGATACGACTGTTTTGTATAATAATTTTCTACGAGACTTGTTGAAAGCTTAATTAGGACTCAAACAGAATCATTTGAGAAGAGAGGGCAGGGTTGAAACTTAACGGCTTACCGATAAAGAGTACGCTTCTTAATTGGCGAACATACCTTAAATCTCCAGACTTCTTGCCCATCGGTATAAAATTTTTCGCATGGTTACTCATTCCCCTCGTAACGTACTTCCAAGACTTCAGTCAAGTCTTCACCCTCGCGTTATCTGACGCTGAAGCTCAGTACGTGATTATTGTGCCCTTCGCTGTGGCTTATTTTTTCTATAGACGCCGAAGAGCGTTCACGGTTTCAAGGCCACCCAATCATCTACATGACTTTATGGGTATCGCACTATGCATACTTTCACTATTCATCTACATAATGGGTTCATACAGCTTCTATGCATTGCAGCTACACTTGGTTTCCCTGCCAATCTTCGTCGCAGGCATAACGCTTCTGATTTTCGGCGCTGACGTACTTAAGCTGCTTATTTTCCCCATAGCGCTTCTGACTTTCATGAGTCCCTTCCCCCTGTTCTTCATGGACGCATTCGGTGGAAGCCTTATGGCCTCTGACGGCGCTTTGTCAGCAGCGATAGTTGGTATCTTCATACCCATCGAAGTTGTCTATCAACCAATCGTAATCTTAACCATTGCAACAACGGCTGGAGAAACAATTCAATTCTCCCTAAGTGCCGCCTGCTCAGGAATATACTCCCTAACAGCGTTCCTCTTCTGCGCAGTCGTATTCGGCTACTTAGCTAACGGCTCAATACTCAAAAAAGTGCTCTACGGCGTCCTAGCTGTACTGGCAGCCTACTTACTTAACGTATTTAGAATAGTAGTAACTGTCATACTGGGGCACTTTTTCGGTTTAACATTAGCAACAGAGTTCTTCCACGCAGTAGGCGGAACCGTCTTAGCCTTTGTCGGAACACTACTTCTGCTAACAGTAGGCAGCAAACTGCTAAAGTTATCGTTCATTTCAAAAAAGGCACCTATATGCTTGTCCTGTAAGAGCGCTGTTGATGTATGCGCTAAATGCGGTCGAGTATTCCACTGGAAACAGACTCGATGGAACTGGAAGCGTATCGTAATCGTTTTAATCTTCGTCCTTGTCTGCGCAGACTTGATCATTCAAGCTTCAGGTGTGAACTATAGTATTGCAAGTAAAGAATCAGCAATTGACTTTAACACCACTACAGGCCAAACAGCGCTCTTTACTAATACAACAGGCTACAACTATGTTTATATGGGGCGTGAAACGAGCGCCGAGAGCATTTTAGGCTTGAACTTCGTTGGAGACTATATGCTTTCAAAAGATCAGGGCAAAGACCGAGTTTACGCGATTTTTGAAACTGCGGATTTACAGTCAAAGTTCCACACTTGGGAAGGCTGCCTGCACTATCAATCATACGAAATTAACATTGACAAAATAACCTATGTAACTATCTACGACCAAAACACCAACATCGTTAACGGCGAAATCATCACCGCCTATGCCCCACAGTTACGCCAGAAAATCGTGTTGATCTACTGGTTTGATTCACTTAACCTCAGATCAAACGAGACGGTAACTAACCAAGCAATTAAGATGACATTAATCAAGTATGTGCCTGATGTCAACAACCAAACGGATACTGCAGGTGTTGAATTGGCAAAGAGTGCACTGTTAAACTTAAGCCGAACTTATGAGGATGACTGGAGCAGATTCAAACCCCAGAACAGCACCTTCGTGGTTGACCTCTATAAGGGCAACTACGCCTTCATGATTGTCACGTTTGCATTAGTTGCCGTGGCTGCAGTGTTGGTTATAGGTAAACATGTGATTATACGTGACCGAGCAGAGAAGAAAGCCTCGGAGCTACCTGAAGAGGACAAAGCGTTTCTAAGACAATTAACCGCGCCCTCAGACCCTAATGCGCCACCTCAAGCGCTCAGTGAAGAGAAACTTGAAGAGTTACGTAAGCAGAGGCTCATTCATGAGAAGGTCAGCGCCGTAGAGGATGAAGTGCATGTCAAGTGGGTTCCGTACTATACGCCGAAATAAGTGGCTAACACTTTTTTAGTCTGTTTTTCGGTCGCCTTCGTTTTTTGCGAAATTATATAAGTAGAACCCAGCATTAGGCTAGTAGCGTGGAAGCATTCAATGCACATTAAAGGAAGCCAAATGTAAAATGAAACATAAATTGCTGAGCGCTTTATTGATTAGTGTTTTAGTCTTTTCATGTTTAGGGCTTGTACAGGCAGCGAAAGTAAAGTGCCCAACCTGTCACGGTGCCGGGGAGGTTGAGTGCCCGGAATGCGATGGAACAGGATTCATTGGTGAACCGGAAACCTTGGAGTGTTCGCACTGCAAAGGCACCGGCCAAGCAAAACCCAACATCTTTATGAGCACAATGACAGCTAGCACGGGTGCTTCAACAACCAGTGTATCTGCAGTTTTCATCAACAAAGAGGACAGCGAAGTAACCGCAACGATAACCGCAAGCTTAGAAGGCCACAGCATTACCTCCGAAGAAATTGCTTTTCCGCCAAACGAGCAGGTAACTGTAGAATTAACAATTCCGTTTGCCTCCTATTACAGTGTCAATGTTCTATTAACTCATATACAAATCACGGTTAACGCCGACGAAATTACGTGTAGCTACTGTGACGGAACAGGAATTGTTGAAGAGGGCGTAGTCTGTAGTGAATGCGATGGAACAGGGATGATTTTGTGTCCCGATTGCGGCGGCTCCGGCTATGTAACGGAAGGAGCAGTACTTGCCAGCACAAAAGACGGAGGTTTTGATTGGGGTTTAATCGGCACAGTTACAGCGGTAATATTTGCCGGCGTGCTTGTTGGCGTAGGCGGCTTTGTCTTTGTCAAGAAGCGACGGGTCAGCGAATCCAGCCTCAGGAAGCTTTCCAACGGCGATTTCCAGCAGTGGGTGCTAAAACGCTTAGACGGCAAACCGGGCTCATCCAAGGATACCGCAATGGGCATCGATGGGTTTTCACGTTTGAATCTGCCTATTTCGATTAAGCAATCGGATTCTGTTGGTATGAACGCCATTGATTTGTTTGCGGCGTCGCTTGCTAGGAACCGCGCTACTGGCGGAATAATGGTTGCGTTCGGCTTCGCCGATGACGCCATACGAGGCAAAGTGCGTGCACGAACGAATTACCGCTTGAACATCGAGATGATGACTGTTAGGGAACTGATTGAAGGGCGAGCTACGTCGTTTTAGACAGGGAAGTGCATTTCGCCCACTGAGTAATGGACGATTTCGCCCCGCCTGTTTGTTACAGCTAGAATTAGTTCTTTCTTTTGCGTTTGGCACTTCGATAATGCGTCGGCTAAGTCAGCTATGGGTAATGGTTTGCCTTCCTGCGTGATCAGAATAAGGTATGGCGCGGTGTCTTTGCCGTAGGATCCGCGTTCGTAGATGCGGAAGTCTATGCCTGCGCCGAAGCCCTCTCGGACGACGTATCCGCGGCTTCTTAGGTCGCGGTAAACGAGGTAGTTTACCCATGCGTTCTCGTTTCGTGCTTCGTAGCGGTGGAGTAGCTCTTGGAAGGTTAAGGCGGCACCCTCTGGCGTTTTTGCTTCCAGCATACCCTTATCCTGCAAGTAGAGTGCTTCAAAAAAGGCTAAGGTGAAGGTTTTGCCCTCAGACGCGCCGTATCCGCGGCTGGTCAATTGGTCGATGCTGCTCTGCTCAGATATGACTACGCCGTTGTCTGTTATTGTGCCGCTGGTTTTGAATTCGACTGGCGCCTTCTTTTGGGCTTCACTCATACTTGATCAGCTTTGGTGGTTGTGATTTATTCCTCGTTTGTTCTTTAACGTTATGCTCGCCTATGGGGTTTAGAGTGGGAATTTCGGGTTAAATTTCTTAAAGTCTTTCTTTGTGTATACGCCGCTCTCAGTTATTATACCTGTAACGTACTTCAGCGGTGTAGCGTCGAATGCTGGGTTGTAGACCGCGACGCCGTCGGGTGCGGTTTGCTGGCAACCCACATGCGTGACCTCCTCGGGCTTACGCTGCTCGATCTCTACTTCAGCGGCTTTACGAGTTAAGTCAAACGTTGATTTTGGCGCTGCAACGTAGAAGGGTATGCCGTGTTCGTGGGCGAGCACTGCGACGCCATACGTGCCGATCTTGTTGAACACTGCGTCTTGCACAATGCGGTCTGCGCCTACGACGACTTTTTGGACCATGCCTTTACTCATGACGTGTGCAGCCATGTTATCGGTGATTAACGTGACGGGGATGCCGTCGCGTTTAAGCTCATACGCTGTTAATCTGGCGCCTTGAAGCAGCGGGCGGGTTTCGTCGGCGATGACTTTAATTTTTTTGCCCTGCTCCCATGCGGCGCGTATAACTCCGAGCGCGGTGCCGTACTCGACGGTTGCCAGTTCACCCGCGTTGCAATGCGTGAGGACGGTGTCGCCGTCGGCTATGAGTTCAGCGCCATATTTGCCTATGGCGCGGTTTTGTGCGGCGTCTTCGTCCGCGATTGCTTGAGCTTCTTGTATTACAGCGGCTTTAAGCTGCTCAACGGTGCCTTTTGTGGCTTTGGCTTTGGCGAGGACGCGGTCAACTCCCCAGAAGAGGTTAACTGCGGTGGGCCGCTGACGCTTGATGAGTGTGCCTGCCGCTTCGATTTCGGCGAAGAACTGGGCAGGGGTTTTTGCGTTGCTACTGTATGCTGCGATGGCGACGCCGAATCCTGCTGCTGCGCCAAGGAGTGGTGCGCCTCGGACTCGCAGCGTTTTGATTGCTTCGGCCATCTGGTCAACTGTTTTAATTTCGAGCGTAACTTCTTGGAGTGGAAGTTTTGTCTGGTCTGGAGTTATGACTGTGCCGTTTTGCCACTTAATCATCCGCATGGTAGGTACCTTCTAATGATGCTCAGAAATAGATGTGTACTTGGTTAAAGTTTTTCCTGTGGCGGCTTGGGGCGCTGCACGAGGTTTATGATGTTGCCGTATAGGTCAAGTAGGGTTGCGGTTTTGCCCCATGGGTGGTCTTCGGGGAGTTTTATGAAGGTAACACCTTTCGCGTTCATCTCAGTATAGTCATGTACTAAGTCGTCGGTTTCAAGAAACAGGTAGACGTGGCCTGCGGTTTGGTTTCCGACCGCTGCTTCTTTCTCGGCTGTGTCGGCTTTAACGAAGGTTAATGCTACGTCGGGCTGGTTTCTGGGTGAAGCGCTTACCCATCTAATGTCAAGCCAAGACTTATAGTCGGCTCGCTTGACAAATCCCAGTTTTTCAGTGTAAAATTTTAGTGCTTCATCTTGATCGTGGACTAAGAGTGTGATATGTCCCATTTTCAAGTGATATGCCCATATGGTTATTGGGGGCGGATTGACTTAAGTCTATGCTCTAAATTGGAATACCGCTTTAACTGACAGGGCAGTTGGTGTTTTTGGGTGGCTGAACAAGAACAAATATGTTGCCGTATAGATCCTCGAACACTACTTCGGTGCCCCATTCGCGTTCTTCGGGGTATGACATAAAGTTGACGCCTCGAGCTTTCATTTCGGCGTAGTCGCGGGTTAAGTCGTTGGTTTCAAGAAACATTAGCGGGCTGTGGGGAGCTTGTTTTCCCACTGCTAAGAGTTTTGTGGTGTCGTCAGCTTGTGCAAAAGAGAGTTGGACATCAGGCTGGTTCTTGGGTGAAACCGTGACCCAGCGCATGTCAACCCAGAGGGTACCATCCGTTCTTTTGGTGAACCCCAGTTTTTCTGTATAGAATTCTAGTGCTTTATCAACGTCTTCTACGAGTATTGTGAAGTGGGTTATCTTCAAGATTACTCCAGCAGTTGACTAGAAAAGAGGAAGTTAACTTAAGCTTTGTCTAAGATGAGGTGTCGAAGGGGGATTTCAGGTGGGTTACCACTTCGACTGGGCTGTCTTCGCCTGATTTTAGCCGCTTCTTCCATTCCTCACCGACTGCGATGAGGCTGAAGATTCCTGAAACTTCGGCTTTGGATTTCTTTACCAAATTGACGAGCGCCTCTTGGGTTTCGCCGCTTTTAATCATGTCGTCAACAACTAGAACGCTGTCGCGTTTCTTAATGGATTCCTTGGGGATGTAGAGTGTTACGGTGACGCCTGAGTCGCGTCCGAGGATGTAGGTTTCTTCTAGGAATGCTTTGACGCCGACTTCTTTGTTGCGTTTGCCGACGATCAGGTTAACGCCGAGCGCGTTGGCAACCATGGTGGCGAGAGGGATGCCGTCTGTTGCGGCTGTTAAGACTTTAGTGACGCGTTTGCCCGCAAAGTTGGCGAGGGCGTGGTTGGCGGCTTGCTGGAGGATGTTGTAGTCGCCGACGATTTCGGTGTTGTCGAAGTAGCCGAGGTCGTCGAATTTGATGCGGCTTCGCAGTTCAGCTTCGAGGCCGACGAGTTTTGTGAGTACGCGCCAGAGTTGTTTTGCTCGTGTGGTGTTTGGGAGAACGTGGCCTTTTGCGTAGCGGCTCAGCACCGTTACGGGTAGCCCTGTTTTTGTAGCTAATTCTCTGTAGGTGATGTTTCGCTTGTACTTTGCAGTACGTAGAAGCTCAATAGTCATTAATCTTAGTTTAAGGTCTTCTGCGTGAGTGCTCAATTACCGTTAACTCCCAATATACATTTATACGTCAAATCTTATATGGGTTGCTATTAATATCGCTTGGAGATTTATAACTTTCCGTTACAAAACCATCTCATGAAAGCTTTGTAGAAAAAGAGGCACACGCAGTTATTAATATTTTGTGAAAAACACAGTGCTGCCCTGTTTGAAGCCTTTAAGTAGTTCACAGTGCCGCAGCACAGAGAATTCGCGCTCAAACACAGCAGGCGGCAGTTGCAACTCGGCGAGCAAGTCTTCTCGGCTGATTGGGCCACGCTCAACTACGATAGTATAAATTTTCTTCTGCAGTTCACTTAGGCCATCTGTGCCTGTTTGACCGAGTTCTTTGCGTACGTTTAGCGTGGATGACACGGCGGTGGGGTCGCAGGTTTTAGGCGGATTCATCAAGTCAAAGCAGCAGTCCTCGCACAGGTGCTTGTTTTGGTAAACAATAAGGTCTTCTTCGCGGAGTTCACAACCACACCGTTCGCAATTCATAAAGTACCCTTCTTTAGTGCTACTGGATTAATCGCTTATTTTCTTTTCCATATAGATAATATATGTTTTTTAGCTTCAAAGCAACAGCTATAACATACGGGGGATTTCGAGGGTTGCAGAGGCTTCAGCGGCTATTCATCATCGCATTATTCGGCGCCATCATCTTCGTCGGCAACCTCTTCTTGCCGCCTCCGCTAAACTACCTTATGATGGTTGTACAGGCTGTGCTTCTTGGGTTGGCGTCGCTGTTTATTCACAGAGTCGGAGCAATGTATGTGGGCGCAGTCGGCGGCTTACTTACCGCTTTGGCGAGCCCGTCGCTTGGGCCGTTCACGTTTATCTTCGCGTTTCTCTACGGTGTTTTCGTAGATGCTTTCATGGCGGTTTTCAGAGTGAAAGGTACCCGTCAGGGCGCAAACCGCAACAGATTGATGGCAGTTATGGCGCTTAGCACACTGTGCATTGCGGTCGCCAGTTATTCTGCGTTCGCGGTTTTCCCTGATGTGTTTGCGGCGCAGGGGATAACTTACATTGGATTGTTCCTTCAGCGGAGTCCAATGCTGGATATGCTTGTGCTGTTTATGGGGCCTGCGACGGGCGTCACAGCTGGATATGCGACAGCGTACCTTTGGAACAAGTACCTCCGCCATTTAGCGGTTTAGCTACTTGGAAAGCGCCTTGATTTTTTGGTCCACAATCTGCGCGATAAGCAAGTTGGAGATGTAAACGCATTTTACGCCTAAGAGTTCTGCTAGTTCAGCGGGTTTCTGGTCCTGTGTTACCAGCAGCAAGTCGTGTTTTAGCGCGTAGTCGACTACTGTGCGGTCTTTGGCGCTCTTGAGCCCTGCTTCCTGTGCGGTGATGACTTCGTAGCCGAGGGTTTCGAAGTATTCTTTTAATCCAGCGTACATTTCGTCAAGTAGCAGCTTCATAGCAACCATAGAAGAGTTGGGTGATGAAAAATTTTAGGGTTTGCCCAAAAAAGTGGGCTTACTCGATTAGCAACAGCGCGAAGGATACGGGGTTTTTGGTGAAGGGGAAAGTGAACTCTATCCCTGCGTTGTCAGCGGTTTTCTTTACGTTTACGCCCAAAGCGTCCTCGGAGAGACGCATCAATTCGGGGTGGCGGCAGATTTTAGTGTCAAGAGCGCAGCTGTCGCAGAGTTGGCAGTGCCCAGAAATAAACGTCATCGCCAAACTATAACCCTTACCCATGGCGGCTTTCTCCAACCCCACAACGGCTTCTAGCATTTTGCGTTTATCATCTTTCCAGTCCTGCCAGAACTTCGCGGCTTTATCCTTAATCTCCTGCGAAAGGTTAGGGTCTTTCTGGTAGGTCATCAGGTGGCTGTAGACTTCGGGGTCAGCGGTTGCATGAGTGGGGTACTTCATGAACATGGCGTAACTGTACTCGGATACGACTTTTCGAAACTCAGATGCGCTTGGCGTGTGCGGCGGGCAGGCGAGCGTTTTGCCGTGGTAATTGCAGCTCTTGCATTTGAGCACTACACGGTCCTCTATAACGACTTTGCCTGCGGGGATGATTTTGGCGTCTAGGGCGCCGGATTCGAGAGCAAGTTTGACTAGAAACTGGAATTTTCCTTCAGTGTTATCGGACATATGCAGTCACTGTTTTGCTCTCTTAAAACGTCTTTTTTGATTATAAT
The DNA here is from genome assembly GCA_964410435.1 of uncultured Candidatus Bathyarchaeia archaeon. Lineage (GTDB taxonomy): Archaea > Thermoproteota > Bathyarchaeia > Bathyarchaeales > Bathycorpusculaceae > Bathycorpusculum. The sequence continues at coordinate 18,016 of CAYPGY010000026.1, forward strand.
GTTTGCGTGAAATGCTGGAGTAAAATAATGGGAAATGCCCCAAACTCATTCAAAACAAGCTTTTTTAGAACAAAGAAAAAAGGGAAGTAGGGATGCACCGCTAATTAGTAGCGTTAATGGGCGGTATATTTTGCATAGCAAAGCTTAAGCACGAAGGCCGCAAAGCCGAGGTTTACGTATATTTCTATTTTGACAAGCATCATTATCTCCAAAAGAAAA
>CAYPGY010000027.1:0-18098 GCA_964410435.1 uncultured Candidatus Bathyarchaeia archaeon
AAGCTGAACCAAAAACAACTGTTTCTGCAACTAGTTTTGGAAGATGATGTAGCAGCGCCGTGTTCCCTTCTTCTTCTAATTCAAAATTCAGAAAACTACACACCACGCATCAGTATCTTCAACCTACACGGCAACATTTTAATTCTATATGCAGCCTAAGAGGGATAAAACAGGTAATCAAGTTTGAGCAGCGAAGCAAAAAGCAGCAAACCAGCATGCGACAAATTCGTCGCAGTCAACGAACTCGCAAAACGCAGAGGCTTCTTTTGGAGCAGCTTCGAAATCTACGGCGGCAGCGGAGGATTCGTCACCTACGGTCCACTCGGTTCACGCCTAAAACAGAACGTCGAAGCACGCCTAAGAGACCTCATGGTTAAAAAAGTCGGCATCTACGAAATGGAATCATCAGTCATAGCCCCCGGCAAAGTCTTCGAAGCCTCAGGCCACGTCGACCACTTCAAAGAACCCATGGTGGAATGCCAAAAATGCCACACCAGATTCCGAGCAGACCACCTGCTAGAAGAGAAGGGTATAAGCTCAAAAGACGCTGAAAAAATGACCTTAGAAGACGTTAAAGCCGAAATGCAGCGTCACGAAATCGTCTGCCTAGACTGTAAAGGCAGCTTCGGCGAGCCAACACGCTACCTAACCATGTTCCAAACCACAATCGGCCCCTACAGCGGCGCCGTCGGCTACGGCAGACCAGAAGCCGCACAGAACATCTTTGTGGAATTCAACCGCTTATTCGCTATTTCACGCGAGCGTCTACCATTCGGCGCCATACAAATCGGTCATGCACTCCGAAACGAAATATCCCCACGCCAAGGCTTAATCCGCCTGCGCGAATTCACAATCGCAGACCTCGAGTTCTTCTTTGACCCAGAAGAACCAAAATGCGAATACATCTCCGAAGTCCAAGACGAGGTTCTGCCAATAGTGCTTGCAGAGACACGCCAAAACGACGGCGAAACATCCACACTATTAACCGTCCGAGAAGCACTGGACAAGAAAATCATACGCTGCGAATGGCAAGCATTCTTCATGGCCCAAGCCAAACGACTACTACTCTCGCTAGGCGTCCCAGTAGAGAACCAGCGCTTCATCGAGAAGCTCCCATGGGAAAAAGCCCACTACAGCAGCCAAAGCTTCGACCAGGAAGTCCTCGTTGACCGATGGGGCTGGACAGAAGTATCAGGCCATGCTTACAGAACAGACTTCGACCTAAGCTGCCACATGAAAGCCAGCGGAGTCGACATGACCGTCTACAAAGAGTATCCCAACCCAGTCGAAACCGAGGCGCTCGTAGCCAAACCAAATCTGGCAAAGCTTGGCCCAGTCTACAAAGGCGAAGCAGCCAAAGTAGCCGCCGCCATCGCCAAAGTCCCAGCCAAAGACGTGCAGGACGCCATCGCAAAAGACGGCTACATCATTGTGGAAGGCTACAAAGTCACCAAAGACCAAGTCGAAGTATGCATGCAGAAAACCACCGTCCGCGGCAAACGCTACATCCCACACGTGGTGGAGCCCAGTTTCGGCTGCGACCGCTTATTCTACGTAGCACTTGAATACGCATACCGCCAAAAAGACGACCGCGTAGTCCTAAGTTTCCCACGTAGCATTGCGCCAATCCAAATCGGCGTCTACCCGCTGATGGGCAAAGACGGCATGGACACCAAAGCCAAAGAAGTCCAGCGGCTACTTGCCTGCGAGGGCTTCATGACCGACTACGACGAATCAGGCTCAATCGGCAGACGCTACGCACGCGCAGACGAAGCAGGCGTACAACTAGGCATAACCATTGATTATGACACATTAACAGACGGCACCGTAACCATCCGCGACAGAGACAGCTGGCAACAAGTCCGCACGCCCATCAATAACCTGCCCAAGTTACTGCACGAGTACTTTGAATATAAAATCAACTTCAACGACTTAGGGAGCTTAATCAAAAGTTAAGTAGCTACCTTTTTTAATACATACGTGTTAATTTAATGATCAATCTATTCATGATTATAGCGGGGGACACAGAATAGTACTTCCATCAGAAACAGAAGAGCGCGTGAAACGTCGCGCCCTTAACGCATGCCAAGAAAACCTACGCAAAGTAGTGGACGTATCAAGAAAAATACCGCAACTAGTTGAGTACTTTGCAAGCGGCGACAAAGAAAACGTACGTAAACTCTTTAGCGAAATAAAAATGGGCGAAGAAGAAGTCATAAAAGCACGCCGCATGGTATCACAAGAACTAGCTGAAATCGGCGCTATACTCTACGCCCGAGAAGACTTCCTAAGATTCACAAATCTATCAAGCGAAATAGCTGACTTCTCAGAAGGCATCGCATACTACCTAGTCGAAATCATGGAACACAACTGGACAATCCCAAGCGACATAAAAAAAGACCTTCTAAAACTCAGCCTAGCAACGCTTGACGCTACACTAAAACTTAGAGAAACCATGATGGTCCTCAACTACGGTTCACAGAAAACTCTTGAACGCGCCAAAGATGTGGAAATCGCTGAACGCATCGTAGACGACCAGTACCGTGCACTAACAATCAAAATCTTAACCTCAAAACTAGACACACCAGTCCTGCTCCTTCTAAGAGATGTCCTGCAACTACTCGAAAACTCTGCAGATAAAGCCGAAGACGCAGCAGACACCGCACGCATGGTCTCAATGATAATGTAGGACGAAAACAATGCCTAAAATACGGGTTGAACTAGTAGAAAATTTTCTTGTCGTCTGGAACCCCCAAGAGGGCTCCCAACTCTACAAAACCGCCTACTACGGCAGACCCGTCGGCATCCCGAAACCGAAAATCCCAGAATTCGACGTACCTCTAGTACTCGATTTAATGGAAGGATTATACCTAGCAGAAACCGAGCAGATCGAAGTCTACGAGAACCACGATGAACCCGTAAGCCTAGATAAACTTAAGGCTAAAACCAGAGAATTATACGAGGAATTCGACGAGAAATACGCAGTTTACCAGAATATGCGCAACAGCGGATTAATCGTTTTACCAGGCATAAAATTCGGCTGCGACTTCGCCGTCTACAAGTACGGTCCAGGCGTAGAGCATGCACCTTACATGGTTACCGTTAAGAAGCCTGATTCAGACATTTCAGCAACCGAAATAGTGAAGAACGGCCGTTTAGCAACAACGGTGCGTAAGCGCTTTATCATTGCAGTGCCTGATTTGGTTACTAAGGAAATAAAGTATCTGATGTTTAAGTGGTTTAAGGCTTAATTAGCGATTATTGTCTGATTCTGGAATTCTCCACGAATGTTTTGATGCGGGTAAACTTTGGTTGCTGCGAGGTTGCAGCCTTCATCTAAACTAACGTCGTCTGCTATGACGCTTACCGCGCTTATCTTAGTGGGTTTGCTACAGTTAGAGTTTATAACGACTGACCTGCCGATTATGCTGTCATATATTTCGGCGCCGTCACCGATTATGGTGCGATCCAGAACAGCAGAGTTAACGACTACAGCGTTTTTACCTACATGGGTAAAGTTATCGATACATGAGTTTACTATTCTTGCGCCATCCTCGATTTGGCAGTGTCGACCAATCAGTACTGCGCCCTCTAATGTAATTCTCTTCTGTTTAATCTTCTGAATTATCTGATCGCGGCGTATTGACGAATCATCGCTATCGCCCTGAAGCCAAACCATGCAGTCGTCGCTTAATCTCTCCCCAAAGTCCTTAAGAGTTGATAATCCGCCATGCAGTATTTTTTTCATGGCTTCAAGATAATTCTTTGGTGTGCCCACGTCAAACCAGCTGCCTTTCAGTGTGTAACCGTATACTGGGCGGCCAGTGGAAATCATGTATGGTATGAAGTCGTATCCGAAGTCTAAGCGGTTTTTCTCTTTCATTATCTGCTGGATACCTTTCTCTTTGAAGATTTTACGCACTTCAGGCGAAATCATGTAGAGGCCTGTGTTTGCGAGGTTGCTTGGCGTATCTTTAGGCAGAGGTTTTTCGACGAATCGCTTGATGCATCCGTTGCTGTCGATGTCTGCTATTCCCAATCCCTCGACGTTGTCGACTTCGCGAAGTACAATTGTGAGGCATGATTTTTTCTCTTTATGAAAGTCAATTAGTCTTTTTACTTTCATATCGAAGATGTTGTCGCCTTGCACGGCGAAGATGGGGCTGGTTAAGTCGTAGTATTCCATGTTTATGCGTGCAGAATCAGCGCTTCCCATGTCTGGGACGTTAGGCTGGTATTTTATGTGGATTGGAGGTTTTATTTTGTATCGTGCTGAGAAGCCTATGCCTGACTGGAAGTAGTCGTAGAGGTCGCGGTAGTTGGTGTAGCCTTTGACGCCGAAGATGAAGTTGCGGATGCCTTGGCTTGCAAGCGATAAAAGAGAGAACTCTACTAGCGGCCTGTTTAGCAGCCTTAGGCAGGCTTTACTGGTGTCTTGGGTCAGTGGCATTAGCCTTGTTGCTTTTCCGCCGACGGGGATAATCACTCGGATCTTGTCAGGTGTGTAGTTATCGCCTACAAGTGGTGCATACTTATCGCTCAAACCTATTCAGCCTACATTAAAAAGGAGTGTGTTGACCTTTTAATGTTTCCCATATACCGCTAACCCGGCAGCTTTTGAGGTTGACTTCGACAGGTAGGCGTCTTGATTAAGTGAATACTGACCGCCGCAGCTACCGCTATCATTGCCACCTGTGCGATTAGAAAGTCGTGAATTACAAAAAACGATGAATAAATGATTGTGATCCAGAGGACCGATATGGCTAAAACCTTGGTTTTCAAGGGGATTCCTCTGCCTTCTTGATAGTTTCTAATGTAGCTTCCACACCACCTGTTGTTTAGAAGCCAGTTGAGCATCCGCTCGGAGCTGCGCATGTAGCATGCTGCGGATAGAAGCAGAAACGGCGTTGCAGGCAATAGCGGAATGAATATGCCTATGGCGCCCAGTACAAGCGAGATTGTACCCGCAACTATGAGGAGAATTCGGAGTACTCTGTGTTTTTTAATCTTAGAAGCGGATACTGGAGCTGTCACTATCATGTTGTTCAACGAAACCAAAGTTGGACGTAATAAAAATACTATACGCTGACATAGCTGTTTTCTAGTTTCTGTTGCACTCAAGCTACACCCGCCCCTTATTTAACAGTAGGATCAAATTTTTTTTTGTTTTCAGAATTTTGAATTAGAAGAAGAAGGGAACACGGCGCTGCTACATCATCTTCCAGATGTTTTGGCAGAAACTGCTGTTTCTGGTTCAACTGCTGGTTTGGGTTGCTGCTTGGTTGTGGCGACAGTACAAGCAAGAGTAGACAAAACAACCGTTTTTTTGATATACTGTTGAACCAGCGGGTGTTTTCCGTATTTGTATATGCTGCCAGATTGAATGTTATTTGCGACAACTTTGAAAAGTTCCCCCCGTAGAAACAGCCGACTTTTTTTAATATTACCGGCTCAACATCTGCTATGTAGGCAAGGAATTGTTCCATTAACCCCGAATATCTGACATGATAGTGTCTCCGCCTATTTTAGTGGCATGTAAGGATAAGATTGCCACTTCAGAGCATCTCTAAACTGCTCAATACTTAACGGCGCCTCAAGATTGACGGTGACTGTTTTTGTTTTATGTGGTAGAAGATCAAAAAAGTTGTCGCTTAACTTCTTTTCCGCGTCGCCTAAGTCCAGTTTTACCGCTTTAGCATAAACAGGTGACTCAAAAGTTACCCTAAACGTTCTATCATCCACTTTTTCTACCTCTACTTGGATCTGCGGTGTCGGCAACTTTAGGTTCTTAGGCTCCGCAGCGGTTCTGACATCAACATATAGCGCTTTACCTGCACTTTCAAGTGTGGCGACAATCAAGCAGTTACTCTTTAAGGGCAAATCATCAAGGCTTTTATTCATCAAAAGAACTGAAGTGTAGGCGAGCACCGATTTTTTTGTTATCTCGTCATATAAGACTTCGCCGCTAAAAGTCATAACCTCAAGCTTAAGCGATGCCTCCAGCGTAACCGCAGTCTCGTTGACAACGAATACTTCAACAATGTCCTGCTTTATTATAATTGGCGCAATAATTGGTTCATAGACTCGCTTTACGTAGTAGTATGCTGCTTTAGGATTCAAGCCATAATCAATGAGCGCCCAACTGATGACTGGCCAGCAATCGTTAAACTGCCAAATGAGGCACCCGCTGGTCTTAAACATGCGGCTGCGCCAGTGAGTAACCGCCGTTTTCAATGCATCTCCCTGATTTAATTGGCTGTAGAGCACAAAACGTTCCAGATCATCTGGAACTGGGTAATGCACCGCAAGTAGCGCACGAAGTAGCTCCAATCCGCCCGTCTGTTTCTCATGTGCCTTAAATGCGTACGAGTTAGGCGTGAGGTCTTCTTTCTCCAAGTACGCCGACAGTAATCTCATTGTAGGTGGCGCCTGCCATCCGAACTCCGAAATAAAACGCCCATTATCCTCTAAGTAGCCTGTATAATCTACGCCTTGGCTCCATACTTCCCAATTATGTCTGTCACCTTCATGTCTGCCCGACGCGTCTTCACCTCCAAATGGTGAACTAGGGCGATAGGGACGCGTGGGATCCAAACTCTGACAGAGACGTGCTAACAGCGTCTCATAGATTGCTGAACCATAAAGCCGCTCTACTCTGTCACGCTGCTTCCAAAGCACGTTATGAAGCCACTGGTTTTCGTTGTTTCCGCACCAAACAACAATGGCTGGGTGTCCTCGGAGCCGCAGAATCGCCTCCATCGCTTCGCGCTCAGCTTCTTTTAGGAACCACTCTTCTTCTGGGTAACCTGCACAGACATACATGAAGTCCTGCCATATCATGATGCCTAATGCGTCGCAGAGGCTGTAGAAATCTTCTGACTCGTAAACTCCGCCGCCCCAGACTCGGAGCATGTTAAAGTTGGCTGCTGCAGCGTATCCGAGGAGTCTATTGTAGAGTTGGTAGTTAACTTTTGGTAGAAAGGAATCTGCAGGAATCCAGTTGGCGCCCTTGCAGAATACAGGTTGACCGTTAATTTTGAAAATGAACGATTTACCTTCATTGTCGGGTTCCTGAACAAGTTCTATGTTTCTTATACCCACCTTAATTTGCGTTTCATCCAGTAGCTCCGCGCCAGAATAGACCTTAACCGAGGCGTCATAGAGCGCGGATTCACCATAACCTCTTGGCCACCAAAGCTTGGGTTCAACTACTTCAAAGGTGCAATCAGCAAAGTGTCTGCCCACGCCAACTTTTAACTCGACATCTTCCTCGAAGCGTTGCCCGTAACCACTAAGAATAAATTTAAAACATAATTCCTCATCGTAAGCGGTATGAACTTCCGCAGTTATCTTGACTGTTGCTTTCTGCGCTGAGACACTAACTGGTGTTGAGGCAACATAGCCCAGTCGCGCTTTGTTGTATGCATAGATTTTAGCTTCACGCCAGATACCTGCAGTGGGCAAGGTTGGCCCCCAGTCCCAGCCGAACGAGTACTGCGCCTTGCGTACATATGGTCGTGCGCTAAAGTTTTCTGCGCAGAGACATGCATACTTGTGTTTATGCTGCGCTTCCAGTTCGTTTGCAACTTTATAGACGGGTTTGAAACGTATCGCAATTATGTTCTTTCCCGATTTGGCAGCTTTTTTTATATTAAATCGCCATGGAGTAAACATGTTATTTGCCTCGCCGACTTTCTGCTCGTTTACCCAAATAGTAGCGAATGTGTCTAAACCGCCAAAGTAAAGTTCAACCACGTCTTTGCCCATTAACTCGGCTGTTAGTTCTATCTCCTTTCGGTACCACCATTCGTTCTCGCTTACCCACTGCACTTCACGCTCGTTGCAGCCCTTAAACGGGTCAGGGATAAGCTTGTTATCCATCAAATTGGTGTGTGCGGTCAGTGGTGCCTCTGCTAGCAGCCAGCCCTCCATAGGGCAATCTATTCTTTGTGCTCCCTGTTCTTCCCCGTTAAGACCCTTGAAGCCTTTGAAACGCCAAAAACCGTCAAGTTTTACTTCTGTAAGCATAATGATGCCCCAATAGAGCGAAGAATATCCGATGCTAATAATCTTACTCAAAAATACGTAAAATATTTATTTTTAACAATATTTGGCGTTTGCCTGCTTAATAATTAGCGATAGTATTCGATTAAACATTTGATTGATGCAATATTTATGCGCCAATTCGCCCTTAAGGAGCCGCCGATTCTTGGGTTACTGCGCCGTGGCGGTGGCTCATACTTTACTTCGCCGATTCGATATCCCTGCTTCTTTGCGGCAACTAAAAGTTCGCCCCCGAATGATTCGCCACATCTAAGCTTGACTCCTGCTATGGCTTGTTTTTTGTAAGCTCTAAAGTTTGAGTAGAAATCTGTTGTGTTACATATCTTGCCAAGTGTTCTAGCCGCCAATCTTTCTGAAGACCTCGGCAGCGACCGCCTTGAAGCAACCACGACATCGTAATCAGCTAATTTTTCTACGAGACGCGGTATCAACTCTGGCGGGTTTTCAAGGTCAGAGTCGATTGTTACCACAGTGGCGAACTTTGCTAATTTAGCGCCGTATAGCAGCCCTTTGGTTTGTCCCTCACGTTTTTTTCCGACAGCTACGTCTGCATATTGTTTGGCCACTTCAAGTGTGCTATCAGTTGATTCATCATCCACCACAATCACTTCATGGGCTGTATTTTTGAGTGCGGCGTGAATTCTTCGTATTAATTCTTGTATGTTTTCTTTCTCGTTCCATGTGGTGGTAACGACTGATATGCCCTGCTGGTCTTGATTGTTCATGTCTAACTCTTATGTACTACTCTGGGTTATTTAGCGGTGCGGTAAGTTGGCCCTTCAACGGCTTGTTTTCCTGTGTTTTAAAGCCATAACCCCTTCCCATTGGATACAATAAGCTTTTAATAATTGGAGGACTGATGTGTTAACGAATTTCAAAATTAAGTAAGCATAAGTAGAGGAATGAAAATGAGCAAACAAGAAGGAAAACCCCACCTAAACATTATCATCATGGGGCACGTTGACAACGGTAAATCTACCACAACCGGCCACTTATTATACCTAGCAGGCGTTATTGATCAAAGAACCATTGATGCTTATAAAGCAGAAGCAGAGCAAATGGGCAAGGGCACCTTCCACTTCGCTTGGGTTCTCGACAACCTAAAGGAAGAACGTGAACGCGGTGTCACCATCGACTTACGATTCCTCCAGTTCCCAACCAAGAAGTACAACATGACCGTTATCGATGCACCAGGCCACAGAGACTTTATCAAGAACATGATCACCGGCGCAAGCCAAGCAGACGCAGCAGTTCTCTTCAGCTCAGCTAAGAAAGGCGAGTTTGAGGCTGGTATCGGCGCAGGCGGTCAAACAAGAGAACACGCATTCTTAGCATTCACTTTAGGTATCCGCCAGTTAGTCGTTGCAATCAACAAGATGGACGACAATACAGTTAACTGGAGCAAAGAACGCTACGACGAAATGAAGAACGAAATCTCCAGAATGCTGAAAACTATCGGCTATAAACTAGAAAAGATCAACTTCGTTCCAGTTTCAGGCTGGAAGGGAGACAACTTGGTCAAGAAGAGCGAAAACATGCCTTGGTACACTGGCCCAACTTTGATGGAAGCATTCGACTTACTTGAAGTTCCAGCAAAGCCCACAAACAAGCCACTCCGCATACCAATCCAGGATGTCTACACAATCACTGGCATCGGCACAGTTCCAGTCGGCAGAGTCGAAACAGGTATCCTCAAACCAGGCACAAACCTAGTCTTCATGCCATCCAACAAGACTGCTGAAGTCAAATCAATCGAAATGCACCACACAAGCATTCCAATGGCAGAACCGGGCGACAACATCGGAATGAACGTCAGAGGCATCGCAAAGACCGATGTTCACCGCGGAGACGTTGCAGGCCCAGTTGACAACCCACCAACAGTTGCAAAAGAATTCATCGGCCAAATCATCGTCATCTACCACCCAACTGCAATCGCAGCAGGCTACACACCAGTACTACACTACCACACAGGCCAAATCGCAGTTAAATTCACAGAGCTAATCAAGAAGATTGACCCACGCACAGGCCAAGTCAGCGAAGAACACCCAGGTTTCCTCAAGACAGGAGACGCAGCTTGGGTACGCATGGAACCACTCCACCCAATCGCTATCGAAGCATTCACCGACTTCCAGGAACTCGGCAGATTCGCAATCCGAGACATGGGTACAACTGTCGCAGCAGGCGCAGTTAAAGAAGTCACCAAGAAGGGTCCATAAAACCCTTTTCTATTTTGTTTTTTATTAGTTTTAGCCGTTATTTTTCGTTAATTCTGCCGTATTTTGTTTATATTTAATTCAGCCGTTTTAGGGCTCTTTTTTGTTGCTGCGCTGCTGCAATCACTAGTTCATATATCCCGTCGATTCATGGAGTTAAATAAGGTGGGTAAGGTGGGACATATCGATTATCAAAACGGGGAATCGGGTTACTTAAAAAAATCACAAAAATACGAGCCGGTAGTATCACTCAAAGATGTGCCCCTTGAAATAAGAAGAAAAGAAGCTGAAAAACCGCTGTTTATAGTAAGATACGAGTAAACTATTTTACCTTGGTATGACCCGGTAAGGTTTGTTGACTTGAAAGCGTTGATACATCTTTATCGGGAAGATCTAGTAAAGGTAAGAGATCACACTGCTTGCTTACAATTACGGCGCCTTTCTTTTTAAGTTCAGCCATTAAATTGGTGGCTTTGCCGCTTGTGAAATCTCGCTGCTCTATTGGTACTTCGTCGATGACATAGGTTGGGATACCGCGTTTCAGTGCCTCTACGGCTGCCTCAAGATTTCTTAGGTTACCTTCACCAAAAGGAACCGCAGTAACTACTACAGTGCCTGCAGCGTTTATCATTTCAAGGTTCTGTATGTATGTCTTGTCAGTTATAGGCGAAAACGGTGCCTCAGTGACTGCGGAAATCTTAAGCATCTGGCTGGTTTCAAAGTCGGTGTCTAAAAGATTTAGGACTCCTGCAGTGACGTTATAGCCTTCGTCAGCTAATGCCTTCATGAGCATGGTTCCTGTCCCCGCACCCGATATCAAGTGAATTGTACGTTTCTTTTCCAAAGCGCTCTTCTTAGGTGAGAGCGGAATTACGTAAAGCGAGTTCGTTAATTCGTTCTTTTTAACTATAGCATCAACTTCGAAAACGTTGCTAATATTTTCGCTTGTTAATACTTCCTCTATCTTGCCAGACGCGTAAACTTTGCCTTTTTTCAGCATAAGTACTGCTGTACAGTATCTAGCCGCCATGTTAAGGTCATGAATAACTGCCAAAACAGCTAAACCATTTTTGACACATAAACTCTTTACAAGATCCATAACTTCAAGTTGATTAATAATGTCTAAGTTGTTCATAGGTTCATCTAAGAGCAGGATTTTCGGTTCCTGTGCCAGCGCACGTGCAATGATAACTCGTTGCCGCTCTCCGCCGCTTAATTCATTCACTGACCTGTTGGCTAACTCCCACGTGTTTGTCAGTTCCATGGCGTTTCGGGCTATCTCCACATCTTTAGCTGATTCCATCTGGAATTGTCCAAGATGTGGATTGCGGCCCATTAAAACTACGTCCATAACTGAAAAGTTGAAACCTACAGTGTTATCTTGTGGAACTACCGCCATTTTTTTAGCGGCTTCCACGGATTTTATTTTGTAAATGTCCTCATTGTCTATTAGGATGGCGCCGCAGTAGGGTTTGAGTACTCTGCTTATGCTTTTTAGCAGTGTTGTTTTTCCTGAACCGTTGGGGCCAAGAATGCCTACGAAGTCGCCGGGTTTAACGTCGAGGGTGATATCTGAGAGTATCTTTATAGGCCCATAATGGCATTCTACTTTGTTTACGTTTAACGTAACCATTCTTTTCACTCTACATTCGATAACTCATTTTCTTTTTTCTGAGGAGCAAGATGAAGAAGGGTCCTCCTGTTAGGGCTGTTATTGCACCAACCGGTAATTCTGAGGCTCCTGTTAGGATTCTTGCTACTGCGTCGCAGATGACTAGAAATATGGCGCCTACAATGGCTGATGCTGGTAGTAGGAGCCTGTGGTCTGGTCCCATGATTAGTCTAGTGATGTGGGGTATCATTAATCCCACGAACCCAATTAGGCCGCTTACGGATACCGCTGCGGCAGTCATCATTGCGCCAAGTGTTAACAGTATCTTTTTTGTTCGCTCAGTGTTAACGCCTAGATGCTGCGCGGTTTCTTCGCCAAGCGAGATCATGTTTAGGTCCCTAGAGAATATGTATGATAGTAGGATTCCAGCGATGACAAATGGCGTTATTGACCATATGTCGCTCCATGTGATGTTTGAGATTCCGCCGATCATCCAGAAAACAAGTGCGTGTAACTGCGAGTTTGGAGCTATAACCTGCATGATCTGATAGATTGCTGACAAGAATATCGTTATGGCTATCCCTGAGAGTAGTAACGTCATTTCGGGGACTCTTGTTCCGACCCTTGAGATGTTGTAAACGACAAAGACTGTTATCAGCGCGGCTATGAACGCTGTTGTCGGCACAATCGGTAGACCCAACAAGCTTAAGCCGGAGCCGAAAAGGATGCCGAAGCCGGCGCCGACTGATGCACCTGCAGATACTCCTAAAACGTATGGATCTGCCATCGGGTTCTTAAAGACGCCCTGGTAGAGAACGCCTGCAGAAGCTAAGCCTGCGCCGATTATTACGCCTGCTAAGATTCTGGGTAATCGTATCTGGAGAATTATGGATTCATTGGTTGCTGTGAATGCATTTGGATCAATTGTTGTATTTAGTAGTGGAATTTGTTTACCTATTATTGAGATGATTTCTGAGAAAGATATAGGTGCGTAGCCTATGTTTAATGCTACTATAACTATGAAAAATAGGGCGATGACAAGCAATGCTATGGTTAGTTTCCATCGCTTTGAACGTTTCGAATACGAGGTTTCGATGTTGCTTGTCAAAGTTTTTCCCTTTAAAATTAAGATGTGGAGTTAAAAAGTTGTGGGTAAAGGCATTGTGCAACTGCTTGAACTTGTTCCGCTATTCTGACTCCTGGTTCGCTCATTATGTCTTGGTCGATAACGTATATTCGGTTGTTTTTGATTGCGTCGATTGAGTTCCATCCGCTTCTTGCTTTTACGTCTTCTACGCTGCCGTATGATGGGGTTCCCGTGCCCATGTTGGTTGGTAGTATTATGACTGTTGGGTTGCGTTGAACGATTACTTCTGAGCTTGTATATGGGTAGGCTGCGGATTGGTCGGCGAAGATGTTTATGCCGCCTGCTTTTGCGATGACATCGTTTATCCATGTGCCGTTTCCAGCGGTCATTATTCCTGAGCTTGAGAGGTAGACTTCGTAGTAGACTTTCGGTAGCTCAGTGATGCCTGAATTCATGATTTTATCTTGGATGTTGTTTATTTGTGCTTGTAGGCTGCTGATTATTTCTGCGGCTTTGGTTGAGGTTCCGGTTGCGTCGCCGAGGATTGTGATGTCTTTGAATACTCCTTCTATTGTTTCGGGACCTAGAACTATTACTTTGTAGCCTAGTTCGCGCATGTTGGGGATGATTTCTTCATTGACGTCGGTTGTGAAGATTACGTCTGGGTGTAGTGTAGCGATTGTTTCTAAGTTTGGTGTTGAGAAGCCGCCGATTGAGGTCATGTTTCCAGCTTCAAACCATGCTGTAAAGTTGTATGGGTAATCATCGTAGTTGGTTAAGCCGACAATCTTGTCTCCGACGCCTAATTCGAAGAGTGTTGGTGTTACACTTGGGGCTATGCATACTATTCTCTGGGGGACTGCGTCGAGTGTGGTTATTGTGCCTTGATCATCTACTATAGTTATGGCGCCCGTTTGGTTTTGGTTTGGTGATTGGCCTAAGTAGAATACGCCGATTAGTGCTGCTGATACAATTATTACTGTGGTTATTATTGCTAGAATTTTTACATTCATTTGTTTCCATTCTCCCTTCATGTGTTGGATTATCCGACCAATATGTTTTGTTGATTATTAAGCTTTGGTTAATTTAAGCTAAATTGCGTTTTTAGTTGGGTTTATTGATCTTCAAGGCTGGATTTGGCTTGTCGTTATTTTTTGGTTTAATATCAACAGGGTTACTGGTTCTGGTTTAGTTTTAAATAATTTACTCGTGGCAGAATTTTGAAGCGAGGCGTTATTGGGTAAAAAAGCGGCTGTTGTTATTGGTCATTTTCGGTGTGTTTTTGATTTTCCTCTTCCATGCTTCTCTGATCTTTCGCCTTGTTTTCTTTGTATGGTGTATTCAAAACATCCTTAACTCGGTTAGTAATAACTGGGCCCAATCCATGTACCGCTTTTTCCCAGTCGTCAATGTTGATTAACGCGTTAATCGGCGTCTGGTAAGACTGCAAGATTGCTGTTGCTTTCTCTCGTCCGATGCTTGGCAGGCTGGCGACAAAGTACACTTGTGAGTCGGAGAGGGTATCGCATTTTTTGAATGCATGCACGATGGCGCTGCGTTTCTCTACGATTTGCTCCTGCTTTGCTGCTGTGTAGAGGAAATCGACGGTTTCCTTCTGGTTAGAGGTGTTAACGATGGCTATGCCGTTTTTGGCGAGGTTGAACATTGCTCCCCAGATTGCTTGCGGCTGGATGCTGCTGTACTTATAGATGACTGGCAGGTAGCCTTCCAGAACGATCAGCGATTTTGGGTAAACGTCTTTTAGTCGGAATAGCTGCTCGAAGAGGAATCGGCGGGTGAGTGTGTAGACGAAGTCGTTTACAGTTTTGCGTTCCACTGCGCATTGGTCAGATAGGATGTAGTCGCCTTTTTCGAGCATCTGGGTTTTGACTGTTGCGCCTTTTTCGGTGAGGCCGCTGTAGATTTTTTTGGCGCTGCTGGCTTCGCGGCTGTCCATAATGATGGTTGGCTCTTCGCCTTTCTGTTTTTTCTCGATGAATGGGGTTAGCGATTCTGACCCTGACATAACCTTTCGACTTCTTGGGTATGGAATGCTGTGTGTTGCTTTAAGGTTTTATTGGCTAAAATATTGTTTAATGTTTAGGTTGCGGCTTTTCCCGTTTTTCTGTTGAGCAAGGTTTCTGTTGCTCTCAGTGTATCCCCTCCCCTTATTTAAAGCGCTAAAAGTAGAGGTACCCCCTCTATAGGCCCTGTGCATAGGCTGGATATTAGGATGCAAATAGGTTGGCTATCAGCTACCTACCCTCTATAGGTTCCAACAAAGAACCACTAATAGAGCAAATAGGTAAACAACTATAGATACCAAAACCCGCAAATTACCGCTTGGCAGCTAAAAAATCGTGGTGCACACATCTGCGGCACCGCTAAAGTTAAAGCCAACCCAACAATTAACATAGAACGCAAATTCGCCGAAAAAACAGTTTTCCTTGGGGCTTTCGGCTAGCTTGGTCCAGGCTTGTAGCCTCGGGCGCTATAGACCCCGGTTCAAATCCGGGAAGCCCCACTGACAATTATCGGTGGATCTGTCGACTCGTAGATGGCGTATAAACACAGGTAAACAAATTCTCTACATAAATTCGACCACATTTCCCCCCGCGCTGCACTAATACAAGCGCGCGCACATACTCGACCTGTCCCTAAATTAATTTAGATTAAATAGATAACATCTGCCAAATCCAAATTGTAGCACAATTTAACACAGATCCGGTTTGTGGTACTTAGGCTTTAATTCCCTTGATATCTTGTTGGATATTATTGAAAAAAAGAGCATCGAGCCTTAGTACTCTTAGAATTAATCGCATATGCATTTGTATGTCGATTTGTTTTATGTCATAGTTTCGTCTGTTTAGAATTCTGACGATTTCTGCGTTGTTTTCCAGTGGGTTGCTGATGGCTTTTAGAACTGCTGTGATGTCTTTTATTATGGGTTCTTGGAAGAATCCGGTTTCTTCGACGAAGTTAAATGGTAAGTTGTGTTTTCTGAAGGCTTTGATTATGGGTTCTGCGCTTGATCTTCGCCTGCACAGGATCGCTATGTCCTTTGGTTGGTGTGTTTTCAAGAGTTCCTTGGTTGTTTCCAGTATATAGTTTGCTTGTGCTGTGCCGTTTGGGGTTTCAACAACATCTATTTTATCGCCTTCAGGGTTGTTTGTAAGCGCGTGCTTTCTTCAATGCTTGATATGCATAAATTGAAAAACATGAGGCAGCAACAGACACACGACTATTTTTCTCAATGAGACTTCTAAGTCATTTTTTAAAATTTTGTTAATGTTATCGAATATTTCCATTGCCCCACCCCATCAAGCAGGTAATAAGTTGTTTAATCAGTCGTATTCCTTTAATAATTATTCGAAACTTGGAACCATATCAAAAATATTAACTCTAAATTTAAAGGCCTGAAAACCGTAAAACCAGATAATCACCTTAGTTTTCATTCTTCCAATAAAGGTAAACCTTCGTTTGAGACAGCAACGCAAGAATTTTTATCAGCCTACCAATTTTCAAGTTATCCACCGTTTGAACATATACCCAATAATCGGATGTTTTTTCCATAGGGGTTACGACGACTGCTAGCTACTTCTTTTTTAAAGCGCGGATGATTACTTGCGATAAAGGCAGTTTTAAGTTCACCTATTAGTCAAAGTCTCCAGAACTGATTCTACATAGCGTTGACTGCCAATAAGTTGTAAATTAAACCCTAACCGCTGCATTGTCTGCGTTAAAGTTTTAACACTTTCAACTGACTGCTGTTCAATTACTTTTTGCATACCTGCTTTCTCGGCAAACGGCGAATATTTTGCCATTACCGCGATAAGTTCAACAAAAGCCTAATGATGTCCAGTAACTTACGGCTTCTTTCAGACATCCAAATTAAATGAACTTATACTGACAAAAGAGATGCTGTAGCGAGTGATGAGAATCAATTCCCATCTCTAGCTCCAACTATTGTTTAACATTGTTTAGTCGGCTGATCAGTTATTTTGTAGGCAGCAAAGAGACTTAATAGTACTGCAGGTAAGGCGATATCAAGGTACAGTGGGGCACCTGCGTTTCCTGGCGCGAAGTTGGCATTTTGGATAATGTCAACTATGTGCCCATAGGCTGCGCCCAAATAGAATATTGAAAAAGCAATAATAGTTGCTGCCCAGAAGTTGCCACGGTATTTGGCGCATAATATTCCAAGAACACCATATGAGAGATTAGCTACCGCTACTTCGAACTGGAAGGGGCTCCCTGGAAGCCAACCAATGTATTCCGCGATATAGTCAGCCATAAATGTGTGCCCTATGAAGCTCCAAATTGAAGCAGCACCGACCTGTACTACTAAAAGATAGAGCAGGAAAATCTCGATAGTACGTTTTTTTGTTCGCGGTTTTTTGGTGAAGACAAGATGCAAGCAGGCGGTTAATATCGTGATTATTATCCAGATATAGAGAGTGTCCATATTTTTGAACCTCTTAAGCAAGAGGTGTAATGTTTTTTTATAAAAAACTTTTGATTTCGGATTTCGGTTGTTCTATTTAGAAATAGCCTTACGCTTTCTGTTTTAAGTACATCTCTGTTGGAGTTAAATAGCTATTCCTTCATGAGGACTTGTAAAGTTGTAGTAACGAATAAAACTCCATCGCTCTTTGAAAAGATGAGATTCCAACCCGTATGCTTTATAGAAAGCTTCAATCTTACCGCAAGTAGTTGGCCTGCGCACACTAGCACAAATATGCTCAATACCCAATTCAGCGCAGTGCAAATCAAACGCAGAGACCGCACCTCTTACAGGTTTAAACTGGGTTCCCCGATCTGTGAGAAGCTGCCGCTCACGCCATATGGGCTGATAAATCTGTAACGGACAAAATAGCCGCCGATGTCATCCAAATCATTAACAGGCTTATAAGCGCAGATTTACATTCATCAACGGCAAAAGCGCTAAGCACATCGTTGGCGGGCTTATTCTATCTTCTAAGCTACCGTTATGATTCTATAAAAAAGCAAAACGAGTTTAGCCGACAAATTGGGAACAACAGACGTAACTATACGAGGAGCATATAGGCAATGGATTGAAACATTTCCCGACCTTTTTTAGATGTAGGGGAAAAGTTTACAG
>CAYPGY010000028.1:0-18031 GCA_964410435.1 uncultured Candidatus Bathyarchaeia archaeon
CTGTTAGAACAGTGCTTAAACCGATGCTTAAAATAATAAACTCCAGTATGCTTACCACGGTCTGGGTGCTTTCACTGGATAGGTCGCTTGGAAAGACTGCTTTCAGCAAAGTATAACCAGGAAGAAACATCATTAGAAGTATCGCCAGTGAGGATCGTAAATATGAAATCGGTAGAGCGTTCTCGGGTATTAGGATAATCGCTGTTGTAGCGAATGTTATCAAGAGTAACGTTATTGTGTACCATCTGTGAGCATTTATGAAGTCAATCAGATTGCTTTTACGTTTAATGTTGGATTTTATAAAAACCAATTGACAGTCCCCTTAAAACTTTTACGTTAAACGCTTTTAGGTATCAGCTGCACTTTTTCATTTCAGCGCTAAATGGCTACAGTAAAAGCATTATAACTATGTATTCCCTGTATGAAAACAGCGGAGAAACGAAAGGTAAAGATGTTCCTTTGCCTCGCTTTGATCCCTAATTACCCGTTGGAACTCGATTGTTGAATTCAAAGTTTACGCGGAAAACACAGGAACCTCTTTGCAGCACAATCAAGCAATTCCTATAATATAATCTCAACAAGTAAGTAGATTAGAGGTAAATATAATTGTTTCCAAACTCTCGCTTGTAAGGTCTGCTGTTAGGCAGTCCTCTAAATGAAGTGTATAGAATAAAAAAAGAAATGTGGGGTTGTTTTTAATTGCTTATTTAGCGGTGCCACGAGTAGTACCAGGGATACCAACGATTATACCAGTAGGATTTTGGCTGTTCGGTTGGTGTTGGAGTCGATGTCGGCTTCGGAGTTGGGTTCACTGTTGGATCAGGTGTTGCTGTTGGTTTTGGTGTTGAGATGGGAGTAGGAGCCGAGGTTGGTTTTACGGTTGGAATTGGCGTTGGGGTTGCTGTTGACGTTGGCTGTGGAGTTGAGGTTGTAGTAGATGTTGCGGTGTTGACTAATTCATAGAATGCTGGATTTGGAGTGTAGCCGTTGAATATGTTGTAGGTTTCTCCGCTTGATGATGGTTGGCTAACCCAGCAGAAGATCTGATCCATACCTTTAGTTTTTGCGTATGCAACGAACGCTTTAACGTATGCCTGTTGATCTGCAAGATCGCTGTTTGATTTGCCGAATTCGGTTATCCATAATTGTTTGTTCTGGTTGTGGGCAGTGGATATTGCGGTTAATAGTTTGGCTTCAGTGCAGCCATAAACTGTCGTAGATGGATTTCTAGGATCCCAATAGGAGTTTCGGCATAGAAAATCAGATGCCTGGTCAATTGCTGCTGAATAGTGACCTGTGCTTGGGCTATAACCCGCCATGAATCTAACGGATACTGGTTTGCTGGTAACTGAATGCGCCGCAGAGAGTACGTCTAAGATAAAGTTGTTTTCTGCTGAGGATGCGGTTCTTGCCTGCGGTTCATTTAGAACCATGAAGGCATTGACGTTTACACCGTTGAATGCTGATACTGTTGTTTTAACGTAGTTTATGTAGGTGTTACGGTTAGACGCTGCATTGGATGCAGAGTCCCTGAAGCTGTTATCCCACGTAGTGTACCAAGTATGTAAATCGACGTTGACGGAGATGCCTTGTGCGTTGGCTACGGGAATTATAGCTTTTATCTTGGCTATGGCTGTGTTGCTATTACTGCTCCATTCATTATAACTGTTTATTCTCAACGTCAAAGTTGTTATTCCCTGATTACTCAAAGTTGTGATGAAACTTTGAATTTGCGAAGTTGACATGCTATAGTAATTGATTAGTTCTGTGCTGACAACTGTGTTTACTGTTGCTGCTTCGGCGAAAAGTGCGTTGGGGTTAACGACAAGCAATGGCGTGCAAATGACTAATACTAAGAGAACAGACATCAGTACGCTTTTAATTATCGCTTTGTTCATCCAGTCATCTCTCTCTTCCTTGATGGTCTTTCGAGAGCTACGATAATTCATAAGCGTTTTTGCAAAGTTGTTGCCTCTTTTTGCAAATTACAGTTCTCAAGCTTGTTAAGTGCAAGCATTAAGTTGCAAACTCTACTTAACAAGTAACCCCTGAACCATTTGGTAAGCCTAAAGAGGCGTTTTGACTTCGTACCTATTACCTATGGCTAGATAAAGCGGGAAATTTATTAACTAGTTTCTGCTTCCTTAACGATTGCACGCTTCTAATAAGTTAAGGATTAAAGGTTTGTTTTTTAAGCGGCTGGATGCGAATAATTATGAAGATTTTAAAAATCATTACTTTTTCAATGATTGTGTTTTTAATCCAATTTTGCATTTTTTCAATTGCAACTTCCCAAGAGGTTCAGTATATTAATTACGTGATTACAAGTGAGGGCACTATAGAGCCGGAGAACTCGGCTATAATTCGCGACGGAAATAATTATTTTCTCACTCAAGATATCAGCGGTTCAGTAGCTATCCAAAAAAACGATGCTGTCTTTGACGGTGCAGGCCATACTCTAAGAGGCAACGCAGTTATCGGATCATATAATTTAAGCGATAGTTTACTCTATTTGGAAGCTGGCTTGAATTTAACTAAGGCCTGGAATGTAACAGTTCAAAACCTGAAAGTAACCAACTGCGTTAACGGTGTTTCGCTTGTAAACGCGTATTTCTGCAAAATAGTAAACTGCACACTATTTGAAAATGCAGTTGACGGAATGAAAGTTGCTTACTCAGCAAACAATTCAATAGTCTGGAACGAATTTCTATCTAACTGCGATGATGCAATCCAACTGATAAACGCCCAGAGCAATAACATAATGGTGAACGCGCTAAATTCTGGCGTGGCATACCGGATTAACGGCAACGGTTTACAACTCAACGGTAACTGCAGTGAAAATATAATCCAAGGAAACACCGTTATCGCTTTTGATACAGGAATATTCTTCGACTCGTCAAGCGGCAACATGACCTTCAATGTTGTCAGTTATAACACTTTTACCGATAACAAATGGAATGGAGCTTTCGTAACTGGCTCAGGCAATAATGTCACATTAAACAATTTTTACGGTAATGGACTGATTTTAGAAGGCAATAGTAACTGCTCAGGAAACTATTGGAGTATGACCCCGTCAGTAAATGATAGTTTACCGCTTGGGTCCCCAGTTAACATAGATGTTACACCTGTATTCCGCGAAATCCCCCAAACCGAGCCAACATCAACTAATACGCCAGAAGTTGACACCACGACAAATCCAACAATACATCCTAGAAGCACAACTTCACCTACACTAACCTCAACGCCAACAACATCAACACAGCCCATCAATCCATCGACGCCTACTTCCACTCCGAACCCTGATCAAACTCAGCCTCCAATCAATCCGCTGATTTTGATAGCGATAACCGCAATACTTGCTGCAGCGTTGGTATCTGTTCCTCTCGCCTATAAGGGAAAACCCAAGGGCGTAGACAAAAAGCTCTAAGCTTCTTCTTTTTTCATTCTAAGCATTTCTCGCGTATGTTTAATATGCTAAAGAGGAGACTTGCTAAACCCAACGCTTCTTCTGTAATAGTTCGACATGTGGCGATAATGTAGCCTTAAGAATAGGGATCGACTAACCGAGAAAAATGCCAACTTTAATACTATGCTTATTTAATAGTAGATCAGAAAGGGTTGTTTTGTCTGCTATTGGTTGTACTGTCGCCTCAACCAACCTGCAACCCAAACCAGCAGCTGAACCAGAAACAGTTGTTTCTGCAAAAACTTTTCATTGATGATGTAGCAGCGCCGTGTTCCCTTCTTCTTCTAATTTAAAATTTTAAACCCGAAACAAAATCTTCATCTGCTGCTAAAAAAAAGAGAATCGGAGTATACACTCCGAATTTTGGCCAAGTTATCCAACAATTTCCTGTTCGGATACCACCACATCATCCATGCATACTGTTGTAACGCCGCAGTTGTATAACTCGGCAAGTCCCATGCGCACCTGACTGCAGCTTCCATAGTTGCTTGTGTCGTCACCGCTTACCTGTAACACTATAGCATCGTTAACGAGAAGCACTGCGCCGCCGTTTGCTGCATCATTAGTCCACTGAAGTTCAACGGTAAACCAGCTTGAAACATCTCCCGTGGTGGTTGTTGAATAGGTTTCTATCCATGATGTACCGTCTCTTGTCTCCAGCCACCATCTTAGTGTTCCACTTCGCTCGATAACTCCCGCTGCCGCGATTATGCTGCTTCCCGCTCTGAGTTCTATCAGTTTTATCTTGTCGCCGTTTTCCACTATGCCATTCTGTGTTAGACGGAACGCGCCTTGTACGTAAACCGTGTCCACTGTTGGATCGAGAGTTTCAGCGAGGTAGGCGCGTTCGTAGCTTCCGCCGCCGTTGGAGCTAAAGCTTGCCGCATAAACACCAGAGTGCGCCTGATTTGAGGTGAGGCTTAAGGTTTCGCCTGAACCGGAGCTGCCTGTGCTGGTTGTTGTCCAAGCGCCGAAGTCGCCTGATTCGAAGCCGTCTTGCAGTATGTACTCTTGTGGTTGCTGCGTGAAGGTTGCGGTTACGGTTTTGTCGCTAGTCATTGAAATAGTAGCGGGGTCTGTGTTGCCGGTTAAGTCGCCGCTCCAGCCTGAGAATTCCCAGCCGTTTGCTGGTTGCGGAGTCAGCGTTACTGACGTGCCTGATGTGTACTGTGCTAAGTCGGGGTTCTTTGTAACTGCGCCTTGGCCTACTATGTTTATGGTTAGGGTGTATGTGGGTATTGTGTTTTCTATGAACGTCGCCGTGATAACTTTGTTTGCATCCACTGTAACTTCGATTGTTGCTGCGCTTCCTGAGGCATCCCCTGTCCAGCTGTTAAGAACCCATCCTGCTGCGGGGTTAGCGGTTAACTGCACAACCGTTCCTGACAGATAGGTTGCCTGATCCGGGTTTTTGGTTACTGAACCCGAGCCTACAACGTTAACTGTTAATGTGTATGTCGGAATCAGTTCAAAGGTTGCTGTAACTTCTTTGTTGCTGTTCATCGCTATAGTGGCGGGGCTTGTGGATCCTGATAGGTCGCCGCTCCATCCGCTGAATCTCCAACCGGCGGCGGGGACAGCGGTCAACTGAACGGATGATCCTGAAGTATATGTTGCTTGGTCTGGGTTCTTAGTTACGGATCCTGAACCGACTGTGTTAACGGTTAACGTGTACTGCGGAGGTGGCTCGATTGATCCTTGGCTTACAGCTACGTCGTCGATGTACACGGTGGTTGCTGCGCAGTTGTAGACTTCGGGAAGCCCCACTCTTAGGATGGTCGCGCTGCCGTAGTTAGCGGTGTTTCTTGCGGTGATTGAGGCTACTAATTCTCCGTTTACATAGAGTTCTCCGAAGCCAACTGTTGCATCTGCTTTCCAATGCAACTCCAATAGGTACCATGTGTCTGTTGAGGGTATCGCTGCTGAGTATGCTCCTACGTAGCTGGTTCCGTCTCGGATCATAAGGTGCCAGTGTATGTTTCCGCTTGAGTCCTGACGCCAGCCGCCGTATGCAACAACGTTATATCCGCCCATTATCTGGATGAAGTAGAAGCGGTCAGCGTTATCAGCGATTCCTGATTGGTCAACGTAAACGTATGCACGGGCGTATATCTCTGGGAGACTAAGGCCGCTTCTAGATGCATAAGCCCGTTCATAGCTGAGTCCTCCGTCTGAGGTGAACATGGCACTGTTTGCGCCTGTATGAACGATGTTGCTTGCGATTGTTGATGTTTCGCCGGCTGTGTTTGTGGTAGAGCTCCATGCGCTGAATGAGCCGGATTCGAAGCCGTCTTGGAAAACAAATAGCTGCGTCTCTTCGAAGGTTGCAGTAACCACTCTGTTGCCTGTCATAATGATTGTTTTAGTCGATTCTGTGCCTGTTAGGTCGCCGCTCCAGCCTTGGAATGTCCAGCCGTCTTCTGGTTCAGCCGTTAACTGAACAGTTATTCCTGACTGGTAGGTTGCTTGGTCGGGGTTTTTGGTTACCGCGCCTAAACCTACGATGTTTACTGTTAAAGTGTACTGAATCGGAGGGATCTCGGTGAATGTTGCTGTTACAGCTTTGTTGCTATTCATTGTGATTGTTGCGGGATCTGAGTTGCCAGTTAAGTCTCCGCTCCAACCGCTAAAGGTGTATCCGGTAGCTGCAACTGGTGTTAAAGTCACAACAGTGCCTGAAGCATATGTTGCTTGATCAGGGTTTTTGGTAACGGAGCCAGAACCCACAACGTTGACTGTCAAGGTGTATTGCGTGGGTGGATTTTCAGTGAATGTTGCAGTGACAGCTTTATTGGCATTCATAGTTATCGATGTAAGATTAGTTGATCCGGATAGGTCTCCGCTCCATCCGCTAAAAGCCCAACCTGCAGCGGGAGTAGCAGTCAACTGAACAGAAGAACCAGAAGGATAGGTTGCCTGATCGGGGGTTTTAATGACAGATCCAGAACCTACAAGGTTGACAGTTAATGTGTACTCTGTTGGGGTTATACCGCCTACGTTAATGGTCCATTCTTGGTAGTCGCTTAATCCTCCTGAGGTAACTGTAACTCTTATGTGGTGTACCCCTGTAGTTGGTATGTATGTCCAGTTCTGTGTGGTTGCCTGTTCAACGCCATCAAGAGTCCATGAGTAGCTTAGCGCTGATCCAGACGAGACCTGTGTGAAGTTCAATAGGCTTACAGTATCAGCGTTGAATGTTGCGTTGGCAGGTGAATACCAGTCTATATGCGGTTGAGTACTTCTAGCCGCAATTGTAAGACTCTGAGAATTCACCCCTGCGCCGTCGCCCCATGCGTCGTTGGGCGTAACTTGGCACATCCAGCTGTCACCGGTTGATGTTTCTTGTGGCACGATGGTTTCGTTGTCGCTTATGCCGTCAAGTGTATCGATGTACCGCTGGAACACCTGAGCTGCTGATAAAGCGGTTGGATATATCCGCACTTCATCCATTTGGCCCATGAAATCGCCTGTACCGCTGTTGATACCACCTATGTATAGAAGACCGCCTGCTGTAGCGGTGATGTTACCGGGGGCTGCAAGTGGGGCGCTTAGTACACCGTCGGGGTAAATTTTTAATCCGACTCCTGAGTGGTATGTGCATACGATATGATGCCACTGGTCGGGACCGTTGTATATTCTTGTGTTTAGCGATGTAGTTGCAGTGGTGTTTGAGATAATCCAGTATACTCTGTAGCTATCAATGTAGTAACGGTATTGAACCCGGTACCCGTATCCATAAGAACTTGCAGTAGGACTGTAAGATGCATCTGGTTTGAAAACCACCGTTTGTGTGCTGGTAGTTTGACCGGATGCTTTAATCCAGAATTCAACAGAAATCTGTGACCATGTACCTGAACCGCCTAAGCTGTTAGCGTTTTCTTGTACAGTAATGTAATCATTGCCATCAAATCCCAATGCGCCACCTATAACGCCATCTTGAACCCAACTAGAGCCGTTTGCTAAACCATTGTTGTTATAGCCCGAGTAATCTTTAACTGCGCCGTTTGTGTTAGGAATAGTTGAAACTTCAGTGTCAAAGGGCATCTGCAAATTAGTCTGAGATACACCATTTTTAGTCCAGTGATAAATGTTGGTTGTTGCGTCATTGTTTGCATCAGTTGTTGCTGCTGCGGTTGTTGTTAGTTCTTCGTCGTCGTATGCTGTGCTTCCGTTTGAGGAGATGAGCGTTGGTGTGCCTGTTACAGGTGCAGTGTTTGCTCGAATTGTTACAGTTGGCGAAGTCTGTGTGTCGCCGTATGCCCCCCCTGAATCTCGGGGGGTAATAGTATAGTACCATGTTTGGCCGATTTGAGTGGTTGCTGCTGGAACGGTGCGTTGATCGTTCAATCCTGCCTGTAGCACACCGTTCATGTACCATCTTATTTGGCTGCTGGTTTCTAATTGCCCGTCAGGGTCGGTGTAAGTATAGAGTACTCCTAGGGCTTCGCTATCTAGACGAACGTTGCTTGAACGTACAGGGTATATCTTCAAATCAGATGCAACTGGAGCACTATTCAGTAGTGTTACGCTAGCTGATCGGGCTGTTCCGTCGCCGTAGGAGTCGTTTGGAATTACTGTGCATGTTAAGGTGTCTCCTGGAGCTGCTATGCCTGCGGGGCAGAACACTGAGTTTGTGCTTAAGCCATCTTTTGTGGATTGGTAGGAGTTGTTTATGTTTGCTGCAGACAAGGTGTGCGGATAGATTTTGACTTCGTCGATTAATCCTGCAAATGGCTGTACCAGTCTTCCGATGTAGACAGGGGCGCCTGAGCTGACCTCTAAAACACCCGTGACGCCGGTTTTCTGGGCAACCATAACACCGTTTAAGTAGAGTTTTATACCTACTCCGCTCTCGTATGTGAAGGCGATGTGGTACCATGTGTTTAGTGCAAGGTTAACGTTTGCAGTTACTGTCGATACGCGGTCTGAAGCTGCATGGTTGTCATCTGTACCTATTACGCCTGTGTGCGGCCAAACCGAGGCAATTAAGCGGGTAGAAGCGCCGCCGTTGAAATTGCTTTCAAAACCTAATTCATAGCTTGGGATCTTGGCTACGATTCTTGAGCCATTGTTGTAGGCTGAAAGATTAATCCATGCCTCCACGGATATCTCTGTCCATGTGCCGTCTCCACCTAATTCGGGGTTATACGTCGAGTAGGTCTTGTTGTCATAATACCCTGCACCGCCGTCACTAATTATGATAGCATCGTCTTTGCCGTCGAAGCGGTATGCGCCGCCTAATTTACCATTAGGTACCCATGTTGCGCCAGTAACGACACCGTTATTTGCGTACACTGAATAATCTTTTGTGGTTAGTTCATTTCTTGTGTTGAATGGTAAGACTAAGTTGGTTATTTGCTGCCCGTTAACGGACCATAGGTAAGTGTTTGTAACTGAGTCTCCGTTGGCGTCAGCTGTGTTTTGATTAGCTGCTGTAAAAGTTGAAGAAGTTGATCCACTTTGGGGGGTTATTGTCGGGTCGCTTTGGGTTGGTAGGCTGTTAGCTTGGTTGGGCGCAAGTTCTGTTCTGAAACTATACGTTCTCTGTGTCACATGAGAGCCATCTGAAACGCTTACCGTCCACCTGTAGGTAGTATCGTAGTCTAAGGGTTTGTTGAAAGTTAGGGTCTGTGTTTGCCAATTGTAAGAGTTGCCGGTGCTGGAGCCGCTGGCGCTTCCAATATCGGGTGAAGTGGTTACGGTGTAGGTTAGTGGGAGTGATTGGTGGTCTCGGATCTTGAAACTCAGTGAAGTCGTCGATTGCGGAGTCTTCAGCGAGTTGTCAGCGGGGTAGATTGGTGCAAGAAGCGGGGTAGTCCAGTAGTTTGGAGCCCAAGGCAATGGTTGATAGACTGCGGCGCCTGTTCTTTTTTCGCTGTAATATGTAACTTCTGATCTGATACGTTGTGATGGCGCAGGCGAGGACGTATCGTATGCTCTCACGTAACCGTTGTTTTGGATAGCAATTAATTCTAAGAGGCCGTCGTCGTCTATGTCCTGTACAATGGGGTATCCTATCTGGTTGTTAAGTCCAGTGATGTTCTGCAGCAAGTTATATTGATTATCGAAAATTAACAGGCAAGCTGGGTACGAGGTGTAGGTTGTTGTTCGTGAAGTATTAGCGCCAGTGATTATTTCCATTCTGGGTGATCCATCTGGGTTGTTGCCGTTGGGGTAAATGTCAGCGACAAGAGGCGCCCATTTATTGTCGTAAGGCATTGTGCTGTTATAGTTGCCAAGGGGCAACTGAGCCTTTAATTGCCCAGTCACCAAATCGTAAACGTCAGTACTATTATGGTTATCGTGGTCGCCGTCGTTAGTCAATAAATCAAGGTGCCCATCAGCGTCTATGTCGTAGACGGTTATTCCGTAGTGAACCGACAGGGTATTACTTTCGAAGTGGTTGATCCATTGTCCATTTAGCGAGTTAAGAACACTCATTTCGCTGTACATTCCAGTAACTACATCTAAAACGCCGTCGTTGTTCACGTCGACAAGGGCGGGTGCCTGGCTGCTGGTTAAAGCGTCTTGACGGCTCCACCGCAAGGTCAAGTTTTCAGCCCACCACGATTTTTCGCCACCACCATAATTGCCGTCACCATAGTACATTCCGCGGTCGCCCTGATAGAGCTCGAAAACGCCGTCGTTATCTGTATCTGCTAAAGATAGACCACCTGAACAGGGCCGCCAAGTAAAAGTCTGAGCTAAAATAGCGCCGTTAGAAGCAGCTATTCTGCAGACGGTACCATCATAGCCATTCGGGTAAGTATAAGCTCCTTGCTCATCATAGTAGCCGCCTGGTGAAACATCCTGCGAGGCAATAAAGATGTCAAGTACGCCGTCGCCGTCTATGTCTCCTGCAACAGGCTTTGCCATGACGCTACCTGAGCCAGATGAGCCCTCGGTATTGACTATCCATAGTTGCTGAAGCGTACTATCTCCGTCATACTTTACAGCAGCTAAACCGGGCAGATAATACAGGGGCACCAGAATTTCCAGTACGCGGTCGCCCTCTACATCGTAGCATTGTGGTTGACTGTACTGACCTATGCTGGGCTGGTTGTACGACGCAATCGTGCTCCCGGTGTTTCCGTCTAAAACAACCAGATTATCGTTTCCGCCGTAAACGACGTCTTCCACGCCGTCGCCTGTAACGTCTCCAACAACTACGCCGCCCTCCCAGTTTGTACCCAAACCAGATCGGGTCCATTTAGATGTTAACACAGTGACTGCGGCTGAAGCTGGTTCAATGCTGATTAAGCTTATCAGCGGAGCAATCGTCACCGCTACTAATAGCAAAATTGTCAAAATAGATTTGGAATTATTACGTAGTCTATTTTTACTAAAATACCTTAAAAAGAACATGTTTTACGGCCTCTAAAAAGTAGGTTAATACCTAACAAGGTTGTTAACCAAGCCCCGATATAAATGTTTCCAGGTAGCGCTATTTTGCAATATTTTAGTATATTAATTGATGAATGATATTTAAAAATTTGTCAATTTATTGCATATCATGCAATTTATCGCTAACTCGTTTGGCATCCTCGCACGAGAAATCTTATTCGACAATTAAAGAAATTGCTGTTTCGTCTTGACATCCTAAAAAATATGAGTCACAACCAACATAAAAAAAGAAAGGAGGAACAATGGATGCTCTATCTTTCGCTAATTAAAAATACAGTTCTTTAGAAAAGGAAAAATAGTCGCCGAAGCCTTCTGTAGTAATCGGAGGTTTTTTTATGTATGACGGCTACGTTTTTTACTGCAACAAAACAACCCAGCAGCAGTGTCTAACCACAAGGCACTTCGCCTGCACAGAAGAAAATAAGCCCCAGCAGCCTATTAAGGAGGGTTCAGTGATTTTTCTCTACAACACAGACGAAAAAACTCTTCTTGGACCCTTCACCGCCCTAACAGAGGGAGCAGATGAGTTGGATGCGGGTGCTTGGCGGATGGATGTCGATACCAAGATCCCCTCAGAAGACCTTAGGGTGACTTGGGAGAACCTGCATATTTTACAGGATGCAAATAAACAGTTGCCTTTCCTTGACGAAGCTGGCACGTGCCGGCTGGGTACAACACAGACGCAGCGTGTGCTCGACGTGCTTAAGAAGGGACCACTCTATCTAGAAGTAAAAGAGACATAGAGTTCTTAATGCCTTAACCGTTTAGCTTCAAGCGCTATAATCTTGTGGCATTCAAGGCAGTGTGTAAAAGTGAATTCCAACCCGTTGGATATGTCGAATCGGCGCTGACTATAAAGTTTGGATTTATCGTGTTTACAGTTGATTTGTTTAGTGGCCTTTAGGCTGTCTACTGTCAACTTCTCCCTTCTCTCCGCTTACTGCTTAGAGTAGGATCGGTTAAATAGGTTTTTACAGAAAAGGGGTTGGCTGGTTACTCTGTCTGTATGTCGACTTCTACCTTTGTAGGATTCTTTTCGTTGTAGATGTAGAATACTGGACAGTTAGCCTCTGTTCTGCGCCAAGCCGCTTCAACAAGCGCTTTTCTGGCTTTAGATTTTATATTAACCTTCATGGTTACGTCTTTAATCAAAGGTGAATCAGGGACTTTTTCTGCTTCCACTCTAACCTCGATGCTTCCAGGGTCTATTTTGCTGTTTTTACAGACACCTGCATAAATCGCAACGCCGCAACCCGCCAGCGACATAAGCGCCAACTCGAGCGGTGTTGCACCGGCGTTGGAGCCGCCTTGACTCTCCGGTAAATCGCAGATTACATTGTGTCCACGACCGTTATCTGCGACGAGTCGGGTGTTTTCTAAAAGTTTAGCGTTTCCTTGTACTTTAGCCATAATTTATCATTGCCCACTATACGTGTTAGCATTTAAGAAGTCTTTTGGCTATAAAAAGCTCTTTTTTTATCGTGAAATGTTAAATAGCAAAAAGCAGCTATATACTCTAAAACTTCCGGAGAAATACCTCTTGAAAAAAGGCCCCTTACTTATCATTCCGTGGAGATGCACATTTGAATGTAACAGCAGCTGCGTTCACTGCGTTTCAGCGAACAAAGCCGCGTTCCCAGACGAAGTAGATACCAAAACTGCTCTGGGCATCGTT
The DNA here is from genome assembly GCA_964410435.1 of uncultured Candidatus Bathyarchaeia archaeon. GTDB lineage: Archaea > Thermoproteota > Bathyarchaeia > Bathyarchaeales > Bathycorpusculaceae > Bathycorpusculum. Next base: position 12,546 of record CAYPGY010000028.1, read on the forward strand.
GATCAAGTCCGCGACTTCGGCGCCAGCTACTTCGGCATCACAGGCGGCCAACCGATGCTGCGCAAGGACCTCTTTGAAGTGCTCGACTACGCAACCAGCCAAGGTTTAAACACGAGCATAATAACCGACGGGCGAATGCTAGACGACAAAGCAATCAAACGCATAATCAAGAACAAAACCAAAATCAGCGTCAGCATCGACGGCGCAAAGAAAACCAACGACGCTATACGCGGGGAAGGCGCATACGCTGCAGCTGTTGCCGCGATCGAGCGTTTCGCGAAGGCAGACCTTCTAAACGTGCTAGTCTACACTTTTGCGAATAAAGGCGAAGTAACCAACGCTAACGAAGAGGATATGGTGCATGTACTTGAGCTTGCGAAGAAGTGGGGTGCACGCTGGGTTGTCTTCCACGGATTCATACCCTACAGCAACGACAAAGAGAGCCTAAAAGCCGATTTGTCGCCTAAGCAGTACGAGTGGGTGTGCAACAAACTCTTCGACCTAACCGCTAAATACGATGGCAACCCGGGAATCAACGTCTACATACCCTTCTATGCGCGAGTAGCAAAGCAGCGTGGTATGCCGGATTTTGATGAATGGTGGGACCACTTCTTCTTGGGCCGATGCTTCTTCGGCAAATTCATGAGTATCGCGGAGAACGGCGACGTTATCCCATGTAGCTACAACGATGCATACCGTATTGGTAACCTTAAGAATAAGCCGCTGGAGGAGGTTTGGGAGGATATGCAGAGCAGCGACTTCTTCAATAAAGTCAAAGATAAACGAAACCTTAAGGGTAAATGCGGCGTCTGCGAATATGTCGATGTCTGCGGAGGCTGCCGGTCAGCGGCGCTGTTCTACACTGGCGACATACTGGGTTCTGACCCGAGATGCGCGTATGTGCCTAAAGCTTTGCGAGAAAAATAATTTAACCCTTTTTTGTTAGCGGGAGTGACGTGCACCCATAAGGAACATTCGGAAGAGAGAGGGGGTAAAGGGAATCAGTGGATGCACGCCACACATTCATTGGCTTCTCAGACGCTGACGGAAGATGAAACCGATGTTACGTTGTGCTCGTACGCAGCGACTTTGCATGTGGCTTCTTGGAGTGAGTATTTTTTGTGCTTCTTTGCTGGTTATGAAGACTGAGCCGCCGTTCTGTAAATGCTCTTTTACGATACAGAAATCAACTTGTGCGGCTTCATGTACCGAGACATCTTGGTCTGCATTGTTAGCTAGGAGCAGGACTTGATAGAGCGGTTTTGTCGTGTTCGCCAAAAGCTTTTTTCCTCCGTTGTTTGAGAGCATTTACACATTTATTGCGAAAAATGTTTAAAGCTATGTGACTGCCTAGACGCTACAACAAGCCATATTCATAAACGAATAAATCTGGCTATTTCTGGGTCTTTTAGCGATTTAACGGTTAATTCAGGTTTTTCTATGCCGAGTTCCTCGTGGCTGTACACACCGGTTGTTACAGCGATGCAACTCATACCTGCGTCTTTGGCAGCTTTTACGCCGAAAACCGAGTCTTCAAAGACCACACAGCGCTCAGGCGCAACTTTCAGCTCAGCTGCGGTTTTAAGGAATATTTCGGGGTCAGGCTTCGAATGTGACACCCTGTCACCGGTCATTACGAATTCGAAACAGTCTTCTAAGCCCTTTACTTTTAAAAGGTGATTGATGACGGTGCGGTTGTTCATCGATGCCAAAGCCACATGAATCTTGCCCTGTAGACGCGCAAGTAGTTCCTCTGCGCCCTCGAACAGTTTGACTTCGTTGGCTAATTCGACTTGTACTTCGCTTTTACGTGTCACAAGCTGCTTAACCAACGCCTCATCAACAATACGGCCTTGAGAGCGCAGAATATCACGGAAGGTTTCCGAGGCACCTATACCGATGCGTCGCTCGATGTACTCTGTGGAGACGTCTAAGCCGACTTCTTTTAATGCACGGTGAAAAGAAACAACGATTGGGTGGCGGGTGTCCGCGAGGGTCCCGTCCCAATCAAATATTGCTGCTTCAAACATGACCGAGTTATACCATGTTTAATTTTTCTCTTATGGTCTGGCTCTTTTTTGTGGCTTCTTCGATGGCTTTGATCATGGCTGGGCGTATTTGACTCTGTTCGATCTGGTAGATTGCTTCGATGGTTGTTCCGCCGGGTGTGGTTGTCATGTCTTTGATGTGTGCGGGTTCCTCGTGTAGGTCGGTTACGAGTTTTCCTGCACCTATGACTGTTTGTGCTGCGCAGTTAAGAGCGATATTTCTAGGTAAACCAACTTTGAGACCTGCATATTCGAGGGCTTCAACAATGATGCTCATGTAGCCGGGTCCGCTTCCGCTGACGGCGGTGATTGCATCCATGTATTTTTCGTCTACTTCGTCACAGATTCCCATAAGGTTGAGTAAACCTTTAACGGTTTCTTTGTCTTGTGCCGTCACATTTTCTGTGCAGCAGTATGCCGTGTAGGCAGCTTGCACCATGGCGCCGAGGTTAGGCATGATTCGTACGATTCTGGTTTCAAGCGGAGAGTTCTTGTTAAGATAGCTTAATGGTACAGTTGCGGCGACTGAAATGAGCAATTTTCCCTTGATTTCCTTGCTGATTTCCTTAAGCACCTTAGCCACGTCTCCGGGTTTGACTATGAGGAAAACTATGTCGGCGGATGCTGTGGCGGCGACGTTGTTTGTGCTGGTTTTAACGCCTAGCGCTTCGAATTCTTTTAGCTTCTCTGCTTGGATGTCAACTGCTGTTATGGATGCTGGTGGGATATTGCCTTTGATTAGGCTTTTGATAATGGCGCCGCCCATCATGCCGGAGCCGATTACTGTGATTTTGTCAGTCATTAGTGATCACTGCTGCTTTGTAGATGGATTAGGCTTGGCATTTTAAACTTTTGTAATCAAGCAGGCCTGTATGCATAATAAGCTTCCAATCTTTGCCCTATTTTAGTGTATACTTTGCAGGAGCGACCCTTCCAGTGGTTCTTGTTCGCAGTTTTATCTATCCACAATGTGTCGACATAGCAAATGCACCGTCGCCTTCTTTTGAGGCAACAATTTTTTGAATCACCAGTTGTTATGAATCAAATAGTGACTATCAAAGAAATGCTGCCAGCCACTACAGTAGCCATACTCTAACCTAACCAAGCGATAAAGCGATCTCTAAGTTGTTGTTAAATCCTTAAGGGTTTTATGCATAACCGAAGCAGGTGCATCTGTTTTAATGCCCCGTGGGTTAAAGTGTGTAGGCACTGCCTGATAACCCGCCTTTCTTAAGGCTTCAATAAACACCTTGTTTGAAGGCGCGGGGAGATCATCTTTTCCGCTCAGCTTGTCGATGACATAGTAAGTTATCGGTGCAGCTGCTTCCTCTTTGATCTGTGAGAGTAGCTTGTTGATCCGGTTCTTGGTTTTGAGCACCGTAGTTTGGCTCTCGGCAATTATTCGCTCCACGAAGGCTTGGTCAGCGATTGGCCCAGTCCAAAGTGGCCCCGTGTAATCCATTTTGGCGCCGCATTCGTGGCAAGTTGGACAACCGAACGGGTGATAGACAACCTCGCGATGCATGCAGTTAAAGCAGTGCATAATGTAGCCTGCGAATTTGAGGCTGTCGTCGGCTTTTTTGGCGCCATAGCCGATTTGGCAGTAGACGCGGATATAGTGGTCGGTGCTGTGACTGAATAGGAACTTGACGCCGATGTCATGCTGAGCAGCGGTTTTAGCCATGTGCCCTGCGAGCAATCGAACCGCGACTTCATGGCAGTACTCAGTGCGGATTGGTTTGCCACCGTATTTACGTATGCAGGCTTTCGCGTGGACACCACATAATGGGGCCATGTCGGTTGCTGTCGCCGCAATCAGACCCCTGTTTCGCGATGCACGAAACGCAGAATCAAGATAGGGTACTGGTGTGCCGAATGGGTCTAAGTCGATTATGTCAAAGCGCTTCTTTGGAGAAGCGTTGCTGCTCATAAGGCGGTTTGCGTCGCCGTACTTGAGGGTTATTCTGTTTTGGAGTCCGTTAAGTTCGATGTTGTGCAAGGCGCATTCGTAGGCATGATGGTTAATGTCGCTTGCCATAACGTGTTCTACGTCATCTACTTCAAGTGCGTAGCGGATGCCGCGGATGCCTTGGCTGGTTAGCGGTTCACAGATGCGCACTTCATGTGCCACCATCTTCTGGTAAGCACGAAAAGCCAAAACGGTTAAGTCTCTGTTGAATTCCATGACTGGGTTATAGAATACCGGCGCTTTGGATGGCGCGTAGTCGCAGGGAGAAACATTGTACGCTTTAAGGTTAGGCACAAGCATTTGGGCTTTTCCTTCTTTGATGATTTCGCTTGGAAAGTCTGCTATGTAGCCCTTTTTTTCGGTCATGGTGGTGCGCCAATAATACTGCTATGGATAGAAAAGTATCGCTTAAAAACGTTAAATGCGCCTTTTCAGAATTGAGCGTAAACTATGCGACGTGCACAGTGATAAAGCCTAAATCAACTGATTATTAATCTATGAAATCCTCTCGTATGCTGGTTTTCTTTAGCTTATCCGTTTTAGCGGTTTTTACAGCGATATCCCTCGCCTGCGCATTACCAGACGCCGCTGCCCAAGCTACGGCATCAAATTTTCCTTTGCTACCAGTATCGCTGATAGTTGTCACGGAAGCGTTTCTGCTGGTTGCGATTAAGCTGACCATAGGAAAACGCGTAAACTAAGCATAAACGCAATCATTTTATCCAATTCCGAGTTTACTTTCTAGTAGATTATATTTGAAGAAACGTATTTTGCTGGTAACTGGCGCGCCCGGAACGGGAAAAACCACAGTCTTATCCAGAACTGTTGATTTACTCAAAGCTAAAAGCGTAAGTGTGGGTGGTATGATTAGCCGCGAGGCAAAGGATAGCTGCTCTCGTTTAGGGTTTGAAGTCATCGACCTTAACAGCGGCAAACACGGCTGGCTGGCACATGTAAACCAGAAAACTGGTCCGCAGGTTGGAAAGTACCGCGTGAACCTCTCAGACCTCGAGTGGATAGGCGTAAAAGCGGTCACTCAAGCAACCCAGAAGTACGACGTGGTAGTAATCGACGAAATCGGGCCAATGGAGCTTTTCTCCGCCAAGTTTAAGCAGGCAGTGAAGGCGGCGCTTGTGAGCAGCAAGGTGGTGCTGGCAGTTGTGCACGCTAAAGCAAAAGACCCACTGATAAGCGAGGCTAAGGGGTTGCCAGATGCTGAACTGTTTACGGTTACGGTAGAAAACCGCGAGGGTTTGCCTCAACTGATAGCAGGTAAAATTTTGGGCGGCGGTTCAGCTACGCAATAAGGGGCAGTTACTGCTTAACTATGGCAGGTACGTTGCATCCAGGCCGGGGTAGCTCGCAAACTTTTAGCGCTTTATATAAGGAAAAGTTAGGGGTATACTGAGAACAACAAACCGTGTTCATACACCGCTAAAGCTCTTCTGCGTTGCTTGTGCAATCGCCAC
>CAYPGY010000029.1:0-17778 GCA_964410435.1 uncultured Candidatus Bathyarchaeia archaeon
AGAAGGGAACACGGCGCTGCTACATCATCAATGAAAAGTTTTGGCAGAAACAGCTGTTTCTGGTTCGGGCTTTAGTGTGGGTTGCTGTTTGGTTGTGGGCTTTCTACAACCAGTCGAATTGAATTATGCAAGCTTAATTACGCCAACTATTCTTTTTGTAGATTATGGATAATAGAAAAAAAGCTCTCTTGGCAGCAGTGACCTCTTTTGCATCTCTTGCCTCCGTTTATACCGCTTGGGTTTATTCAGTTGCCATTCACGTGTTCGAGGACCACGGAGCACTATATTGGCCTACGCCAGGATACAGCTTCCTACCTTGGCCGTCAACGCCAACAGGAATTGTCATCCAAGTACTATGGCCTCTAAGTCAAAGCGATATTCAGTATTATCAGTATGTGATCCAGTCTGGGGCGCTGATTATTCTAACGGTTCTGCTGTGGTTTGGCGTTTTCTATAGCCTGCATAAATTCCGAAAACCAACATTCACATGAATTGAATCCGAAAAATCAAAGAAATTTTCTGGAAATGACTTTTAAGTTAAAACGCGCCTGTACTAAAGCATGCGACTAACCAAGATCTTAATCGGCGAATTCATTGTCTTAATCGCTTCAGTCTTTATTTTCCGAAGCCTCTGGACCATGCTCGACCAATACTTTGGATACAACTACTTGCCTGAATTCCTGATACTGGGCATAGTCTTAACCGTCATAGGCTTAATCGTGCTTAATCATGAGGTAAAATGCGGGATGGAGAAAGCCGCTAAACCTAAGAGTGCCAATCCCCAGTCAGAACTTGCGTAGCGTAGCATTGTTTTTCTTGTCCGTAGCGTCGAAGCGGTTTAGTTAAGTGCCTCTGTGACCTCGTCGAAGTAACATATAGCCCCAACTCAATCGACCGCGGCAGCGCTGTTTCCTTCTTTTTCAGGTCCTTGTATTTGCCACCGCATTTTTCGCATCGGTACCCTTGGTTTTTACCCATGGATTTGAGGCGTTTGCCGCAGTGTGGGCACATTGGGTTCTCCGTTTGCACCTGTTGGGCTAATTTGAGTATCCGTATTTTTTCTAGGTTGATTGTCATGGGCTTGGTTTCTGTTGCCTTATGCGTTGCGCCGATGACTTCCAGCTCATCGCCGACCATTAGTTGCCTTGCGATTTTGTTGAGGTCGCCTGTGGGTTCGTAGGCGGCGCAATCAACCTCCGCCGAATCGTCCTTAATGGAGAAAATAACGTGACGGACTGGAACCAACCGCGGACTTTTGGAGACGGTGCCTTTAACGATTACCGAGCAGTAGGGCTCAACATCGCTCAACTTTGCCACGTGCTTTAGGTGGGCGTCTGTGCCCTGATTACTGCGGAAAATCACCCAGCGCTCAACCGGCTCCAGCGGCTTAACTATGTCAAAGGCTTTCTTGACGACTTCCGCTGATTCCCCTCTGATGCCAAACAGAATCGGGTCGGGGCCTCGGGGTGTGATTATGACTCGGTTTTTTTCTGTATCTACGTTATTGTAAGTGTATGGCTGGGTTTGGCGGTCCATCTCAAAAATCGAGTCCTTATCGACTCGGCGTTTTGTGCCCAAGTTCTTGGGAGTTCTGTAAGCTATAAGCTCGTAGGTGTGATCACAGTTCAAGGTTTCCCCGATGGCTGCCAATGCGCCGATGATGCCGCGGCAGGTATTGTAGCCCAATGCTTCCGCATGGTATTTCTTGATCAGCGCGAGGGCTTCTTCGAGGGTTACGATTACTGTTTCGGCTTTTTTTGAGAAGGCGGTTAGTTCCTCAGGGATAGTTGGCGAGGTGTAGAAGACTAGGCCGGGGTCGGTTCCTTTATCGTTGATGTGCGCATGCTTCTCCCAAAGCTCAATTGCTGTGTCTTTGATTTCCTGTTCAAACTGCGTCTCGTAGGTGAATCTTAGGCAAAGTGCCCCGTTGCCACGCGTTTTCCAAGGAACATTCGGGTTAAGCCTGATAAGCCCGGGGTAATCAATGTAGGTTACATAAAATTTTTTTAGTTTCTCGATTAGAACTGCGGTGAGGTATGTGGTGCATCCTCCCTTGGTTGAGTCGGTATCGTCTAAGCCGATATGCATAGTCTGCAGTGTATCCAAGGGAATGTTCCTCTATAGTGAAGCATAGAGGTTTGAAGGTAAAAAATATTGTCAGCGAAAACGCTGCTTAGGCATAAACCTGTACTTGTTCGCGGTCGATTACTCCGTGTTCCGGTTCCGCCTTTGGCCCGCTGAAAACTATTGGCGACTTCTCCGAAGTGATCATGGTTAGTTTGGATTCTATTCGGCCTACACTATCAATCTCGTGGGTGATAATTCGTTTAAGTTCTTCCATACTCTTGGCCGATACGTTGACGATTATGTCGTAAATTCCCCAGAGGTTATAGGCTTCCTCTACACCATCCAAGGCTTTCAACGCTTTTAGTACATTTTTTTCTTGCCCGATCTCCGTATTTAATAGAACATAAGCTGTTGGCATAATTTTTTTCTCCATTTAAGGGGTTGTATGGTTGTTAGAGGCCCGGGTGCTCTTTCGTGTAAAGGGGGAACACAAAAAGCCTCAATGTGTCCTCAAGCCTCCGCCAACCATTAAAAATTATAGTGCATCCTCTGGCAGTCGCTGCCCCGCTTCGCATGCAACTGTACTGTAGGCTGTTTATCATTTGTATCACCAGTGTTGACGCACAAGGGTGATATTTCTGTGAAAAAAATTTAAGACTATGTGATTGTGCTGATACAGTCACAAACGCTTAGCTGCTTAAGCGAGGATACATTCTTCGTAGCTTTCGTGGTAATGTTCTTTGGCGTGCTCGTTTAGTTCTCGTGTGCAATCAAAGTTCTCGCCACACCACGGACACTTTAATCCTGCCTTTAACAGTCGCGTCATACTTACCCAGAGAATTGTTTCCCCGTTTAAGGGTAAAAAGTTATGTAAGTAACAAGAAAATAAGACAAAAATTAGCTTTTGAAAAGAATAGGGGGTTTATTGTTTGTCCTCTACGACAATCATTGTGAGTGTCGAGCGGACTTTATCAAGCCGTCGGATTCTCCAGGTTACAATCTCCTTGAGTTTATCCATGGTTTCCGCTTTGACTCTGGCTACGATGTCGTAGACGCCGTACACGGCGGAGGCTTCCTCTACGCCTTCTACCTTCTTAAGTTCTTTTAAGACGTCAGATTCAGAGCCTATCTCGGTATTTATCAACACAAACGCTGTATAATGATCCTCTACGTATTTATAGGTCGTATAAACGTTAAAAAGATTACTATAAGCAGCCAAGCAACCCACAACCAGCAGGTCACCTAAAAAACAATAAGGCGCCTACTCAACTGGCGTCGTTACTGCTTTGCCTTTGTTTTTACGCATAATCCCAAGACCCGCATACTGCAAAGCACCATACGATGCGACAAGGCGGAACCATAAATTCACAACCCGAGTCAAAATTGCTATAGAAAACGCCACATCTGCACCTGTATTAAGCACGGTTAACGTCCAGCTAGTTACGAGTTCAGGGATAAAAAACGCTGCTCCCACAGTCTGCAAAACACCCGTCAACGTGAAAACAATAAAAATCGCGTCTAAACGGATCGGTTGACCCAACGCCGCGAAAGTCACAACGAACACCATTAACTCAAAGCAGAAACTCATGAACGAAAAAATTATCGGCGCCACCAAAGACCGCGGCTTAGAACGTAATTTTGCGATTCCCTCATGAAAACCGGTCAATGTCACTTCCGCCTTTGTAAGGAAAGCGGCTGGGTTCCAGCTTCTGCGGAAGAATCGAATAATTTTAACTGCTAAACCGAGAAGCGTTTTTGTTGCTGAGGGTTTGATGCTTACATAGTATACTATCCCCAGTGCAAGGATGGATAATGCTAGTACGATGCTTATTATTACCGCGGCGAAGACGGGTAGCTGATAGTTGATTAATACAAGACACAGTCCGATCGCGAGAGTGGAGATAGAAAGGGTCATGTTAAACATTTTCTGCCAAACCGCTGATGCACCGACGCAGCCTAAATCAGCCTTCACATCCTGATTCAGCATGTACGTTTTAGATACTTCAGCGGACCAGCCAAGCTGAGGCACGGTAGCTTCAAAAAACAGGCCCACCCACGTGTAGAGGAAGGCTTTGCCCCGCGAAACATTCACATGAAGGCCGCCCAGAAGCTTATACCATACAAGCGAAGAGAAAACCGTGTTGGCTACGTAGCATAGAAACGCCAGCGCGTAGATGGCGAGGTCTGTTTCTACGAGTGTCTCCGCGACCTGCGCGGGATTAACATAAAAGAAAAGGTAAAGCAGAAACGCCGCTAAACTTAAAGCTAATACGATTAGGATCGATTTTGACTGCAGCGTTTTCCTTTCAGGTTCCATCAGGTTTCCGGCCTTGCACATTAGGTTGTTGGTTGACCTTTTAAGGCTTAACAGCAACTTGGCTGGGCGGGTTCAGGGCTGTGTTCAGGTCTATGATGCCTGCACCGCGCAACTCCAGCAAGAATCAATACGGCTATAATTAACACACCCACAATCACCAGTACAATTGACGCTAAATCTATGGTTTGGGGATGCCACATGTTAGTGGCGGAAACAATCGAGTGAATACTATAAGCCGCCGCCTCAGTGTAGCCTTCCAAGCTAACGCCTGTCTCTTTATCCCAAATGTATGTGTTACCGAGGATAGTTGCAGTAAGAACGATCCGTTGCGCACCCGCGTAGGTCCTCGTTTCGGAACCCGTGATGTTTACGCTACCATAGTTCTCATCCATGAAGCTGTCACCTACCTCTAAACCTGCAGGGATAATGAAGTCGTCGATTAAGTGACCTGTTTCTAAGTTAAGTGTAGCGGTAATTGTGTCGCTACTTCCGTCAGTAAAATTTGAGGTTATCTTTGCCGTCACTTCTGGGCCATCTACAGAGATGATTTCCATGCGCGCTGACTCCACGTCGTGGCCCTGCATGGGTGCACCGCTGGAGGTAACGTTGTATTCGATCCAGTCGCCGCTCCGAACGCCAATTGACACTTCACCTGACGCTGTAGCCAACAATAAGGCTGTTGCTACAATAGAAATGACTACCATGCCTTGAAAAAGGGTTATTCGCATAATTGCATGATTCAATGACTAAACTAATAAAACTGGTGCCTAAACAAGAATTGAAAAAGCGGATGGAGAAGTGTTTATTCTTCCATCATGATTAAAGTTAAAGTTGACCTAACCCTGTTAAGAGTGCGGACTTTTCTAGTAACAAGATCTTTCAAGTTCTCCATAGAGTCAGCTTTAACTTTGCTAATTATATCGTAAACACCATAGGAGTAGTATGCTTCCACGATGCCATCGATTTTCTTTAGCGTACTTACTACTTCTTCTTCGGCGCCTGATTCAACGTTAATTAGTACAAAGGCTTGTGGCATTTAGAGTCACCACGGTATGCTATTGCAAACGTGATTTATAGTTGTTATGCACATAAACAAGCCTTTTAGCGCTTTAAACCCCAAAGAAACCAAAAATCTTATCAACACAACAATCCACAAGCTTACATCAGGAGAAACGGAAATGGTTTACTGTACAAAATGCGGCACTCAAAACTCTGATACAGCAGTCAACTGCTCAAACTGTGGAGCACCACTCTACAGCGGCGAAGCCAGACCATACCATACCCAGTATGAACACAGACGCTACTACCGCGAAGAGTATCGGCATAAAAGCGGCGGCGAAGGCATAGGCTTACTTATAGTCGGCTTATTCATCGTCGTAATCGGTTTAGCAGCAATCACGGGCTTCACTTTATTTTGGAATTACTTCTGGCCGCTGGTTATAATCCTGATCGGCGTATGGATTATCCTGCTTGGGATACGGCGCAACCGCAGATACAGGCAAGCGCCACCCCCCTAACTCTACATTTTTTCGGTAATATTTGTGTTGTATTGCTCATTTTTTCAGGTCTCCACACAAAAGAGTTAAAAGCACTTTTCGTAAAAGGTGTAGGCATTGCGGGGAAACTAATGGTTAAGTACATTTTCGTTACAGGCGGTGTATTAAGTTCAGTCGGCAAAGGCATACTAACATCTTCCATCGGCAAAATGCTGCAGGCAAGAGGACTGAAACCCACCGTCGTAAAGATTGATCCATACGTTAACATCGACGCGGGCACAATGAACCCGTATATGCACGGCGAAGTCTTCGTCACAGACGACGGAGGCGAAACCGACCTCGACTTAGGCTGGTACGAACGATTCCTAGACGTAAGCCTAAAGCAGGATAACAACCTAACCACCGGAAGCATCTACCGAAGCGTAATCGAGAAAGAACGCCACGGCGACTTCCTTGGCAGATGCGTCCAAATCGTTCCACACATCACCAACGAAATAAAAAACCGCATCAGAACCGCCGGCAAAACCGTCGGCGCAGACATCGTTTTAACCGAAGTCGGGGGAACCGTCGGCGACATCGAAGGCTTACCCTTCCTCGAAGCCATACGTCAGATGCGCGTTGAAGAAGGCTACGACAACACACTATACGTACACGTTGCGCTTGTGCCAATTTTAGATGTAACTGGCGAAATGAAAACCAAGCCGCTCCAGCACAGCGTCAACGAGCTCCGACGAATCGGTATCCAACCTGACACCATCGTGGCACGCAGCCCACAGATGATTGATGCCGAGGCATTAAGAAAAATCGCGCTTTTCGGCACTATTCCTGAGAGTTCCGTTTTCTGTTCATACAACGCAGAAACAGTTTATCAGGTCCCGCTTATTCTCGACAAGCAGGGCATGGGCGACTTCATATGTCAACGCCTTGGTCTTAAATGCGACAGCAAAGATTTCACTGCATGGCAAACATTCGTTGACGGCATGATTCACCCAGAGCACGAAGTCAAGATTGCGCTCGTTGGCAAATACGCCGGCTTATCCGACAGCTACGTATCCATGACTGAAGCACTCCGTCACGGCGGCGCAGCCTGTAAAGCTAAAGTCTGTATCAACTATCTTGAAGCAGAAAAGTTCGAACGCGAACCCGAATGTCTCAAAGAACTAGCAGCATACGACGGCATCTTTGTTCCATACGGATTTGGCCCACGCGGCACAGAAGGCAAAATCGCAGCAGCAAAATACGCCAGAGAAAACGACATACCCTTCCTCGGCATATGCTACGGTTTCCAGCTTGCAGTTATAGAGTTCGCACGCAACGTAGCAGGCTTAACAGACGCTAACAGCACCGAAATCAACCCGGATACACCCTATCCAGTTATCGACCTCATGCCAGAGCAGCGCGGCATCGAAATTAAAGGTGCAACAATGAGGCTCGGCGTACACAAGGTCGTTTTGCAGAAGGACAGCTTAGCCTACAAACTATACGGAGCAGAAGAAATACAGGAACGTCACCGTCACAGATTTGAAGTTAACCTAGACTACATCGAAGCACTTAAAAACAAAGGCTTATGTTTCACCGGTAAAAGCAGCGACGGCAGAAGGATGGAAACACTAGAGTTACCCGACAAGTACTTCTACTTCGCAACCCAATTCCACGGCGAATTCAAGAGTCGCCCAGGCAGACCTGAACCCGAATACTTTGGATTCATCCAGGCGTGCGTTAACAAGAAGCTTGGAAAACCCAAAGCCTAACCATTCTTTTCCTCTTTTAGCGCTTTTTTAGTAAACGTTATAATCCCCCTTTTACATGACTCCCTAAGGATTGATTTAAAATGAGCATGGAACCAACCGGAGAAAGAGACTCAGACGCATACAGTAAAAAAATGGTCCAAGCAAAAGACGAATTAAGCCAACTTCAAGCAGAACTTAACAATGTACTCGTCAAATTCTGTTTACGCGCACTTCGCGTTTTTCAATCAACAAGACCCGAACCACTTAGACCCGGCGAAATTGCGCTGATTATAAACAATGAGCTTGTTAAAGGCGTTCTATATGAGTTGAATCTCCAGCCAAGCATTGACGAAATAGCAAAAACTGCCAAGGAAGCATGGGCAAAAGAGCAGATAAAGTAACTGCTCAAACAATTTTTTCTTAATTTAAATGCGTTTTAGGTTGGCTTTTCTCGTTAGCTTTGTTACGTCTAACTTTTAAGGGCGGATTGATCGATTGATTAGTCTGCAACTTCCGAGTTTACTAAGCCAATTAGTGGTCGAAGTCGCTGATTGAGAATTCTCTAAAACAGATATCTTAAACTTGATAAGGTTGTATTTTAAAAAATAAAGTTGTTGGCCGAAATTATTTTCGGCAGATATAATCTAGTGTTGGCATGAGTTTGGGGTCTGCGAAGATGATTTGTACAGCATCAACATAGCCGACGAGTGCGCCGTTCTTGTCAACTGCTGGCATGTGTTTAACATTCCAGTGTCTCATGAGTTCGGCTGCTTCTTTAAGGGTTGCATCTTGGTCGATTACGACGAGTGGGTTTGTGTAGACCATTCTTGCGATGATGGTTCTGATTGGTACTTCAGCTTCCATTGCGCGGACAATTAGGTCTCTTGCTGTGATGATGCCTGTTGGCTTGCCGCTTTGGATTACGAAGACTGCGTCTTTGTCGTATTTAGTCATTAACGAGATTACGTCTTTTAGGACGGTGTTGTTCTCTACTGTTTTAACGTCTTTTTGCATGATGTCTTTTACTGTTGTGGCCTTTGCCATTTTTTTCACCTTAACGCTATCTCAGAATACGTAGCTCTTTATCAATTTTACGATTATTTAATGTTCCGAGATTTGCACCCCTTAAAGACATGAAAAAAGTGAAAAAAATTTTAGACTGTTACAGGTGGAGGCGGTGGAGCCTGAGTTACCACTGGCTCAAGCGGACGAAGCTGGAAGAACCCAATCGCCAAAAGCAATACTCCAATCCAGATAAGTAGCAATCCAAAACCGAAGGCGATTATCAAAACCGCGCCGATTAGCATCAGTAAACCTGCTGTTCCAAATAAGCCGACTGTTGATTTGTCTGAAACAGTCTTTAAAGATCTCCTTGCAAAGAATGTGGCTATAATCGCGAAAACCCAGATGATCACTAAAACCGCCAGTATGCCAACTATGAAGGGTACGATTGTGCTGAAGTCAAAGTTGCCTGTTTGGAAAGCGTTCGGATCCGGCGTCATGGTCTGCAAGCTAGCCCAGTCTCCGTCCCAACCGGGAAAAATCTGTGATATGAACGCCTTAATGTTATTCAAATTGAACAGCACGGTGCCTACGAGTACCCCGACTGATGTCACTACGCCGATGACCACCGCGAAAACAGCGTAGAGCGCGTTGGAGAATATGCTGCGTTCATGATAGTAATCAGCTAAGCCATGTAAACCAATTAGCACAATAACTAACCCTACAGCTCCAACGATTAAGCCGCCGTAAGAAACAACCAAACCTACTATGGCGGCGGCGAAAAGCATTAATGCGCCTATACCGCCAAGAGTCTTACTTGAGTCAAACGTCATTTTTCTTTACCTCTCAAAGTTGAGTCAGCGAAACTTGGAATAAAAACTTTCGCACTTTTGTTAGCGCCTACTTGACTTTAGGGTTGCAGTTAAAGTGAGCCGCCGTTTAGTTGCCCTTGAAGTATACCATAGTATGTTTTAAGGTAGGTTTTGCCGTCTGTTGTTATCGTGTAAACTTTTCTGGCGCGGCCGTCTTTCTGCTGTTTTTTACTTGCTACAAACCCTTTTTCTTCGAGGCTGTTTAACGTGGGGTAAAGTGCACCGTGGCGTAGTTTTATGTTAAATTCGGTTTCTACCTGTTTTTTTATCTTGTAGCCCCATGTAGGCTGGGTTTCTATGATGCGTAGTAGCTGGATGTCTAGGAGGTTTCTGATTATGTGTTGTACAATTTCTTTTTTGTACTTCTCTGACATGGGGGATGCCTTTTTAGGGATTAGTTTATGTATGGGTTGATGTTGGGATTTATTTGCCTTATGTTGGATTATGCGGCGGTATTATTTTGTATTATGTCTTGATATGCCTGTGATATGTAATACGATTTATATGGTTCTTTATTGTTAATAAGGATTCAAGATATGTCCGAGAAGGGACATATTGTATACAGGTATAACAATACAACTGTACAACAAAAATACAGGAGAAAACAAGCAATGTTCAAAGCAAGCTCACAAAAAGAGGTCTCAACCAAACTCATGAAAGGCTTACTCGACATGATAATCCTGCAATACCTACAAGGCGAACCAATGCACGGCTACCAAATCATCACAAAAATCCGCAAAAACTTCGGCGTCTACTTCGGTCCCAGCACCGTATACCCACTACTAGGCGCACTAGAAAAGAAAGGCTACGTCGCAAGCAGTTGGAACATGAACTTTGACAGACCACGCAAAGTATACAGCCTAACCGCAGACGGCCAAAGCATGCTAAACTTCACAGAAGAATCCCTCAACTTAATCTGCAGAAAAATAACGATCGTCAACCCAGAAGCAGCAGAGCCGACAGTCGGCATCATTACCCCAAAAGCCAGAGCTAACCTCTCGGTTGAATACCCCTAAACTACTGGCAGCTCTCTTTGTGGCTTGCCAGATTATTAATAACCACCTTACCCCGGTGGCCTTAAAAGCCACCTACTAAAAATAATTCTCTTTTAATACCCCTACATGCATTTTTAGATAATACAAAGAGATGAAAATTGGTCTCTAACCCAGCAAACAACCAAGAATTCGACTTATTAACTAAGCAAATTCTAGAATACTGCAGGCACATAGCCGGTCAATCAAAGATCACCGCGATAGCAGAAGTTGATGACTACGGTAAAAAACCTGTAAGCGAACGCTTCATCATAGAAGTAATGATGATTGTGTACGATTTCCAGCCCCGCCTAATTAGTCACCTGAAAGTTATCAACGGAAAAACCGTTTTCTTCTTTGTTGTTGATCAGTGGGTTTTTGAACGAGACATAGACCGAGGGTTGCTTGGAGAGGCAATTGCAGGCAAACTCATCTTCCCCTACCGAACTTTCCAAGGCGAGTCATACCTTAAAGAAAAGGAGTTGACGCTTAAGCAGCGACTGATCGTTGAGCTTCTTGAAAATTTGGTTATTAACTTCCCTGAACTTGCAGAGCGGATACGAATATTGCCCCAGTACTTCATGTACGAGGTGCTTTCCAGCCGCGTTAGAGTATTTCCGCTGCTCAACTACGAAATAGCCGACCTCACGGGTGTATTAACGCAGAACGGAGAAAAAACACTCGAAAGTTATAATTTAGCACTCAAGAGGTTGGAAATGCAGTCCGTTATTGTTCATCAAAACGGTTACGTTGCCGTTACAAAACACTTCATTAATCAATGTAAGGATCCCAAGAAGCGCATAATTAATTTGGCAAAACAGATGCCTCGAACGCTGTTTACCGCTTTATTTGGTGTAGTCCCACAGTTGATGAACGTGGTTACTCAGAACGCTGAAACCTTCCTTAAGACGCAGAAGATAAATTGGCTTCGGCAGCAGGAAACAGCGCGTTTCATTGACCCGCAGAAGTACGTTTTTTTCCCCGCAGGCGAAGGGCTGGTTTCGTTATCTGATAAGATCGACATTAAAGGTTTCACTCAGAGGCTGCTACTCAAAGATGCAAATGCAGAAGTAGATGTTGAACCGATCGGCGGCGTATTAAACGATGTTTACTTGATTAAAGCAGGCGAAAGAAAAGTCCTCGTTAAACGGTTTAAAGATTGGTCAGGGTTCAAGTGGTTTCCGCTTTCACTGTGGTCTTTTGGAGCCCGATCATTTTCCGTTTCAGGGCAGGCAAGGCTTGCCAAAGAATGCGCCATCAGCGAGGTACTGCACAGCGAAGGTTTCAATGTTCCAAAAATTTTCCATGTAAGTAACGCTGAACGCCTCGTTTTTATGGAGTTCATAGAAGGCGAAAGCTTAGGCAAGATAATCAAAAAGTACGGCATATTAGATGATGTGGAAGTAAATATTGACGTGCTTGGAACCATCCGCGGAGTAGGGGTAAATCTTGCGAAGGTACATACCAATAATATTGTCTTAGGAGACACAAAGCCAGATAATGTATTAATCAAGCAGGACGGCACAATCTATTTCATCGACTTTGAACAGGCGGAACAAGGCGGCGACAGAGCATGGGACATAGCGGTTTTTCTATATTACTGCGGACATTATCTCCAGCCGTTTGACGGAACCAGCAAAGCAGAAGCCATCGCAAAAGCATTCATAGACGGCTACCTTGAAGGCGGCGGCAACATAAACGACATACATAAAGCTGCGACGCCAAAGTACACGAGGATATTTAGCATCTTCACAATGCCCGGAATCATGCTTGTAATAGCTAACAGTTGCAGAAAAGCAGCCAAACGCAATTAGCCTGCTACGTAAAAGTTATTAGCCTAAAATCGGCACTAGTACATGTAGATTTTTATGGATGATTACTTTTATAGGGGACTCTACAAAGTCAAACTTTTGACTAAAAGCGAAGGATACTGGCTCGTTGAAGCGCAGGAAGATTTCGAAGATCAACAAAACGGTAGAAGAATACACGTTAAAGCGGGCGAGCAGAAGATTGTCCAGCCAACCGAGTTACATAAAAAGAAGGTGTTATCTCCACCTTTTCCTGAGCACACCTATGAGCGGGGTCTTGAGCGGAAATTAAAACGCATAGTTGAAAAATACGAAGAAGAAACTCGCCTAAGCCAGTAAAATTGCCTATTGTTACTCCGACTAAAGGTAATACTATTTCAAACTCATCAAGATCGCTAAGTACACTAAACATTCCATTGCTGAATAAAAGTTCAAAAGCAAACGCAACTATCAAGCAACATATGCGGCACCCGAAAATTTCCATCATTACAAGCGCAATAATCACAGGCATCTCAGCGGCTCTTATGCTGCTCTTTTTGACTTTCAACAGCATAGGTGGTTATGTTTTAGTCATCCCGTTTGCATTACTTACCCTTTATTGGGGTCATCGTCTCTACACCAAACTGTGGCTTTATAACTGGGGGAAACCGCTCTCTGAAGAGAAGAAACATAGACGTGAACAGTTGCGCTCACAGGTACGAGCTTGCGGGCGCTTCAACCTGTATCATGTTTGGTACCGTTTTGCTGATGCTACAGAAGAAGAATATCAAGCTAAGAAAAATCAAAAGGCTCTAAGGAAGCTTAAACGAAAGTAGCAAGCGCATTGCCGCCTTTAAGTAAGGGAGGGGGAGGTTACTCTGAGACGGGTAGGTCCACTTTGCTTTTCGCCGACAAAACCATATACCGCTTCAAATAAGAATGGTCTAGTAAAAATCGCAGTTGACTCAGCCTTCAAGAATCAATTCTCTAACCAGACTTAACGCAACATAGAAAACATTGTCATATTTGCTTCAAAGCTTAAATGGCACAGTTTATATTTTCACTCTTTTGAGGAACAAACATTTGGCTAAGGACTTAATCGCTGACGGCGACTACGTGCTGATCTATCTTGACGCACGCAGAACATACATGATAAAGATGCAAAAGGGGCAAACCTTCCACACCCACAAAGGCTACCTGAAACTTGACGACTTAATCGGCAAAGAGTATGGTGAGCCAATAAAAAGCAGCCTCGGCGTCACATTCACTACACTAAAACCTAAACTAACAGATTACATGATGAAAAGCGGCCGCAACACACAAATCGTCTACCCAAAAGACGCAGCCTTAATCGTGATGTTTAGCGGCATCGGACCCGGAAGCCGAGTTTTCGAATCTGGCACAGGCACAGGCTCATTAACCAGTGCACTTGCCCACTACGTCGGCCCAACCGGCAAAGTCTACACCTACGAGTTGCGCCCAGAATTCCAGAAAAATGCACGCAAAAACCTCGAAAAAGCCAAACTAATAGATAACGTCGAAATGAAATCAGGCGACGTCACAATGGGCATCGAGGAACGCGACTTAGATGCAGTAATCTTAGACCTTGCTGTTCCGTGGCTTGTTATCCCACACGCATACGAAGCGCTCAAACCCTCAGGTGTGCTTGTCTCGTTTAGTCCAACAATCGATCAAGTTGTACGCGCCACTGAAGCATTACGCGAAGCAGGATTCGTCTTCATAGAAACCATCGAGTGCATAATGCGTACCATGCAGGTTGAACGTGGAAAAACACGCCCCAACACCATGATGACTGGACATACAGGCTACATAACCCACGCTAGGAAAATCATTAAAACACAAGAAACCCCGCCGCCAGAAGCGGTTAATGAAGAAGTAATAGAAAACCCAGAAGAAACAAATGTGGAAATGGCAGAGGATTCTGCCTAAGCTTCTACTTTCTGTTTTATTTGTCCCTTTACTCTTCGGCCGTTGTCGTGCATTGGCATGCTAAGTTGATAGATTGCTTCTTTGAATTGTTGTCCGCTTGGGCCGCGTGTTAAACTGTAGTATGTGCCGAAGATTTTACCGAAGTATGGGATAACGATTTTGTCGAAAGCTTTGTACGCCAATGGGTGCGGTAACCGGTTTTCTAAGAATGTGGGTTTCCAGATTTTGATGTTGTATTCCCAGCATTTTATGAAGAAGTCCCAGCGTGCTTTGTTAAGCGAGTTTACCTCTGCACCTTTCTGTTTCATTAAAACACAGTTTTCTAGTGGTACAAAGAAGAGTGGCACATAGAAGGCGTTGTAGTCTTTGAGTTTATCCATCAGCTCCAGCGTCATGAGCATGTCTTCTTCCTTCTCATCTGGCAAGCCGATGATAAGTGTGGCTAAGGGGTACCAGTCGTTATCGTTTAAAATACCGAATGCGTTAGTGACAACATCTTGCCATTGCTCAGGCTGGAACGGCAACATCTTGCCGGCCATGTATTTTTTCATGAGGCGTGGACTGCCGGTTTCGATGCCTGTCTCGGCAGTGATAATCGGTTTTTTGCCGAAGCTATACCATGATTTCTCTATTAATATCTCAGCGAGTTGCTGGATCATTTTAGGGTCATGCCAGACAGGTGCAAGTGACATGTGAGCTGCCTGAATGCTCTTAACACCCGGGTAATCAGCAACGGATTTGAAAAGGTTCACTACTGCTTCTCTATTAGGGATAAACTTTGCATTTTTTGAGCCGTAGAGGAACATGTCCTCGGTGATTAGGGTAATGTGGTCGCTGCCCTGTGCTACGCTTAGTGCAACTTCTTTCATTATCTTCTCTAGTGGTACGTCGATTTTATGCTGCATTGTAGGTGTGCAGAATTGGCAGTTTCTACCGCAGCCTTTACTGATTTCTACCGCGCCATGTAAAGCGACATGTTTAGTTAGGGGCATTTCTTGGTTGTAATTCCAGTTATCAAGTGATTCGTCTGCTTTTGCAATTCGCGGTAGCTCTTCGCCGTTAAGCGCTTTTTTGAAGAGTTTAACGATGGGTCCTGGTCTTCCGCCCATCAAAACGCAGTCTACGCCGTAGCTTTTAGATACGTGTTGGCGTTCAAGCTGCCATGATCCGTATCCGCCGACGATGACTTTGAGGTTCGCTTTGTATTTTTTTATGGCTGGGTGCTCGATGAGTTTTCGGAATTCTATGCGGTTCATGGGTTCGCCGCCGCCTACGATGCTGCTGTAGGTTTTGCTGACGTATCCCATGCCTGTTGGGTCCATGCTGGATATGCCGATTATTCTTGTTTCTGGCCCAACGAATTTGTCCAAGTCTTCTGGGTAAGCTACTGCGATGTCGTCTGGGCTGAATCCGCCTTCGAGAAGGATTGATTCTACCTTTCGCAGTCCATATGGCGCATAGCTTGCTTGTCCATCTGGTAACTGTGGATGATGTGGGTAGAGTGTTTTTCGTACGTATGATAATGGGATGGGGCCTTTACCGAATCCGCCAGCGAAAGCGATGAATGGGTTGTTTATCCAGTCACTCATTTCTGTGGCTGACGCAGTTAGAACGATTTTTTTGCCCTTGATATTTTCCAATCTTTTTCTTCCTCAACGCAGATTCAACATACGTGTATAGGGCTTTTAAAAATTACTATCGCTGATATGGTTTTGTGAAAAGCGTCTGAGCACGCGATATACTGTGGCTGTCGTTTGATTGGCTCCGTATTTTTATTCCGTTTAATCTGTTTAATGGATATGCTGCTGCAAGCGTTCACTGGTAAGCAACATTCTGTCGCGCCATAAGGTGAAGCTTCAGGTGAATAGCCTTACAGGTTACCACACCCATAAGGTTATTCACCCTTTGCCGTCCGAGTAACTCTGAGTTTTCATCCAATCAATTATGTCTACTTAATGCCTTCTCGTCATTCGGCAATTCACACTGATGCGTAGCGGAACTTAAAAGCATTATACAGAGCTAACTTGGTTTCGGATACGCTTTTATTTTTGTTTACGCCAATCAATAGGACAGGATTGAGATTATGGATTTTGTTGGAAGCCAAACAGAAAAGAACCTGCTTGCAGCATTTGCAGGTGAATCCCAAGCACGAAACCGATACACATTCTTTGCCAGCGTAGCTAAAAAACAGGGTTACGAGCAGATAGCAGCAATCTTTGAAGAAACCGCAGCGAACGAGAAGGAACACGCAGAACTATTCTTCAAGCACCTAAAAGGCGGCGAAGTAGAAATAACCGCTTCGTACCCCGCAGGCGTAATCGCCTCAACAGCCGACAACCTTAAAGCCGCAGCGGCAGGCGAAAAAATGGAGTGGAGCACAATTTATCCAAGCTTCGCCGAAGTCGCCCAAAAAGAGGGCTTCAGCGATGTAGCAAAAACCTTCACTATGGTTGCTCAAGCAGAAACCTACCATGAACGCCGATACAACAAGCTGCTAGAAAACATAAACGAGGGCAAAGTATTCAAAAAAGATCAGCCGATCAAGTGGAAATGCAGAAACTGCGGAATGGTGGTCGAGGGACCCGAAGCGCCTGACAAGTGCCCAACATGCGCGCATCCACAATCATACTTTGAGGTCTGGGTAGAAAACTACTAACCCAACTCACTTTCTTTTTTGCTCTCAAGAGACCCCCTCCCCTTATTTAACGGTAGATAAAATTTTTTGCTGTTGTTTGCGTTTTTTCTTTTTTTGGATGTGAATTGTCCTATGCTGCCACATGTTTGTTTGTGGGTGCGGTTCTGTTTTTCTTTTGCAATGCGTCTCTTTGCCTGTTGGGATGTGGGATACCCGTTTTTCTCCACATCGCCTACATAGTTCCATGCAGGCGGGATGTGGATATGAATGTGAAAGTACATAGCGAACCCTTCAGAAACCCACAAGAAACAATTCTAAAGTACATACGACGTAAACAGAAAAAAGGTTAATCATTTATTGATCTAATAATAAAGCATCGAAGCTCGGGGGTTTCTTAGCAAATTTTTTTATAATTATCAGGCGTTGTTGAATCTGAGAAGAGCATCATGCGAGCATACCCTAAACTGTTAATCTTAACGTTTCTAGTAGTCATAGTCGCCTTACCTGTACTTGCGGCGGACGCAAAACCCACCATTAGCTTAAGCTTCTACAAGGACAACGGCTACGGCTGGAGCAACGATATGGGCGGCCTCTGGACCCTAAAAACCGCCACTTCAACCGATACAGCCTACGTGGAATTCTACCTCGACGACAAATTGCAATTAAACGACACTACAGCGCCCTATAGTTGGCAGTTCAATACAGAAGATTACCCTCTTGGCGAGCATACTCTTAGCGCAGTAGCATACGACGCCTCTGGAGAAAGCGAAACTGCCACTGTAACCCGTAACTTCGTAGAGTACAACACCAGCAACGTACTACTAGTGATTATAGTCGTCGTTGTAGTAGTCTTTGCTGTCATAGTTGGCGTCGCTGTTTACAGGATAAAGA
>CAYPGY010000030.1:0-17759 GCA_964410435.1 uncultured Candidatus Bathyarchaeia archaeon
GGTGTAGCAGGGCAGTGTTCCCTTCTTCTTCTAATTCAAAAATAAAAAATGCAAACGCCGCTAAAGCCCTGTTAACAAAGGTTCCGAATGAAATCCTCTACAGCACCAATCGACTTAAGGTACATAACTTCCCGCGTATTCTGGTTTGTTTTGAAATCTTTCAGCATCCAAAACACGTGTTCTCGTACTTCCTGCGCTGAACCCCTGTTCTCGTACTTACGGTACAACTCTATAAACCTAAGAATCTGCTTCTTAATACCCCGATTATCAATCTGTGACTTTAAGGGATCAAATATCCACGGGCGGTCCCTTGCGCCTCTGCCCACCATCACGAAATCACAGCCCGTCTTCTCCAAAAGCGCCAGACCCTGATCGTGGCTTACTACGTCACCGTTAGCAATCACGGGGATACCAAGTTTCTCCTTGATCTGCTTAATGCTTGTCCAGTTAACTTTACCTGCAAGCTTCTGATCCGCTGTTCTGCCATGCACACAAAGGGCTGCTATGCCCGTGCTTTGTAGGCTCTGCGCAACTTTGACACCGATGATTTTCTGGTTCTCCAACCCAATCCTCATCTTAACAGTAACAGGCACCTCAGTCGCTTGAACCATTTTCCGCACCAAATTCTCTAGCCGCGCTGGATCTGAAAGCAAAGCTGCACCGTAGCCTCTCTCAAGAAACTCCTTTTCGCTACAGCCAACGTTAAGATCAATTATATCTGCGAATTCTTCTACCGCTTTAACGCTGCTCACAAGGTCCTCTAAGCTGCTGCCTATTAACTGAACACTGACAGGTCGCTCGCAATCCTGAATGTTAAGTATCTCTTCTACGTCACTTCTTTTCCTATTCTTGATTAAGTCTGTCTCTATCATCTGCGTATAGATGAGGCCACATCGGTTCTCTTTGCATAGCATCCGAAAAGCTGTGCAGTTAACCGCCGCCATAGGTGCAAGTACGAACTGCCCTTTGATGTCTACAGAGCCAATGTTCATTTGGGTTCTTCTTTCCAGAGAACTAAAAATAGTGATATAAAGATTAACCGCAAGCCACACAAAACCAACGCCTACATCAATTAATTTTAAGAGCATGTACTACATCAAGACTTGCACAGGTTTGAACAAATTGCCCGAACCATGCATAGACCCAAAAGAAAACTCCATTCAAGAAAGACTCGATGCCGACGGAACACGATGGGCAAAAAAATACGTAGGCAACGGCGCTCACATGAACAACTGGCTTCTACAGTACTGTGAAGTTTATGGCGAGGAAAACGTTTTGATTGAGGAAATTGCTGCACCGAAGTCAAGCTGTTATGGGCAAAGCGGCGAGAAACTTTTTAGAATCTGGGTTAAAGAGAAAAAGCCCGAATAATGCTAAAGTATAAACAGAAAACTTTAACCCCCTTATCAATTGTTATTTTTGAATGATATCTGTGTACGGCAACGTCTAGAAATAGAAAAAATCTTTAAGTAACCTCTTACACGTTAATAGTGTTGCAAACGATAGCTAACCACTACACACGTTGAACGCATCTAGAAGCGTCAGTAAGCTGCATATTTGATTTCTATGCAGCTACACCATGCTTTTGCGTTTCCGACGGTAACATTTATAACTGCATATTCTTATTGCTAAAGGCGCGAAGCGGATGATCTATGGGACATCGAAAACATCATGCTCCAAAACATGGTTCACTAGCATACTTACCTAGGCATCGTGCGAAGAAACCATCAGCACGTATACGATACTGGCCAAAGATCAAGTCAGACTCACCTAGGCTTTTAGGATTCACATCCTACAAAGCAGGCATGACTTACATCTTTACTATCGAAGACAGAAAACGTTCTCCGAACTTTGGAAAAGAAGTCATGCGAGCAGCAACCATTCTAGAAACGCCACCAATCCTTGTTTGTGGCATAAGAACATACCAAAAAACACCATACGGACTAAAAAACATAACAGAAGCTTGGATGAAGGAAGCACCAGCAAGCCTCGACCGACTTCTAGTTTTACCGGACGAATTCAACACCGAAGCAATGCTGCAGAAAATCCAAGATAACATCGAAATAACAGACGCAGTTCGTGTTATCACTGCAACACAACCAACACTAACAAGCCTATCCAAGAAAAAACCGGAAACACTAGAAATCCAAATCGGCGGAGGAACCATCCAGCAGCAATTCGATTATGCTAAACAGCTCTTAGGCAAAACCGTTACACCTGAAGAAGTCTTCAAAGAAGGACAATACATCGACATCGCAGGCGTAACCGTAGGTAAAGGCTGGCAGGGTCCTGTTAAACGCTGGCGTGTTACAAGACTCCAGCATAAAGGTAAAAAGACCAAACGTGGCATCGCCACTCTAGGTCCATGGAACCCCCACCACCTAATGTACAGCATTCCACGTGCAGGCCAAATGGGTTACCACCAAAGAATCGAATTCAACAAGCGTATCCTTAAAATCGGCAAGGACGGCAAAGACGTCACCGTTAAAGGCGGATTCATCAGATACGGCGAAATCAACGGACCCTACATCATCATCTCAGGAAGCGTAGCTGGCACAGAGAAACGTCTAGTCAGACTACGAGTACCAGCGCGTCCACCAACAGAGGTCCCAGAAGCTGCACCGCAAGTAACATATATTTCAGTGGAGAGTCCACAAGGAAAGTAGTTGATAGCACATGGCACAGAAAACCGCAGAAATCTTTGACTTACAGGGAAAAGCAACTGGAAAAATCGATCTTCCAGCTGTCTTCTCTACTCCAATAAGACCCGACGTAATCAAGCGTGCAGTCTTAGCAATCCAATCCAACAGAATACAGCCACAAGGCAGAGACCCTATGGCTGGCAAGAAAACAACAGCAGAATCACGCGGAACAGGCAGCGGCATCTCAAGAGTTCCCCGTATGAAAGGCGGCGGAAGAGCAGCACTCGCACCATTCACCGTTAAAGGTCGACAGACACACCCACCACGCGCAGAAAAAGTCATCGTCAAAAATATTCCAAAGAAAGAAGCAAAACTCGCCCTAACATCCGCTATCGCTGCAACAGCAGAGAAAGAGTATGTTGCAGGTCGAGGACACAGAATTGACACAGTAGTAAGTTTACCCCTTGTCGTTGACAACGCATTCGAAGGATTGACAAAAGCCCAAGAAGTTGAAGACGTATTCTCAAAGTTGGGCTTCGACGCAGAATTCACCAGAGTTCGCGAAAGCCGCAACGTACGCGCAGGCAAAGGCAAACACCGAGGCCGCAAAATGAAGCAAGCTGTTGGTCCACTCATCGTGGTAGCCGACGGAAAAAGCCTCATAAACGCAGCCAGCAACCTATCAGGCGTGCAAGTAACCACAGTCACAGATCTAAACACAGAGATGCTTGCACCAGGTACACATCCGGGCAGACTCACAGTTTGGACTAACGGCGCAATCGAAAAACTAGCTACACTTTACGGAGAAAGTGCATAAAAATGAAACCAGACGAAATAATCACTTACCCCCTGATGACTGAATCAGCCAGCGTCATGGTTGAACGTGACAACAAATTAATCTTCGTTGTCAACCTTAAAGCAGGCAAGCAGGACATCAAACGCGCAGTCGAAACAATGTACGAAGTCAAAGTCGACAACGTTAACGTACTCATCACTCCACAAGGCGTAAAAAAGGCGTTCGTGAAGCTAAAACCGGAATTCCGCGCTTCCGACGTAGCCATCAAACTAGGAATCCTCTAAACATTAAGAAGGCTTGACTAATGGGAAAACGTATTCGTGTACAAAGAAGAGGACGCGGCGGCCAAAACTTCCGTGCCTCAACCCACAAACGTGTTGCTCCAGCAAAATATCCATCTATCGCTCCAAAAGAATCATTTGAAGCAGAACTCGTCGGTGTCGTCGTAGACTTACTCCACGATCCAGGACGCGGCTCACCACTATCCCTAGTAGAATTCGAAGATGGCACACTCATGTACAGCGTCACACCAGAAGGCATCTACATGGGCCAAGAGATCACCTACGGCGGAAAAGCCCAGGCTGAAATCGGTAACATTCTGCCACTTGGCAAGATGCCTGAAGGCACTCTGGTTTGTGATCTAGAACTCCGCCCAGGCGACGGAGGAAAAATGGCTCGCAGCTCAGGCGCATACGCAACCGTAGTTGGTCACACACCACAAGGCACAATGATCAGATTGCCCTCTGGAAGAACCCGCTACGTTAACGATTACTGCTTAGCAACAGTCGGAATCATCTCTGCTTCAGGACGCATAGAAAAACCGTTCCTTAAAGCAGGCGAGAAATTCCACCTCATGAAAGCCAAAGGCCACAAGTACCCAAGAACCAGCGGCCGCAAAATGGTCCCAGCTGTTCACCCATATGGTAGCAGCAAACGCAGCGCACGCAGAACCACCACTACAAGCCACGGTGCACCTCCAGGACAGAAAGTCGGTCTCATCGCAGCTCGTGGTCCAGGTCAGAAAAAGAAACGCGCAATCAGAGGTTAAAATTAAAAGGAGAATTGATATATGCCGAAAGAATTTAGCTACCGTGGACACAGCCTCGAAAGTCTCTCAGCTATGTCTATGGACGAATTCATCAACTTGCTTCCATCACGCCAACGCAGAAGCCTACAACGCGGACTTACAGCAGATCAACGCGTCTTACTCGAAAAACTACGCACAGCAAAAGAAAACCAATCAGCCAACAAAGACACGGGAATCAAAACACACGTACGCGACCTCATTGTCCTTCCAGAAATGGTCGGTGCAAAGATTAGCGTTCACAACGGCAAAGAATTCGTCGCTATCGACATAAAGCCAGACATGATCGGCCACTACCTAGGCGAGTTCGCCATAACTAACAAACCAGTTAGACATGGTACTCCAGGTATCGGTGCATCACGATCTTCGATGTACGTGCCCCTAAAGTAAACCATCCTTTTCTTTTATTTTTAGTTCTTGTTTTCTCAAGTTTCCATATATAGTGCACTGTATTATTGTTTACCTTCATCTATGCATTTACGCGAACACATAGTCCTATGCTCCGACAGGTTATGTCGGAAAACACATGATTAGTAAGTCAACTATACTAGAAACCAGGAATCAACCAACACAGACCTAACTCTATCAAGGTACCCCTTCCCTCTCTTGAAAAATTACGCTTTTTTGCCTCTCTTATAACATCATCGCATTCTAGTGGGGTCCTCGCTCTCTATAGTTTACTCTACGTTTTCACGGCAGCCTGAGCTTCAAAATGCGGTTACTCAACATCTATTGGCGGATCATCGACATTTTTCTGTCGGTGGAACCTTCACTAATCGACATTAACTGCGCGAGCAATGTACAGATCAAGTATCCCTAAACTTTACCATAAGGAAACATCAACAAATCGGCAAGTGGCGCTGGATAAATAGAAACTTCGGCTTTCCGTCGGTGCTAAAAAACTTGAGATGGTGTCAATAGACACCACTTTTTCCTTTATGCGCTGTAGTCTCTGCCTTCAGGTTTCTTACTCGGAGGCTTTGCGCCTGCTTCAGGAATCTGCGGTAGCGGAACAGGCGGCGGAACGTTGAGAGTGCGCGAAATCAAGATAGACTCGACGAATACGACGTTTGAGATTGACTGGATGATTATCGGTGCAGGCGGCTTCTTCTGCTCATAGTCCTTGAGAACTTTGTCAACTTCCTCTCTTTCGCCGATAACATAAGCATTCCCCTTAAGCGTCATTTGAGCGATAGATGGATTATAAACAATAGTTAAGACAAAAGGAACATCCAATGATGCATCCTGCTTTTTCTCCATACCCACAACGTTGATGTTTGTGTTAATCTGGATTGGCGGAACTGGCTTATGTATATCCCAGTAGCGCTCGGCAGAAATGCTAGATACCACTACATTTACTCTAAGCATTATAGGTCAAAAAAGAATAATTGCGGTGGGGAGATTTAAAACTGCTTATTTCTGCTTGTAGCGAGTAAATCCGCAGTGACCGCATGTGTATCTTGTATCGTGGTCCGCCATGAAGTATCCGGGGCCACAACGCTCACAGGATGGGCGTACCCGTGTAACTTTGTCGCCTTCCACCTTGTACATGGCTTTAATGCCTTTTTCTTCCTTGTGCTTCTTCTGCTTCTTACCTTTCTCGGCTTTCTTTGCTGCTGGCGCGGCTGCCGCTTCTGCGGCTTCAGGCTTTGCTGCTGCTTTAGGTGCTGGTGCCATTATGCGGTCGCCTCATCTTTTGCTTTCTTTGGGTTATTGCGTTTCTGGATGTATTCAGGTTCAACGAGTTTAGCTTGGTTAGCGGATTTGTAAACGTTGGCAACTCCCTGTGTAATGTTGGTTCCTGTCTTGGTGCGCATGCGTTTAATATACACGACATCGTCGCCTACTTTCATTTCGACAGCAACGGCTTTCTTAACTTCCAACCTTTGAGGAGTTTTCTCTTTTGGACCCTGAACTATAGTGAAACCTACTTCTGTCCGTTTCAGAAGAGGATTCTCCTTGGTTGATTCAATTTTGACTTGCATTAATGTTCACTTAAGGCGTAAGTTCATACAATATTCTTCTTATTTAGCTTTTCGAAGCTTTCATCTCGTTTAGGAACTGTTTTACCTGAGCTTTCCTCTCTAGCGACGCTTTTACGACCACAATGCCCAAGTGCGGTTGGCCATAGACGATTACGCTGTTTTCTGGCGCGTACAAGACCGCTATCAGCGTAAGTAGGTCTTCTTCCCCGTTTATCTCGATGTGGATGTGCGTGTTGGATTCCAACGCGTTTTTTATTGCTTCGATAGCTTCTTTTGTTATCGTTCCCTGCGGATTATTCACATAGACAGTTGTTTCTGCGGGTGGAAGTTTTGGCATTGCTTGATCACGTAGAGAAATGTGATCAATAACAGAAAGTTGCGGATGCAAATTGTACTCATGCATATTCTGAGAAACAACATCCCCTACTGATACTAGCCGCGTTGGCTTATGGATTTCCAGCAGAGCTTTAAGTGCAGCCATAGTTTCTTTAGGTGCACCAGTGATTAAGGTGCCGAATGGTTCTTTAAGAAAAGCGCGTAGCCTCGGAGTTAACGTGTACTCTATCGTCATCAGTTGGACCTTAGCAAAATATGAGAATAGCGGTAGGTTAAGAAGCTACCGAATGATGCCGTTGATTTTAGCGGACTTTTAGGGCGTATTTACCTTTGTCTTTAATGTTCATGCTTTTAGCGACCGCAGAGTTCTCTGGGTCAAACATGACTACTAAGCCTGCGTAATCCTCGCTGAAGCTTGTGGATTTACATTTTGGGCAAACATTTTCTTTGGTGATAAAGTGGCAGTTAGTGCATGCTTTCTCGCTCATATATTCCTACCTCTATGCTTCTTCCTTGGCTGCAGCTGCTGGTTTCTTCGTTTCAGGTGTTGCTTGGTCTTCTTTGAGCCAGTCTAGTTTGCCGAGGAATGGCTGTCTTGCGGTGATGCCGATTTTGCCGCTGCTGCCTGCTCTACCCAGCGATACTGCTGTGATGCGTGCGCGAACTTGGTCTCCCGAGGATAGTTTGCGTTTGGATTCTTTACCTAGCAGTACACCTTGTTTCTCGTCGTAGCTGATGTAGTCATCCATTAATTGTGAGACGTGAAGTAGGGCGTCGACCGGTCCTATGCGTACGAATGCGCCGAAGTCGGCTATTTCCACTACGTCTCCCTCTACGACTTCCTGTATGATTGGGTAGAAGGTTAAAAGTGAAAAGTTTACTTTATGGTAGGTTGCGCCGTCGCCTGGAATGATTTTACCGATTGGGCTAACCTCTATGCCGGTTACGGCTATAACGTAACCTAATTCTTCATCCACAATGCCCTCATACTTCTGCTTAACTTGGTCACGACCCACTTTCTCCAGTGGGTTACCAAATGTATCGGGCGGGATGCGAATAGTATCTTGAAGAGTAATCAGTTTGAACATCTACGATATCAACCCGTCAATGTCTAGACGCGATTTTTGTCTCAGATAAATCACTGGCACACTTATATCTCTTAGCCTCCTCCGCAGCTCTCTATCATTTGTGAAAACAGGCGAATTCCAGCTTTTAGCTATGTGCACTATTACGTCGTCAGTTTTTACATCTTTACCTTCTACAACTACAAGTTTGCACTTCTGAGCTAGCCGTAACGCAAAATCTGCCTGCCGCCGCATCTTCGGCTCTTCTCCCGATGCTAAAACTTCAAGTTCCTGCTTAACAGCTGAGAGCAGAACGTATTCTATGTTACGGTTCAGCAGTCTTCGAAGTTCCTCATAGATGTCTAATTTGAATTCCAGCGGAACGAAGAAAGCGTTTGAATCCAGAATGACTTTGATCGGTTCAAGTTTATTCGGCGAAGCCGTCAAGTTGCCAGTGGCTCCTACTTTGTATTCCTTGTTTTGTATCCATAAAGCTTTTGCCGCATAATTGTTTAGTATTACTTTAAATATTAAGAATTGCTGAATTGGTGCACAATTAGGTGAATAATGAGTGCTTCACGAAAAGTCATGTGGCGCCGTGGTTTACATTAACAATCAGGACAAAACTCGATATTTACTTCTAAATTATACTGCTGGGCACTGGGACTTCGTGAAAGGCAACGTTGAGAAGGGAGAAACAGAGAAACAGACAGTCACTCGCGAACTCCAAGAAGAAACCAGCATAACCCAAGCGGAATTCATAGATAACTTCCGTGAGTCAATCAACTACTTCTACCGCAGACAAGGCTTAACAATCAACAAAGAAGTCGTCTTCTTCATAATCGAATCCCAAAGCGATAAAGTCCAGATATCATTTGAGCACATAGGCTACGCTTGGCTGGACTATCAGCATACTTTAGATAAATTAAGTTTCAAGAACAGCAAAGATGTACTGATAAAAGCTCATGAGTATCTACAAAAGAAAGGCTTAGTAAAAGACTAAGTAAAAAATTTTATTTGACGATTCCGAAGCCGATTAGTCTCCATCTTGCAGTGATTTTTCTGCTGATGGCAACTCGGCTGCCTGGCAACGCACAGATAGGTCGAGTCAACTTTACTTTTATCTGGTTCTGTTTTATGTTGATTACTTTTCCGACGTTAACTGCTGCACCGATGTGCAGAAGCAAAGCTTCGTCTGGGTTTATTTTTTCGACTTTAAGCTGCTCTTTAGTGCCAACTGCGCGTTCTAGAACATGTGTTTCCATAGTGATCTCTGTCACTGTAGGCGGTAGCTGACCTGTTTTGCCTACGATGCTACCTGTTAATCCGTCTGCTTTGCTATAGGATGGGTCGAGTAGTGTGCCTACGCCGACGAGGCCGCCGCAGGTTGCTTCTTTAACGTCTCTTTCGCCCGCGTTTATGCTAACGATTTCGCTGACAAGCGGATCGTAAACTGTTTTACCTTCACGTTCAGTCATTATGCCTGGCCTAATTTCGATTTCTTCGCCGACTTGGAATTTGCCCTGCGCTATGGTGCCTCCTATGATTCCACCTTCTAAGCCGTCGATGGTTGTTCCCGGTTTGTTAATGTCAAAGGATCTGATGATGTACATCAATGGTGCTAGGTTTGGGTCGCGGTGCGGTGTAGGTATAATTGTTTGTATGGCGTCTAAGAGGACGTCTATGTTGATCATACGCTGCGCAGAGATGGGAATAATAGGGGCGTTTTCTGCTACTGTGCCTTTGACAAAGGCTTTGATTTCCTTGTAGCTTTCTAGTGCTCGCTTCTGGTCAACGATGTCAATTTTGTTCTGAACGATAATAATGTTTTTGATACCGCTCACTTCAGCAGCTGCGAGGTGCTCGCGGGTTTGGGGCTGCGGGCAAGGTTCATCAGCTGCAATAACAAGTATGGCACCATCCATGATTGCTGCGCCGCTTAACATAGTTGCCATCAAGGCTTCATGTCCCGGTGCATCTACGAAGCTTATTGCGCGGACGAACTCTGCGGGGCTCTGGCAGTTCTCACAGACTGGGTGAATAGTATAATTCTTTGGCTCTGGACACTTGGGGCATTTGTAGATCGGCATGTCTGCGTAGCCGAGTTTGATGGTGATGCCACGTTTAAGTTCTTCACTGTGACGTGAAGCCCACGTACCAGTTAATGCTTGAACAAGGGTAGTTTTACCGTGGTCAACGTGCCCAATCGTTCCGATGTTGACTTCGGGCTGTTTCGGGAGAGGCGCCTTGGAGGGGTTACTCATAGTCTTCTTCTTCTTTAGTCTCGATAAATACTGGATGAATAAAAGGAATTAATTAAGGGAGTTTATAAGTTTTAAGCATGTACGTAGCCGATAAATTAGGCCTGTGCCGCAGCTTCTTCTTTAGGCTTAGGTGCAGGTTTAGGAATCGGTGCTGCGCCGGCTGGGCGTTCAACAATTTTCATGTTGATCTGAGCGATTTCATCAGTGATGATGTCTCCGCGGACAACTTTCCGTTTGCGCTGACCTTTGTTTTTGGGTTTGAAGCCTGCTCCGCCACTGAGAACAACTGCTCTACGGACACCGCCGTGAACGTTGGCTCTCATGGGTACGCCATCTTTGTCGGATCCGCCTAGAACTTGAACTTTGTAAGCTGGTAAATCGACTGCCGCGCCGTCTAATGTTTCGCCCAGTTTTCTACCGATAAGTGGGCTTGCGCGTCCTTCTTCGAGTTCTACTACTTTTGATGCTCCCGATATTGGATCGGAAACTATGACTTTGAACTTTGCCATTGAATATTGTCTCCAGCGCATATGAAGTTGAAAATCTCTCTATTAAGGATTTAGCCCAAAAATGACTTTATATCATTTATTGCTGTTTTTGAATCTCTTGACATTACCCGATGCGAGCCCTCAACTGCAATCTCGAGTTCTGGGTTTTGGGAGTTGATTGCCTTCGTAGTTGTTATGGAAGTTTTCAATTTAGCTATTTAGTTACTGCCTTACTGTTTGCCTGCCTATAGTGCAAATGCTTGTTTTTTTGGAACAATGTTATAATATTACCTTTAAGTCGTTGTCTCCGCATGTGGCGGCTTGGATTTTTCTTCCATGATATGGCCTTCGGTTTGTTAACAGTATTCATACCGCTGTATGTCATTACCTTCCGGGATACAAGTATTCTTGGCGGGCCGCTTTTGGCGCTCGGTGTAATGACGGCTATCGCGATTTTCTGTTCGATCCCCGCATCCTACTTGTGGGGTTACCTCTGTGATAAAACACGGCATTACAAGAGGTTTATTCTGCTTTCGTTTGCTTCGATAGCGCTGATTCTTTTCCTCATGACGTTGCCATTTGCCCAGAACATGCTGGTCTTTGTCGGTCTCTACGTGGCTATGCAGTTTCTGCATGTAGCGCATGAATCGCCCAAGAACGTGCTGGTAACAGAGCATTATA
This sequence comes from uncultured Candidatus Bathyarchaeia archaeon, assembly GCA_964410435.1. Classification (GTDB taxonomy): domain Archaea; phylum Thermoproteota; class Bathyarchaeia; order Bathyarchaeales; family Bathycorpusculaceae; genus Bathycorpusculum. The sequence continues at coordinate 11,341 of CAYPGY010000030.1, forward strand.
GCCGCAACAACTGGGAACGCTCCTTCGGCTTCTATGAGGGCTTAACAGAAATCGGTTTTATCGTGGGCTTAGCCGCCGGCATGGTGATGTTTGGGACAACTATAGCGTTTTCGGTGCTTGCGAACTACTCCTTTTACCTCTGCAGCGCTCTAAATGTTGTTGCTTTGGTGTTGGCGGTTTGCCTTATTGCTGATCCATTGATGATTTTTGAGCGAAGGCTTGTTAGTATTGAGCGTAAGCTGGATTTTAGTAACCGCGGCTTCGAGGGTTCCGCGCGGCTTATGGATGGCCTTCGCTGGGATGGATCGCTTAGGCAGGATCGCTTTTCGGCGTTTGCCATTGCAATCGTGCTGTTTTCGCTTGCGACAAGCATATTTTTCACTCCATTGCCTGTTTACTTGCAGGAAGTTTTCGGCGGTCAATCAGAATATGTTTACCTCGCTTACATCCTCAACTCCATCGGCGCCACCGCAGGTTACTTTGTGATCCGCAGCAAAGCAAACTCTATGGATATCCGCAAAAGCATGCCAAGGTACATACTTCTCAGAAGCTTGCTTTTGTTCGGCTTAACCGGGGTCGTCATGTACATGTTCCTCCCAACAGTGATGACCTGTATAATACTAGTCATCCTTGGGTTCTCGTATGCAATGTACTACATTATGATGCTCTCGTTGTCCATGGAGATTATCCCCGAGGGAAAAGCCGGCCTCTTCGACGGCATGGTAGGTTTAGGCTCCGCCATCGGCGCACTCGCAGGACCATTTATCGCTGCAACGCTGAGCTACGATTTAGTGTTCTTTATTACGGGACTACTGTTCCTTGTTGCCTTCGTGGTCATAAAAGCATTCAAGTAACTAGATCAAAAAATAAATTTTAAATTAGTAGAAGAAGGGAACACGGCGCTGCTACATCATCAATGAAAAGTTTTGGCAGAAGATTGCTTTTTTGGTTCTGGGTCTGGTTTGGGTTGCGGTTTGGTTGAGGCGATAGTACAACCAACGGATTCAATTTTACTGTTAGCTTCAAATAATTTCAGATTAGAAGATAATGGCGGCTAGCCCCCTTTAATTATCTTCTAACAGCTGACTCTGCAGAAGCTCCTGTTCTATGTTCTGCGTATGGGCTATGTTGCTGTTTGGCTGAAGTGATTTTTATAAGTTCTAAAACGCAAAAGCAACCCATAATCCAAAAGAAAAAATTAAGGCGAGAGTTAAACCCGCAACTTGGTTTATTCTGAACTTGGGTGCGTTTCAATCCAAAGATTCTTACTATTATTTTACCGCTTTACTCTTTTCTTGTAGCTGAAGATGGTGATGACACTCGCCACTACTCCCCATATAATCCAAGTGATTATCAATAATCCTAAGTGGTCGAAAACGGCTGGGTCTACAGATAAGAACTGAATTTTATAGTAAGAGCCATTAAAAGAGAAATTGTTGGTACCTCTGCTTTGAATTATGTCATCGATTTGGGTTTTTTCCAAGTCAATAAAAACGACGCTGTTAGGATAGGATAGGGCTTTCATGACATATTGATCAGGATTGTCCAAAACGAAATACTGCTCAGGTTTATCCTGTAACTTGTACGCTTCCAAGGCATCACCATAACCAGTTTGTTGGGCTAAATAGATACCAGTGAACACGAAAATTGAGGCTATGCAAAGACTTACTGTGAATAGAAAAAAGAAAAAGTGGAATAATTTCATTAATCTGCCATCCTTAAACCATTACCGAAAATTGATCATTATTGAAAAGATAAAGATTTTTTTAATACTTAGAATTAGAATCAGAATCAAAAAAAAGAAAAATAATTACGAGCTCATGCCCGTATTTCTTGTTTATTCTGTGTGTACTCTGTATAGGTCGATGTCTTCACGCATGGCTGGTGTCAATTCGAGGAAGTCTCGGACTGCACGTTCAACGTCCCGTGACTGGGTGACGTATCTGCCGACGATGAGGATGTCTGCGCCCTTCTCAAGTGCTTCTTTGGCTGTTTCCGGTACGATGCCGCCTGCGACTGCGATCAGGAATTTCTTGTTGGGGAATGCTTCGCGGATCATCTTTATGCGTTCTAAGCCGCTGCTTCTGCCTGTTTCTTGGTCGATGCCTCTGTGCAGGATAACGATGTCTGGGAAGTCCTTAAGTGACTTTAGCTTGGCGAGGACGTCATCGACGTTTAGCATGTCTACTACTGCGTAGATTCCTAGGCGTCTGGCTTCCTGTACTGTTGCGTCCAATGTTTCTGCTGGGCCTAGGCCTGCTGCGACAACTGCGTCTGCGGTGTCTTCGTATGCTATGTCAACTTCGACTTTGCCGACGTCAAGGGTTTTTAGGTCTGCGATGACGAATTTGTCTTTGGCTGCTTCTCTGATTTCGTTGATTACGCGTGTGCCGTAGCGTTTGATCATGGGGGTGCCGACTTCAAGGATGATTCTGTCGCTGCCCGGTAGCTGCTCGATGACTTTCTTTGCGCCTTCAAGGTTTGGTGCGTCAAGTGCAATTTGTAGGTATGGTGGTCTCCATAGGCGTGGAACTTTGAAGCCCATGATTGGGTGCTTTGCACGATCCTTATCGTAGTTAACTTTGTCTAGGGTTGGGTACTTCTTGAGTGCACGCTGCAGCGCCATCTTGGTTGCGCCGTAGTTGTACTGGTAGATTTTGCGGTAATCTTTTGCCTGTGGGTGGATGAATACACTGGCAACGACAACCCATTCGTCTAGTTTTGACGCTGGGATAACGCCTTCTTCTGCTGCGTCTGCAATGGCTTTAGCGACTGCTGCCTGTGCTGGACCGAAGATTTTACCTGTGTCCTCCATGTTCTTGACGGTGACTTTTGGCACGATGAGCGTGTGTGGCTTAGGCGGCAGGTTGGGGCGCACGACTGCAAGCAGTGGTGTGTGGCCTGCTGAGAGTGTGGTTAATCCCATGGCGAATGCTTGACCTACTGGGCCTGCTTTGTCGCCTACCATGAGGTCAACGTGTGCAACCTCGTTTCCTTCACCTACCAGCGACTCGCCGATTAAGTAAATTGGGCCGCTGAATTGGTCTGCTTCGTCACCGGCTGTCGGCATCTTATCTGCGATTTCTTTGAAATCGACATTGTATTCCTTAAGCCATGAGTAAAGTGTGTCTCTGTGAATGTCCATTTCTTTTGCTGTACCGATGATTGTCGGTTTTGTCGGTTTGCCTTTAGAGCCGACTTCTTTTTTTGCTGCTTCAATAAGTAATTTTACAAATTCCTCGCGTGAGTTTGGTTTTTTTGCCTCTACACCCGACATTGATTCAACCTCAGCGGTGTGTGTATTCCAGCTTGTATATAAAAATGTCGGGTTATTGGCGGAGTATTCTGCTAAGCTCATGCCATTTTGGCGAATATCTGTCGATTTGATTCGACATTTTTTAGGCGCGGTTCAGGGTGCGGCGGCTTCTTCTGTAAATCTTTATATGGCAAGGCTTGCATTGGAATCTCTAATCTATCGGGGAACAACGATGAAAAAGATTGATTGGTTGCTGCTGGCGGTTTTCATTGTCGGCTTCGTGCTTTTCCTCGTCGGCGCCAATACTTGGAATGCCACGGTTGGTTACGGCGGCATCTACATGTGCATAGGTGCAGTAGCAGCTTACCTCCTACTCTACATTTATCATGAGTTAACAAAGAAGGAAACCTGTGAGGTTCCAGCACCGCCTTCACCTCAGAATCCGTAGAGGCGACTGTACTTTTGGTTCAGGTAAGTGATAAAGGGTTTTGAATCCATATTTGATCCTGTTGCCTGCTTGATTAGCTCTTCTGGCTCGAGTATGTCTCCTCTGCTGTGAATGTTCTCTTTCAGCCATTGATGTACAGGTTGAAGGTTTCCCTGAGACAGCTTAAGACGCCAGTCAGGCGTATCTCTGGTTAACGCGGCTAGGATTTGTCCGTCGTAGATATTGCCCAGCGCGTAGCTTGGGAAGTAACCGTAGAGGCCGCTTGCCCAATGTGTATCCTGCATGACACCCTCAGAGTCGTCTTTGATGTCTACGCCGAGGTAGTCTTTGTATTTCTGGTTCCATACCTGCGGTAACTCGTCGATTTTGATTTTGCCGGCGAAGAGGTCGCGTTCCAGTTCGAAGCGGATGATTATGTGTATGCTGTAGGTGACTTCGTCTGCTTCAATTCGGATTTTGGAGCGTTTCACAGTGTTTATGGCTTTAACAAAGGTACCCAGCTCTATGTTTTCTAGGGAAGGCGCGAGCTGCTTCACTTTTGGGAGGAAACCCTTCCAGAATTCGCTGGAGCGCCCAATGATGTTTTCGTAGACGCGGGATTGGGCTTCGTGCACACCATAGCTGCATGGGCTGCCTATCGGCTGATACATCCAGTCTGGGTTGAGGTTCTGCTCGTAAATCGCGTGCCCAGCTTCATGCAGCACAGAGAACAATGAGCTTGTGAAATCATCTGGATGGTAATGTGTGGTTATGCGTACGTCTTCATAGTAGCCTGTGGTGAAGGGATGCTCGGTTTCGTCTACTCTGCCGCCTGCATTGGGTGAAGCAGTATCGTAGCCGAGTGTCTGGGTGACGAGCTGGGTTATTTTACGCTGTTCCTCAATAGGCACGGGTTGCTTGAGGAAGTCGCTTGAAGGTTGCTCTGCCGCTTCCACTTTCTCTATTAGCGGTTTAAGCCCCGCTAAGAGACCGTTGAAGGTTCCTGTAATGGTTTGCGCTGACATTTTAGGCTCATAGGTGTCGATTAGCGCCTCGTAGGGCGTCTTGGTTTCCTTAACCTTCATTAGAATCTCGGCAGCTTGCAAATTAAGCTCATAGAGCTTCTGCAGGTCAGCTCTGTAGAGGCTGAAGTCTTTTTTAGCTTTAGCTTTCTTCCACATGTTTACCGTGATGGCTTGCTGCTTCGCTAATTCGCCGACAAGCTTCTCGGGAAGCGCGGTCTGCTCCCGGTAGCTCTTGCTGATAAGGTAGATGTTGCGTTTCTCAGCTTCCCCCATGGCGCTGTACTGTGGGCTGGCTTGGATTTCAGCTAGTAATTTGCCGATTTCGGGGTCTGTAGCGAGTTTATGGTGGATGCGGCTAAGCAGAGCCAGTTGTTCGCTCCGCTGCTGCACCCCTTTTGGGGGCATCATGGTTTCCATGTCCCAGTTGATTACTCCCTCGGCTGTGGAGAGAACCATAGCGTCTTTGGTTTTCTCTAAGAGTTGTCTGTAAGTCTGATTTATGTTAGCTGTCAAAGTGGTGTTCTTCCCAGTTTTCACAATGTATGTTCGCTTTAATTACTGTTGGGTTCATGCGCTTTATTGGGGCAAGCGGATGAACGCTGAGTTGTCTGCAAAAGCTTTTATTTCCCTAACTACTGACTTTCTAGTTGAGGATTTTAGAATTGAGTAGTAACGTAGACTCCAGTAAAATGTTAGCGGCAATCGGTGCATTGCTCCTATTCCTAAGCTTCGTTCCAGTAATCGGCATCATCGGCATCATCCTGCTATTCATCGGTCTCAAGGGCTTATCAGACTACTACAAGGACCAAACCATCTATGGACACGCATTCAAAGGCTTAATCTTCGGCATCATCGGCATCATCGCGGTTTCAGCTTTCTCATTCACGTCGTTCTTCAGCTGGTTCACCATCGCCCCCTCTGTAGACAGTGTCTTCGCAGCGGTTGGATTACTTGCATTAACTATCGTCGTCTTGATCGTAGCATTCGTTTTCTACCTGCTGATGGCAATGAACCTCAGACGAGCATTCAACACCCTAGCAGACCGCTCAGGAGAAAACATGTTCAGAACAGCAGGCAACCTACTATGGTGGGGTGCAATCCTAACAATCATAGCAGTAGGCTTGATACTAGTCTGGATCGCATGGTTAATTCTTGCAATCGCCTTCTTTTCGATGAAGATAGCGCCGGTGCAACCCTACAGCCAACCATACACAGCCCCGCCACCGGCAGGTACAAGGTACTGCCCCAACTGCGGTTCACCAGTAGACGCAAACGCCACCTTCTGCCCCAGCTGCGGAAAACCGCTCCCACCACCCTAACATTTCTCCTCTCTTCTTTTCTTTGTAGCTGCTTAGCTGCAACAACACCGCTTTATCACGTAGCAAACAGGCTATTCTTTGAAAGTTACAATTTTATCAATACAATACCTTTTTCCCCTGTAGATCAAATTTACCTAAGGCGCCGCCCGTTGCGGAGGAGCCGTTTGACATTAAACCAAAAACTGATCTTCTATACGAGATATGCGGTAAAACTTTCCATACGCATAGCCAGCTTGATAGGCATAAGAATTCGGAGCATAAAAGATCAGACGAAGCACATGGATAAGAAGTAAGTAAGAATAGTGCTCCGGCCGGGATTTGGACCCGGGTCACCGACTCGAAAGGCCGGTATACTTGACCGGACTATACTACCGGAGCATGCAATAGTCCGA
>CAYPGY010000031.1:0-17692 GCA_964410435.1 uncultured Candidatus Bathyarchaeia archaeon
GCGCTGCTACATCATCTTCCTAAACTTTTTGCAGAAGATTGCTTTTTTTGTTCAGACTCTGGCCTAGGTTGCTTGCTGGTTGTGGCGATAGTACAACCTGCAAAAACGGAAAACAACGCTTCTTCACTGGCAGATACCTTTTAGAAAAGCGTGGCAAAACAGGTTTATCAGTTAGCAAGCTGCGGAACTGCGAGTGAAAGGAGTTACGGTAATTACCACATCACAGAAGAAAAAACCGTAGAAGAAATGCGGCAGATGAACCTTTAACAGAAACCAAATTGGACAGCAATAGCTTACTGATTAATAGCATTCCATAAAGCTTATTATTGCATGCTTAATTCAAGCCTACCTGAAGGCAAAAAATAGATGCATCTGCTTAACTTCAAAGAATTAAGTGGCAAAGACCTCGAAGCACTCGTGGATTCAGCAATAGAAGTCAAAACTAACCCCAAAAAATACCTGAAAACCTTCGAGGGCAAATCAGCAGCACTCATATTCCAGAAAACATCCACACGCACCCGCGTCTCCTTTGAAGTCGCCATGACACAGCTAGGCGGCCACGCACTCTACATTGACTGGCGATCCACCAACTTTGCTTTGGCAGACATTTCCGATGAAATACAGTACCTCTCCCGAAACGTTGACTGCATTATGGCACGCTTACTCTACGACTCAGATGTACAGAAGATGATGAATGCTTCCCGTGTGCCCGTAATTAACGGCTGCGACGACATGTATCACCCAAGCCAGATACTCGCCGACTTGATAACCGTTAAAGAGAAACGGGGCAAACTCAAGGGCGCAAAGCTGGTCTACATCGGCGTCCACAACAACGTGACTAATTCGCTGATTGAGGGCTGCACCAAGACAGGCATGAAAATAACCACCGTTACACCGATTTTTAACGAGGCAGCCCGAGACGAGCAAATCCTTTCAGAAGCAAAGAAAACTAAGCTCTGGGAAACTACTTTGGACGTAAAGGAAGCCGTCAAGGACGCCGACTTCGTCTATACCGACACATGGATTGACATGGAATTCTTCACAGACCCCAAATTCGAGGCTGAAAAAGAGAAACGCATCAAACTCATGATGCCATACCAAATCAACGCTGAACTGCTCAAAGGCAGCGACGCATACGTCATGCATGATATGCCTATCCACCGCGGCTACGAAATCAGCGCTGACGCAATAGAGAACCCGAAGTCAGTGATTTATGAGCAGGCAGAAAACAGGCTCTACTCGGCAAAAGCAATTTACCTCAAACTGATTAAGGCATAATTAGCAAGTTAAGCTTCTGCTTATCTTGAAAATTTTTTTTCTTTCCTTATGAAATTCAACTAAAGTAGTAATTACGGACGGTCCCATCTTGATTGCTTCTTCGATGGTAAGTGCAGTTTCACCATTTCGCTCGATTTTTCCCCATTGGCGTTTTTCAACCTACAGATAATTAATAAAGTGTAGAGTTAGCTTTTTTTATTCAAATTTAAACAAACTGATCAGCGAGAGTGCAAAGATAAGTCGGTTAACTGTTTAGGTAGACGGCGCTGTATTCTGCACCGTTAATAATCACCTTTATCGGCGCCCTAACGATGTTTAACTGGCTTAAGACTTCCTCAGGCGGATACAACATGATGGGCGTCAGCATCGAAACCGTCGAGTAGGGCTCAGGAGGCGTATAAGTCACGATAGCGATTGTCGAGCAGGTTAAACGCCCGTATTTCTGCAAATCGAGGTACTCCACGCTGCCTTTGCCAGCTAGATAGATCACTGCACCATACTTTGCGAATTGGGAGGCTACACGCTCCGTTGTGTCACCGCCTTCTGCGGCGTAGGAAATAGATAGGTAAGTTCTGATTCGTAGTAGGTCACGCATCCACATGATAAGACGCAGGTTAAGCTCCCAGAGGCGGTTATACCCAAAGAAAATCTCTTTTAATTCTGCTTGATAACTTGGCCAAAGCGGGTAACTCTTGTATACTTGCTCAAGTATACTCCAGCGCTCGCTTAAGAGGTGCGTTTTTAGTTTCACATCCATAATTGAGCAGCCACTATGTGCCTCAACGGGAAGAGTTAGCCATTGCCAGTTGTAGTCGGTACCGATTTTAACGCGATGCTGATATCGGTCGCTGTGACAGCTGAAGGGGTCGTAGGGACAGATATCCATGATGTTTGAGTGGAACATTCGGTAAAAAAAGCCGGGGTAAGGAAGAAGGGTTGGTTGGTGTCCACTTAGAATTAACGCATCGTTTAACAATATAGTTTCTAGCTGCGGAGGAGGCGCCGAGTGGTCGGCGGCATAAACCGATGGCGACCGCTGCTTAAGGTTTACCCTATTCAAAACTTGACCCTTATTCTATTAACAATTCGTTTGGCAGCGGATATAAGGGTATGTGGTAGCAGGAGAGCAACAACTAAGCGGGCATTAAATCTGGCTTGGGCAATGTTAAATATTTTCTAAGAAGAAGGCATAAGCGCATTTACTCTTCTATCAGTTATTTGCGGTTTGGCACCCAGCGATATTTCTGGTCCAGACTTTTAGGCTTGGGACCCTGATAGCTGCATTTATAGCATTTCCCGTCATGCACTGAAACGATGTCGCCGCAGCTTGGACAACGGTACTTTTCGGTTTGGCTCTTCAGGAACTCATCCATCCCTTTTTCCTTGATCATCTTTAGATTCTCAATGAAGCTTACGCCGTAACGTATACGGTAATGCTCATCTAACTTGGTTAATTTTTCACATGGCATGTTTGTGCATTCGCTGCAGGAGTACAGGTTTTTTCCCACTTTTTGGGGGCAATCGCGTTTTACGAATGCACAGTTCTTGTTTCGGGCTCGGCAGCCGCTGCAATGTGACACTTTTCCCTTCTGTGTAGGTATGCCTCGGCTGTAAGCGAGGTAGGCTTTGCATAGTCCGCAGTTCATGCCGCATGGGCCGACGAGGTCAGCTGTAAGTTTTAGGTCCATGTTTAGCGATATTGCGTTTTTTGCTTAAGTTTATTGTTAACAGGTAATCAGCAAAATCCAGATGTGGCAGGCAATTATTTTTTTTGATTGAGATAAGTTTGGAACTCGAATCACACAGGCAGCAAAGCATGGTCGCAACCCATTTTTATTCGCTCAGCAGCTTCGCTTCTAAATGCAACTATGCGAGTAGCATTGCAGAAAAAGTTTTTACTCCGCCGCGTTTTCCTTTCTGTGACCAGCAATGCCTAAACCCAGACAGAAGCAGAAGCCTAAGATAACCTCCGAAGAGGAGACACCTGAAGAAGAACAAGTGGATAAAACTTCACTCACTTACCTTGCTATATTAGGCATCTTGGGTTTAATCTTGATAATAGCAGGCATAGCATCAATAGTTTTAGCGGATTTGTTTATTGGGGTAGCATTGATACTTTTAGGCATAATCGTTTACGTAATGTTCTATATCATAGAAAAAAGGCTAAAAATAATCTAAAACCCTTTTTTCGCCTTTGCATCCGCTTTGTACCCTGATCTTGACTGTTTTTCTGCAAAATTCTTAATTATGCGTATGCTAGATGGAGTGGCGAGGAATTACACAAATGGTAAAGATGGATTTCGGTGGCGTTAAAGAAGACGTCATCACCAGAAATGAATTTACAGTGGCAAAAGCCCAAAAAGTCCTAAAAGACGAAGTCGTCGTTTCCTTGGGCTACGGTATTCAAGGTGCAGCCCAATCGCTTAACATGAGAGACAACGGCATAAAAGTAATCATCGGACAAGAAAAAGAAGGCGTATTCAAAAAAGAATGGGACAAAGCAGTCGCTGACGGATGGGTTCCAGGCGAAAACCTGTTCCCACTCGAAGAAGCCGCAAAGAAAGGCACAATCAAAATGTTCCTTCTAACCGACGCTGCCCAGAAAGCAGTATGGCCGAAAGTGAAAGCTACACTCAAAAAAGGAGACGCACTCTACTTCAGCCACGGCTTCAGCATCGTCTACAAAGACCAAACAGGCGTTATCCCACCAGCAGACATAGACGTCATCCTAGTCGCGCCAAAAGGCAGCGGAACAAGCGTACGCCGCAACTTCGTTGACGGATCAGGCATCAACTGCAGCTTCGCAGTCTTCCAGGACGCAACAGGCAAAGCTGAAGAACGCGCAAAAGCACTCGGCATCGCCATCGGCGGAGGATACCTCTTCCCAACAACGTTCGAGAAAGAAGTCTACAGCGACTTAACAGGCGAACGCGGCACACTGATGGGTGCACTCGCAGGCATACTAGAAGCCCAATACAACACTCTACGCGCAAACGGCCACAGCCCAAGTGAAGCCTTCAACGAAACCGTCGAAGAACTCACACAGAGCCTCATCCGCCTCGTCGACGAGAACGGCATGGACTGGATGTACAACAACTGCAGCGAAACAGCACGCATCGGCGCACTCCGCTGGAAAGAACGCTTCCGCAGCGCAACACAACCAGTATTCGACAGCCTCTACGAGTTAACAGCAGCAGGCGAAGAAACACGCATCGTGCTCGAGAAGAGCAAAGCGCCTGACTACCGCCAGAAACTAGCTGACGAACTCAAGGCGATGGGCCAAAGCGAAATGTGGCGCGCAGGCGAAACCGTGCGTTCACTACGCCCAAGCAGACAAAAGAAAGAGTAAACCAACTCTTTTCTTCCTCTTTCTGTTTCTTGTTTTTACCAATTTTGTATTTTAATTCTGCCCTGTTTGGTTAGCTATTCTTTTATAGCTGAATTGAGCGCCTGCATTGGTATGCGAGGCTCTCTTTGGACTACGTAGCCGCTGCGGCGCTCTTGATATTTGCACTAACTTTGGTTCTGATGATTAAGCGGCCACGGGGCATCAAGCTGGGCTACGCGGCAGGCATAGGCGCAGTTGCCTCGCTCCTACTTGGCACGGTATCGTTGGGACAGGCCGCCGAGTCCTTTCTGGACATCTGGGATGCCGCATTAGCGTTCATCGGCATCGTCGCGTTCTCGGTGATATTGGATGCTATGGGCTTCTTCAAATGGGCGGCTCTCAAAGTGGTCAGGGCAGCGAGGGGCAGCGGTCTGCGGCTCTACATCTACATCTCGCTCTTGACAGCGACAGTCAGCATACTCTTCGCCAACGACAGCGCAGTCCTAATCCTCACACCCATCGTGCTAGAAATAATCAGTCAACTGAAAATCGACGGCAAAGGCCGCCTCGCGTACCTCTTCGCCGCTGGCCTGATCGCCGACACCGCCGCTATGCCGCTTATCACAAGCAACCCCATCAACATCTTAAGCGCAGACTTCTTCGGCTACACCTTCATCGACCACCTCATATTCATGGCGCCGATCGCTGTTGCTACAATCACAAGCAGCCTAGCAATCGTCTATCTAATGTTCCGCAAGAAAATCCCAAAAAGCTACGACACAACCGCTGTCGATATATTAGCGTGGTCCTCGCCGATTAAGCCGCAGCTACTCAAGGTCTGCATCGCAACACTGGTCGCCATCGACGTGGGCTACGTTGCCGCTTCAATGGCACGCATCCCAGTTTCGGCGGTCATCTGCTCGGGCGCGGTCTTCCTCTTAGCAGTTTACATGGCTAGCCTTAACGGTGAAATCATCCGCGGAGAACGCAAAGGCCTCAAAAGCTTAGCCCGAGACATCAACTGGGATATAGTCATCTTTATGCTCGCCATCTTTATCGTCGTGGAGGGCTTAGCTAACGCGGGAATAACCGAGATTCTGTCATCGGCGCTTCTTCAAGCCAGCAGCTTGCCTTCGGTTCTAAGCGTTTTTGTACCCAGCATAATCGTCACGATCGGCGCGTCGTTCATGAACAATTGGCCTATGACTATCCTCGGGTTAGTATCCATCGAAGGCATCGCCGCCACAGTAGCGTTAAACGGTGAGGCCTTAACTACGCTGGTGTTCTCAAACATCATCGGCAACAACTTGGGGCCACACTTCTTCCCGCTGGGCTCTCTGGCGATTCTGATGTGGCTTGAAATCATGAAACGCAAAGGCGTCAACATCAGCCTTAAGAGCTACTTGAAAGTGGGCGCTGTCCTCTCGGTGGCGGAGGTACTGGTGGCGTCGATTGTGCTATATGTTGAAATCGCCGTCTTCGGCTTAACCCTAACCGTTTAGACGGAGCCGCAGACGGTGCAGTTGGGGTTCTTGGGCAGCGGTACAGTCATGAAACTCATGTCTGTGAAGTCGCAGACAAGCATCTTGCCTGACAGGTTTGAGCCTACTTCTGCGATGAATTTGATGGTTTCAAGGGCTTCCAAGCTGCCCATTATGCCCGCGGATGCGCCGATTATTCCAAAAATCCCTTTCGGCGAGTTTTCTTTGTGTTTATGCATTGTGCATTCCAGGCAGCCTGTATCAGGCGGGTTGAAGATTGCGAGGTTACCCTCTAAGCAGGTAACGGCAGCAAAAACGTAGGGTATACCCAGTTTTACGCAGGCACGGTTAACTATGTATCGGGTCTGGAAATTATCCAAGCAGTCAACCACCACGTCAACGTCTTCTATCAATGACTCAACGTTTAACGCATCTACTTTTTCGATTACGGCGTTGACTTTTATCAGCGGATTCTTTTCTCTGAGCACCTTGGCTGCGACTTCCGCTTTCGGCTGATCCACCTCGTCGGCGCAATAGAGAATCTGGCGATGCAGATTATGGATTGCAACTGTGTCATGGTCGATTAGGCGCAGGTAGCCAACACCTGCCAATGCGAGGTAAAGCGAGCAGACGGATCCTAAACCGCCAACGCCCACTACTGCGACTCGGGCTTCCGAGAGCTTCTCTTGACCATCGGCACCCAACTGCTCAATCATAAGCTGCCGACTGTAGAAGACCTTTGAGAACTCTTCTATACTTGATTTATCCATCTTATGCCTCTTTGGCGCTGTATTTGCCTTTAACGCGGAACTGACTATCAAAGATTTGCCTAACCTTCCCAATTGTGCTGGCTTCCTCGGGGGTTTTGTCGTCTCTGATGCGGGTGATTCTGGCGAAGCGCAACGCCATTCTACTCTTGTATTTGGGGCTCTGCTGTACCTCGTTGTAGGCGACTTCCACAACGATTGTGGGTAGAACAGTGACCTTGTGACCCTGCTGGGATACCGCGATTTCCTTGAGGCGCATGGTTAAATCGGTGAGTTCAGCGTCAGTTAAGCCCTTAAAAGTTTTACCTACATCCCAGAACTCGCCTGTTTGGGGGTCTCTTGCGCCAAGGTAATAATCGGATAACCATTCTCTGCGTCTGCCATAACCATACTCTGCAGCGGTGATGACTAGGTCAAGTGGCTCGAGGGTTGTTTTGATTTTTAGCCACCGTTTGCCTCTACGCCCTGGCGTGTATGGACTGTCAGGTTTTTTAGCCATTAAGCCTTCGTGGCCTGCGGCGAGCGCTTCTTTTAGGTATGCTTGAGCTTTGGCTGCGGCGGCGGTGATTATTTGGTTGGCGAGAGCAATTTTTCCTACGTTTTCAGCTAAAAGTTGCCTTCGTTGCGTGTAGGGTTTGGCGATGGTGCTTTCGCCGTTGAGGAAAAGTACGTCAAAGAGGTAGAGGGTAAGCGGAATTTTCTGTCGCATATCGCTGACTTCTTTTGTGCGTTTGAATCTGCGCATTAGATGCTGAAATGCAATCGGGTAACCTGCCGAGTCGAGCGCGACGACTTCACCTTCCACTATTGCGGTGTCAGCATGGATATTCTGCTTTACTAATTCGACAATGTCGGGTAGGCTTTCAGTGACATCCGTTAGTCTCCTGCTGAAAATGCGGACGGCTGGTCCCTGCTTATGAATCTGCACCCTTGCGCCGTCGTACTTGAACTCGAATGCTGATGCCCCGCCTTGTTCCTTGAGGGCTTCATCTACGGATTGGGCTGTCTGGGCCAGCATCAGCTTAACTGGGCGGAAAACGCAGAACTCTGCTTTCTCCAGAGATGCAATGCCTTCGGTTTTCAGCTTCCACGCGACTTCGCCTATGTCGCCTAAAACCATAGCGGCATGCTGAACCCTCGCAAGAGGAACATCGAAGGCACGAGCAACTGATTGCTCCATCAAACCCTCATGTAAGCCAGTGCGCATTTCGCCAGTAAAGACTTTGACAAGGTACTTAGCCTCAACTGGTGATGCTTGGCTTAGGAGTGCTGAGATTTGGCGTTCTTTCTTGGCGCGGCTACCTGCGCCTTGCGTTTGGGCTATAGCGTCGAGTGTCCGACGGACTTCAAGGATTGTTAAAGGGGTTTGGGTTAGTTGCATTTGACGTTTGCTCCTTGACTTCTCCAGTACGATTTTTATGGCTGAGCCTACGTCGCCTGTTTTCGCCATCGCCACTTGGAAAATGTTCCAGTCGAAAACTACAATTTGCTCAAGAATAAGCTGCAGTGTCGACCATGATACTTCAAGGGTTTTTTGGCTGTACTTGGGAAAAGCTCGGCCGATCATCAGGTTTACTGCTGGCTCAAGCTCTTCTGCAGCCAGCGTTTTGAGATAATTTGCGGTTTCTTCTATGATTTCGAGACGTTTCTTTGTTGATTTAATCTTTTCTAGCATTAAACTTAGGGATTGAAAGCTATTAGCCATAGATGAAGACCAAAATAGCAACTGAAGAACTGGAGTTGGCAGAAAAGGAAAAAGGGAACCGAAAAACGGTTCGCTTACTTAAGAGAATATCGAGAAAGACGAGTCTTCTTCTGGCTGCTCGTTCTTCTTGTTGATTTCGGCAATCTTAGCGTTGATTTCCTCAACAGCCTTAGTGTTGCCAAGCGCTTTATGCGCGTCTCTTGCACCTTCCAGTGCGGAGATGCCGTATCGTTCAAAGCCCTTTGCAAACGAGATATCTGAGGATTTAGTGTAGAACTCAACAGCTTTCTCGTATTCTTTGAGGTTGCTGCTGCATTCGCCTGCTTTATAGTTCATTTCTGCTGAGCCAAAGTAGTTTTGACCCTTGTAGTAGAGATCTGCAACTTTAGCGAAGAGGTCACGTGCCTCGGCAAATTTGCCGCTCTCCATTAAAGCTTGAGCGTCTTTGTGGAGTTTAATTACGTCTACTTTTTCAGACATTAATCATCAACGGCAAATAGTTGAGGGAACTTAGATTTAGAATTTTCCCTACCGAAGCAGTGCCTACTCAACTGCGATTTCCAGTTAGACCCACATTATTTAAAAGCCCAAATGCGGGAACAGGATCCCTCTGGGTTTGAAAAAGGCGCGTCCACCTTCTTCAGAGCCATCGAATATTTGTTGATACCGCGATAGTTGCGTAAAGTGAAAATAATAGCGATAACGCATTATTGATTGTATGAATATCACTCTCATCGGCATGTCAGGCGTTGGGAAAACACGCATCGGCAGTCTCTTATCAGCACAGCTTGGTTACCGCTTTATTGACATCGATAGAATCATAGAGAATAACAATAGCAAGACACTTCAACAACTAATCGATGACTCAGGAACGAAAAAATTCCTTGAACTGGAGGAGAAAGCCATACTGAGCATAACAGACACTGACAACATAGTTATCTCGCCGGGCGGCAGTGCAATATACTCTGAGAAAGCCATGAATTTTTTAAAGAGCATCTCGACAGTTGTATTTCTCGATGCAACACTAGACGAGATTAAGAGGCGCACGGCGGATTTCTCTGATAGAGGTATTGTAGGGTTGAAAGAGAAGGGTCTCGAGACGCTTTTCGCGGAGAGACTGCCGCTTTACAGGAAATACGCGGATATAACAATCGATG
Organism: uncultured Candidatus Bathyarchaeia archaeon; assembly: GCA_964410435.1. Lineage (GTDB taxonomy): Archaea > Thermoproteota > Bathyarchaeia > Bathyarchaeales > Bathycorpusculaceae > Bathycorpusculum. The sequence goes on from CAYPGY010000031.1 coordinate 9,717, forward strand.
TAGAGGGGTTTAGCGACGAGCAAATTGTAGATGGATTAACCGAAGCCATCTTGCATTAAGAACGATAAAATCCTGTTTGTAACATAAACCTCAAGAATAAAGCCTCAACGGATTAGTATAGCCACAGCATTACTATAACAACAACTTCACTAATAACAGAGTTATAATTCAGGCGAGAAAATAATGAAAAACCAAACAGCCACAGAAAGATACCACTCAATAGCCCTCAAAGTAGCACTCGGCGCAATATTCGCAGCCTTGGTAGCAGTCGCTACCCTAACCTTCGTTATCCCAATCCCAGCCACAAGCGGATACTTCAACCTCGGAGAAGTCCTCATCTACGTAGCCGCACTTCTCTTCGGACCACTAGTCGGCCTAATCGCAGGAGCAGGCGCCTCAATAGCTGACGCACTCGTAGCGGCACAATTCGCACCCGGAACCCTCGCGATCAAAGCATTAGAAGGCTTCCTCGTCGGCTACCTAACCAAACAATTACATAAAAAAATCAAGAGTCTAACAATCTGCGCAACCATAGCCATCATAGTCGGCGGATTTGAAATGGTCGCAGGATATTTCCTCTACGAAACCCTCGCATTGGGATACCCAGCTGAACTCGCCCTGCTTGAAGTACCCTTTAACATCGTACAGATGTTAGTCGGCTTAGTAATCGCAATACCCGTTATGCATGCCGTGCTACGGGTGTTCCCACAGCTTAAAAGCTACCTCTAACAAGTGATTATCTATGAAGCTTCAGCCCGGAAAAATTCCCCCTGACATCCTAAAAGACATCGTATTCAAGAACCTCGGCGCATTCAGAAGCGAAGTCACGCTTGGCCCAGCATCAGGCTTAGACGGCGCAGTCATAGACATGGGCAGCAAAGACGCCGTCGTATCCATGGACCCCATAACTGGCGCGGTAGATCGTATCGGAACGGAAGCAATAAACATTAACGCCAACGACATCGCCACCTTCGGTGTTGAACCAGCATTCTTCTTCAGCTGCATCATGCTCCCCTCGGGCGCTGACAGCAAAATCATCGACACCATAAGCAGCCAGATGCACCACGCCGCCAAAGAATTAAACATCGCCATAGTGGGCGGCCACTGCGAAATCACCCCAACCATCACAAGCCCCATAGTCGTCGGCTGCATCATGGGCTTAACCGAAAAAGGAAAATACGTAACCGCCGCCGGCGCAAAAGCAGGCGACAAAATCATACTAACCAAAACCGCGGGCATAGAAGGCACCGCGATTCTGGCAACAGACCGCGAGGAGCAACTACGAAAAGTCTTCAGCCAAACACTCATCGATGGCGCAAAAGCGTTATACAGCCAGATCAGCGTCGTAAAAGACGCCTTAACCGCATACCGCACCGGCGGAGTACACGCGATGCATGACCCAACCGAGGGCGGAATCCTAAACGGCATCCATGAAATGGCAGATGCAGCCAACTTGGGTGTGAGGATACAGCAGGAGAAGATCACTGTGGAACCAGAAACTGCAAAGATATGCCGCTACTACGAGATTGATCCGCTGCAACTTATCGGCTCCGGCGCGCTGCTGATCGCCGCTGACCCCGAGTGGGCACAAAAAATCATCGAAGCCCTCGCTGCTGAGCACATATACGCGGACGTAATAGGCGATTTCACGTCTAACCCCAACAAGCGGTTGCTGGTACACGCGGACGACTCGGCTGAGATACTGGAGAGACCGGTTTCAGACCACCTATGGATGGCACTGTCGCATTAATTCGTGATCTCCCCTGCGGCTAACTATTTTTTCTGCAGATCGTTCCTAAGTCCGTTTAGCGGTAGCTGAATAGCCCAGTACAAAAAGAACACTGGATAAAACAGCATATACTCATAAACATGCGAATACACCAAGCCGCACTGCAAATCGGTGATTCCCGCTTGGATCCCAGTGTTTAAATTCCAACTGTCCGGCGGCTTGCAGTGCAGACAGCAGACATCACTTGCAACTGCCACTCGGTAACCCTGCTTCTCTATCCAACGCACCAGATAGGCGTCCTCGTAGGTGTGCAGCTCCTCGGGGATGCGGATGCCCTCAACCGCTTTTTTCAGGATCAGAGTATCATGCATTCCGCCCCGGAGCTTGAAGCATTGCCGAGCGATGATTCCCTGAAATCGCAGAATCCAAGGATTAGCTATACTGGGAAGCTTATCGATGTTCAACCCCCAAACTGCACCGACGCCCTCCGCCAGATCAGCCTGCACCCGCCGATACCAACCTTTACAAAGCAAGACATCGCTGTCAAGGAACATGAACCACTCCGTTTTGACTCTGCGGATACCCTCGGTCCTCGCCGCCGCCCGAGAACCATCCATCTGGTGAACCTCTACGTTGCCGTATCGGCAGTTGAATCCCGCAAGGATTTCAAGGGTACGGTCGGTTGAGTAGCCGTCTATGACTATAAGACGCTTTATGGGCACGTTGCGGTAGGCGCTGTTTAGGCATCGGCGTAGCATGTGCTGACTATTCTTTGTTAATAGTACAACGTCGATTTCCGCGGGGGACTTTGGTGTGTTCATTCTGTTACTATTTGGTTAGCCTATGCTTAAAAAAGTTAAACCAACCGATACAGCCATCAAGCTAATAGTGGCTGAAGCCGTATCGGGCAATGTGATAATTGTTTTTATATTGCCAACTTGAATACTTCTAAACAATCAAGTTACTGGCAGTGACAGTTTGGCGTTAGGCATAAAAAAAACAGCGTCCATCGCATCACGGGCGCTTTCTAGAGGCAAACCACAACATGCACAGTGGCTAGTTACTAGAAAATGCAACTACAAATGCGTCGGCTGCAACGTCTGGAAGGAACAGGACCAGCGGGAACTGTCAGCTGCCGAAATCAAAAAAGGGATGGATATACTCAAAAAAGTCGGCGTTGTTGAACTCGTCATCTCCGGCGGCGACCCGCTGCTACGCCCTGACATTGACGAAATCATCGACTACGCAGCAGACCGATTCATCACCACAGTATATGACAACGGAAGCATGGCAGCAAAAAAAGTCGATGCATTGCGCAAGGTGGATTTCGTCGCTATATCCATTGACAGCTTAAACGAAGCGAAAAATGACGAGATAAAAGCCGTGCCGGGTGCATTCAAGAACGCCATGGAAACCGTTGAGTATCTACACCGCGAAGGCGTTAAAGTCGCTGTTACCCCGACTATTTCGCAGAAGAACCTAAATGAAATCGTAGACATAACAAACTACTTCACGGGCAAAGGTATCCCCGTCTGGTACTGCCTCTACTCCTACGACACATCAAGAGACAGCAATCAACTCTTCCGTATCGGTAAAGCAAACAACGAATTCGTCATAACAGACAAACAAGGCATGATTGACCTCTGCAACCAGCTTATCGAAATGCAGAAGAAGAACAAGAAAATACTAATGACCGCCAAACTGATGGAGACCATGCGTGACCTCTACAGCGAAGAGGAGAAACGAGACTGGAAATGCCATGCGCTACAGAACTTTTTAGTAATTGATCATCTCGGAAGAATCTCAGGTTGCCACCACCACAACTATGTTTGCTCAGTTTTTGATTTACCCGCTAAGTGGAAAAGCGCCGAATTCAAGGAGCTGCGGAGCTTCTATAATGGCTGTTCGCAGTGTAATTACCTCTGCTACATCGCTTACTCCTTATACACTGGTCCACGAGGGTACGCTGCTTTAGCTAAGGATCAGTGGCGAAACGCAAAGATGCTGCTGCGGTAATCACTTTTCTAAGTTAACCAGTAAAGGAAATATTACGGAGAATTTAGGCATCGGTTTGAGTGCCATAAGCGGCTTTTCGACATCTATCGTAGTAATAGGCGGAGTAAAAGTAGCGCCTGCACGGACAATGACACGGGGGCCGGCGTCGCGGGGTCGCTTCAACTCGATAATTGCGGGTATAAAGGAAAGCATCGAGACTAAAAAAATAGGCAGAACAACACTAACAGCTAGGGCAGCTATGGCTTCGATGGATAATATAGACATTAAGCATACTACTTGGAATGGTTCTACAAACATGTTTTATTCCCCAAGTGTTCGGTTTTAACCCAGTGGTCTCTGCGACCTGTAAGTTTATCAAAGATTAAACTCAGAAAAGCCTTAGCGCAGATCGGCATGTTAAACAGAAAAGAAAAAATCATAAGGGGCGTGAGCCACTGCACCTGTCGTCTCTTATCCAGATATGCGCCTATACTGACTTCAAAAAAAGGAGCATAATTTCCCACGAAGCTATACATCGATACAGGCACCACAAACCACAACGTCTCAGCTATGGCAAAGTGAGCGAAAAACAGGTAAACACCGATAATCAAGGAAACAAGAGATATCAACGGCATAAAATAAACGTGTAGAAGAAGCACACTATCGAGTTTCTGCCTAAAAGTCAAACGGTTACTACCCAAAACAGCGAACACATGCTTAAAGCAAACCTGCATGTGCCCCTTCGCCCAACGAGTCCGCTGACGCCAATACGCAGCCCATGAAGCAACAGCCTCCTCGTAGCATTCAGCCGCCTCAACATACCGAACTCTGTACCCGGCTAAGACAAGCTGAAAAGTCAAATCAGTATCCTCGGTTAACATGGACTCGTCAAACCCGCCTAACGCCGATATGATGCTCCGTCTGAAGCCGCCGACGGTACCGCCGAATTGAGGTACCAAACCTAAAAGTTCACGGGCTTGCTGATCAATCTTGTAGCCGCCTATCCGCTCAAGCGTAATCAATCTGGTAACGACATTTTGAGGTTCATTAAGAACCACGGGTCGGCCCTGCACAGCACCCACAGTCGGATCCGCGAATTCTAAGGCAAGTATGCGTACAAGGTCAGGGTGTGGCGTGTAATCGGCGTCGAAGCATAGGACAATTTCGTTGTGCAAATCCTTTAAGGCGGCGTTAAGAGCTGCCGGTTTACCTTTTCCGCCTTCCGCAGGTGTTCTATGTAGCACTTTGATGTAGCGATAACGTTTTGCGTATTCATCGGCGATTTTACCGGTATCATCACTTGAAGCGTCGTCTATGGCTATTACTTCGAGTTTCGTTTTCGGATAGTTGGTTTCAGCTATTTTTTGTAGCAGCGCCCCGATTACTTTTTCCTCGTTGTGGGCTGGTATGAGGATAGAGACGGTTGGTTCGTAACCGCACGCTGTAGGAGGTTTTTGCTGGGTGGATTTTTTTGTTGCTCTTAGAACTATTAGGGTGAATACGTAATGGCGGACTAGATACGCGGCGAATAAAACGACGGTTAATAAGAAAAAAGCAGTAAGAATCGGGGTAAACATGCGCTATGTTGCCGCCTCTTTATGAGTGGTTAACTGAGGTAAAAAACTAAGACTGATCGACCAGAAGGGAACCATCCATAGCAGTGTAAGGATAGGATAAATTATTGAGAAAACAACGTTGGAGGAGTCCCCGAAGAAGCTGTAGCCTGCAATTGCGAGTTTCTGAAAAAGCCAACTCCAGAATAACCCAAGTAGGTTACCGGCGGCCATGATCACTGTTTTTGTTATTTTACTGCCGTTTAACTGGAAGAACAGTGAAGCGAAGAAAACGTTGAATACTATTAAAGCTAAAGTAAAGCGGTCGCTGAGGCGGTAAGAGAAGACAAGGCAGAAGGCGATTAAAACCAGAAAGAGGCATATCAACAGGTTATAGATTAGCCTATCCAATCTCCCCTTCAATTATACTTTACCCTCGAGGGAGTATTGTCTGGTTTTAGTTTTAAGCTGTCTGAAACTTTATTCTAGTAAATTATCCGCTCAGAAACTGAAGAAGTCAGCGGTTACTTGATGCAACTACTTTATCGATGACTTGACAGAGTACCTCATACACTTCGTTAGCATTCAGGTTATCTGTGTCTAAGACGAAGTCAAACGGTGTTAGATCCTCGCCTAACGTGAAGCCGTAGAGCGATTTGTATATTGCTTTGGTACGGCTCTCCTTCTCGTCTAGCATCTTTAATGCCTCTTCGTAGGTCATGCCGTCTCTTTCCGCTACACGAGCCGCGCGCCTCTCAAAAGAAGCCTCAAGCCAGATTTTGTAGCCGCCTTTAAGCAGCCAAGGCATAGTCCAGCTGTCTAGAAGCACGTTGCCTTGATCGGCGTAGGATAATAGTTTGTCGTCTACTGCCCTGTCAAATTTGGGGTCGCTTAGCCTTGTCTGGAGAAATTGTAGGCCGATTGCGCTTTCCCACCAGCCAGCCACTGAAATGTCATAGCCTTCTTCCTTCGCCAAGTCTTTCAGTGCGTCCCCGCCAGAGTAGTATTTGAGGTTGTATTTCTTGGCAAGTTTCTTGGCTAAAGTGCTTTTGCCTGTTCCAGCCATGCCCGAAATACAGAGTACCATTTTATGGGTAGCTTGGCGGGTTTCTTCAGTGGGCATATTTTGGGTTCTCCAGCGGTACTTCTTAGTGTTCTATTGGGTTGATGCCGAGTATCCGTTGTGATAGCAGTGCTAGGAAGAACGAGAATATCGGGTAGAGCCAAACTACTGGAAGGGGTCCGAAGCCAGGCAGGTAGGCTATGCTTGTTTGGCCGAAGACTGGTATAAGAACGAGGAACCAGACGAGGATGTAGAGGAATGATATTCCGATTTGTATGAACTGTGGCTTCATCATCTTTTGCTGCATGTTAGTGATTTGGGATTGTTTCTTCTTTAGTTTCTCCATGCGTTTTTGGTCGCCTGAGCGTGCTGCAGCCATTTGTTCTGAGCGGAACTCAGCCATTTCCTTCTGCATTACGCGGTATTGTTCCCAACCGATGAAGTAGCCTACTAGAATTCTGTTTATGCCTGAGTTTAGGAACGCGATTGCTGCGGCTATTATGAAGATTTCTATTGCTGGAATGATTGATGTAATTGCGATGGTGTATGTTGTGGTTACAGCGGTTGCTGCGCCAGTTGCCTGTGAACTCCACTGGTATGTTCCTGCAGTTATGGGGTTCTTGGCTTCGAATGTTACGGTTACGCTCGCCCCGTTGGATAATGGGGAGCCAGAGGTGGATAGGTTGATTACGCGTGTGGTGGCGTTATAGGTGCAAGTCCATGATGAGGGGGATACTGATGGTTGCTCCACATTGGCATATTCCGCTGGAACGGTGATGCTGAAGGAAGTCAAGTTTGATGAGCCAGCGCCAGTGATAACTATCGTGTAAGTTGAAACTTCGTTTACACCCTTATTGCTACTGGATACTGATAGCGTATAGGGTTCTGCTGTTTGAGCAGTCGCTACACTGACGAAACCTGCTAAAGTACACACTGCAAGCAACGCAAGTACCGTAGCAAAGACAAATCTTTTTTCAAACTTCATGGCTCTTTTCACTTCAATTTTGCTGCTCAGGTAGGCTCTATATCCCACGGCAACACTTTAGACTATGCGTACATGTTCCAAGTTAATAACTATTTTCACCTGTTTACAGATAAAAGGACTAGCCAAGTTCCCTTTACAGGACGGCTAAACGCTAAAAATATGGGAAAAAGAAAAGCTAAGTTGTACTTTGGGCTATTTTGGCTACTTCGTGACCCCAAGCTTCAATCGCAGCCCAATCACGTGTATCATGAACGCTGGCGGTATCCAATCCGTTTTTACGTAGGTTACGGCGGTTAACGCGCACTATTATGTCAACCAGCAGGCCGTGGCTGTAACTGAAATCCATCAAACCGCCAAAGTAGCCCAACGCGATTGGTGCGAGGCCGTATTTTGCTGCGAAGTCGTCTAGGTAACGTTTCTTGCCGACGTTGTAGCCTTCGTCTTTGCGGTCAGCCATAGAGCAGCTAACATATAGCGCCAGCTTTTTGGCTTTGAATGCAGAAGCGTTTTTCGCTACAAATGCCTCTGATTCTTTAGTCCATTTGTCAGCTCGTAATCCGCTGCCGACAAGGATTAAGTCGTAGGCGTCGATGCTTTGGGGCGCTTCTTTAGCGTCAACTACTTCCACTGCATGGCCTTCGTCTTGTAGTG
>CAYPGY010000032.1:0-17657 GCA_964410435.1 uncultured Candidatus Bathyarchaeia archaeon
CAGTGTTGGATATGAACTGTGGATAGTTTCCCCAGGGTGTTTGAAGACCGCTGAAAGTACTGTTACCTTCGCCGCCGTTACCATAAGTCCATAGTAATGCGCCAGTCTTTGTGTCATAGGCGTATAGTACTCCGCCAAAGCCGCTGTTATAGAGAACACCATTATCAACTGTGCAGAATACCGAACCATGAGTTGAGTCAAAGTATGCAAAGTCAGAAATGCCAGCAGGCACGGCTGTTGTCCACATGTAGTTTCCAGTGTCCATGTTGTAACCTAAGTATTGGAATGTCTCTTTGTCTAACATAATGATAACGCGATTAACTGGATCAACTGCGCGTAACATACGTGTGATGTTGTTTGGCGGTGCATCGTATTGTTTTAGCCACAGTAGTTGTCCTCGTGATTCTGGCTTCAGACTGACAGCCCACATGGTATAGGGGTTTGGGGTTCCGATGCCTGAAAAGCTTGTAAACGAGGTAGAGCCAAGCAGCATATCGTCACATATTGCTTTAAATGGAGAGGTGCTTGTGGGTATAGACGTTGGTAGGGATACGTTCCAGTCATAGCGGGCACTTGTGCTAGCGTTTACCCATCCGTTTGTCGTGTTCCAGTCAGGTACCCAGCCGCTTGAAGCCGTAGACCATAGCCTTGATGAGTTCCATTGAGCCAGCCATCTGCTTCCAATGTTTATCTGGTAGCGAAGTATCTCGCCTTGTGGTCCAACCGCAGCTATGCCCGAAGGTACACCAGTTACGTTGAATATACGTTGTCCAGTCCAAGGTTCATATGCCACTGCAAAGTTACTTGAGAACAAGATACCATTAGGAATAGCGCCGTGTTGGTTCTCGGTGTGTGCAGCGTAGAGGTATCCAAAGGATGGAACAGGCCAAGATGAATCAACGCCTATTTTCTCGTTAAACCATATCTCTTTGTCGGTGTGTAGATCAACACACATGTAGCCGCCGCCTGACATAGAGTTCTGGGATGGAACCGCATAGAAGATCATGCCATTCATTATGATTGGGTTATAGAATCTTGGTTGGTATGCTGAACCGCTATAGTACATTTCGCCTTCTTGGCCAACAAAGCTGCCTCCGACAACGCCGCCCTCATCAATACGTTTAGTCCACATTACGTGTGCACTGTTAGGAGCTGCGCCGTCTGGCTGGTACATTGCGTCTGCGGCTGCCAAATTATAATGTAGGGGATGGTCGCTGCCAAGCCAATGTGAAGAAATAGACCACCAGTCAGTGTTCTGTCCTTCTATTGGTCGCGTCCAGTACTCGCTTGGAAGTGGGTAACTGCTTATTGGCGCAGGTAGTTGTTCTTCCTGTACTGTAAGGGTGACTGTTTTGTTTGCTCCTAGAAAGACATGGTTTGTCCATGTTCTCATTGCTGCGGTGGCATTCCATTTGTACACTTGATCGGGGTAGCTGAAAGTTAAGGTGTATGTGCCAACTTGATCAGGCGTATATTTCGTATACTGGGTTGATGTCGTATCTTCTATGATATTCCATTTCATCGTTTCTGTTTTTCCGTCGGGCTTGGTGATAGTAAGACTGTAATCGTGGAAGCGTATGTCGTTAGTTACAGATGCCGATGGCAAAAGCAGACCAGCCCACATTACAATGAGTGCTGGTTGACCGACGCCTACAGGGTTGGGGTTAACGGTGAGCATTGCATGAGTAGTTGACTTGCCAGCAGATGTTTGAGCTTCAGTTTGCGGTATGGCAAAAATTGAGATTGTTATGGTCAGCAGTAGAATCAAAGCTATAGAAGAATTTGTTTTTAGATTCGTTTTTAATGCCATTTTAATTCAACTTTTATTAATTTTTATACTCTCTTGTTGAAAAAATGAATTAATTAGAATGACTCTCCGCGAGAGAGTTTATTTTATATTTGCGCCAAGTAAGCTTTAATCAAGCGTAGGCAGAATATAGAGGGGTATATAGAGGCATTATGGGTGAAAAGAGCGTAAGCTCAATGTCAGAAGAGAACGTTGTAAAAAAAGTAGCCGAGTTAATGGAAACACTCGATGAAATTAAGAAATACAATGTTCTTGAGAGATACCTGAAAAGGTTCACTGTAATCGTTGTTAGCTCCATTGCAATTTGCATTGCAGTTAACCTCTCAATTTCGTTTTTTGGTCTATTAAGCGCATACAATGAATTTGAACGGTTCTTTCTGAATTTCCCTATAGTACTTATTCCATCAGTAGGAGTTATAGCTGGGATTTTTTATATTAAGAGAAAGATAAATGCGGTCAAGACTGGTGAGTGGAAAGAGGAGCTTTCTAAGGGATTTCCTTCAGCACTAAAGCTTTTGTTAGAGATAGATTGGGACAATTCTTTCGACGTTGTTTCTTCGGGTAGATTGGGTTACGTGATGTATAGCCTTGTTAAGGGAGCGGCTTACGGGTTCATTTTCTTCTTTATAATAGGTTTTCTGTTGAACCTCTTGACCTACATAGTTCTTCATCGAATAGGGGCACTGGGCTACGCCTCATTTCATTTTTCTTTTCTAGCAATAATAATCTATTTAAAGCATGACCTTTCAAAACGGTTCAATGAAATTCGAGCAATAGATAAACTCCAATGCGAGTTACGGAGGTTGAGCGATGAACTCAGAACCGCCGAACTCTAAACCTGACCTCTATGTCGTTGCACGTATCATAAAGGCGTTAAAGAAAAAGAACAAGATAAACAAAACTGCCCTAGCCACATGCACAGAGTTGTCATACGACAAGTTGGTTAAGTATTTGGATTGGATGTCAAAAAAAGGCTTTGTTGAAACTGACGAAAATGGAGCGGTAATTTTAACCAAGGCAGGATCAGAAACCTATGATGAACTAGTACAATGGATAATGAAGCATGTGGGGCAACTTAAATTCCCACGCTTAAGAGCTTCAACTTAACTTGCGGTATACAAAAGCATCAACAGAACACAGCTGCACCTTTAATTATCACGGCACACTCCAAACTTTCAGTGAAGTCTTTATGCAGATAGCTGAATTTCAGGAAATGATGAATCGCCTCTACGGCAGCCGCGACAGAGCACGCGGAATCGACGGCACCTACAACTGGCTGCTAGAAGAAGTCGCTGAACTCGGACAGGAACTCAAAGGCACCGACCGCTGTGCGCTAGAAAAAGAATTCGCCGACGTTATCGCTTGGCTGTCATCGCTGGCTAACATTATGGGTGTTGACCTTGAGAAGGCGGCGTTAGCAAAGTATCCGAACAAGTGCCCTAAATGTGATAGTTCGCCCTGCAAGTGCATACTCTAGTTCAGGCGTGTCTGGCCGGTTCCTGTTGGCATCCACACGTATCTTCTGTCGCCATGGCGCTCCACAGTGCCCTCGGTTTTTAGAAGACGCAGATGGTACATGACGACGTTGTAGCTGAGTTTGGATTCTCGGGCAAGTTTTGCCGCCCCTAACCCCTGCTTGTCAAGCAGCATCAGAATCTTTGTTCGTGCGGAGAGTCCGCTTTTGACGTTGCGGATGCTCTTTAGGTACGCGTTGGGGTGCCAAATCTGCTTAATCGGAGGTCACCAGTAGAGTGAGACGTTGTTATACTTGAAAAGCTTATGCTAAAAATCGAACAGTTTAGTCTGTTTGGGTTTTTTGTTGTCAAACATCAGGGTGATTTCTTCTTGAATTAGATCCATACGCTGAGTATAGTAGCTTGGTAACCCATACTTGTCGACTAAGTGATGGGCGGCTTTGAGGTACTTCTCTATGTTGCCGCGGTATACGGTCAGGGTGAGTTCTCCGCCGCATCTTGTACACTTACCGATAAGTGGGAGACGACGGTATTTGGCGTTACATGATTTGCAGCGGAAGCCTTGAGTGGAGAAGGCACGCATGTTTCCCGCGATGTCACGCATGAGGTGGCAGTTAAGGACTTTAAGCGCGACCTTTTTGGGAACAACAGCGTCGATTTTTTCGGCTAGCCCCAGTTGCATGTTGAGTTTGTCGTTCATGGATTTGAATTCTTTATAGCTGCTGTTGGCGTTGCCCAAATTGATGCTGGTAGTGGGATTAGTGAATTGGAAACCTTCGAATTGACCGTCCGTATTCAGGCGGTGGCTAAGTACATCCATGAATGCGCTTACAGTTCGGGATTCGCCTTTAGTCCAAGTTTTATTGTAGAACTCAACGGGGTAGCTTTGGCTGACATCAAAGTCATGTGCTTGACGCTGGACCTCTCGGGTGTTACAGAAGGGCAGCATCAGGATGGGTGCATCCATGATTCCCCCAATTTGGCTGGGCAGAAAAACCTTGGAGAAATTAATGAGTGTATCAAGTGCCAGCATGATGGCGTCTTCGTCGCCGTCGCAGTCTCGGCGTTTAGCTGAATGCCACACTGGGTGCGCGTAGATGAGGTTACGGTCAGTGAAGCCGACAACTCGGCCTAGGATACATGCGCATGTGTGCGGAGCTAAACCGAAGATAAGTTGCCCCACCATATCGCTGGGTTTGGTGGCTTTGTAGTATGGCGGCAGCTTGTAGACTTTCTCAAGCAGTTCATCGATGAAGCCTGCTACGCGGACAAGATAGTCAGCTGCTTTGTAGGGGATGACTACATCTTGGATTTTTAGTTCACAGACTTGGTTGGGGTCGGTTAGTGGGATGCCGTGGGTGTCGGATAAGTAGCCCATTTGATGCATTTTTTCGATGGAGACGCCGATTTCTGCCGGTGTGATGTGGGTAAGAGGTGCATTAGTGCCGTCGAAACGTATTGTTCCATCCTTGTAAGTGGATACGTTGTATTTGGCTCGTAAGATACCCTTCTCTATTAGCTCAGGCGTCTTGTCGAGGTTGGTTAAACCTTTGACGCCGCGGAGCATCTTTGGTTCGGAGCAGCCTAGCCGGGTGCAGGCGGCTGAGATTACCTCTTTAAAGTTGACGGGTTGCCGCTGGTAGAGCACGGCGTCGGCTTTGCAGCCTCCGCAATAGTTGTCTTTAAGTGCTCGTCCGCAGCGGGGGCAGCTTTTCTCCTGAACGGTGGGTACACCGCATTTGTCACAGGTGAGTTTAATTGTGTAGGCTTTGCATTCTGGGCATTTGCGTTTAACCATCTCGACGAAAACTGGGCCTTTCTTGGCGGCGGCACATAGGTCGCGGTGGCTGCCTCCTGCTAAGCCGACGGGGAACAGAACATGGACTAATGGGCGCATGTCTCGATGTTTGGCTTTTTCAGGTCTGCCCATACGACCTCCGACATACGTGGGGGCTTTGTCTTTGACTGTGACGCCCGAGGTTTTAGATAGGAATTCAAGTACGGTTGCTGCTTGGATGGGTTCGGCTACCCGCGGCGTCCCATAGCCCAAAGTGAAGGCGAATGAGGCGGCGTCTTCGCCGGAGATTATTACGTTACTTTCGATGAGTTTGTGGGGTATGAAGATTTTACGCAGTGCCTTGACGACTTCGACGTCTGCTGCTCCTGTGATCTTTTGGGCTGATCCTTCAATCACGGTTACGTTACAAGCGGCTAGCCACTTTCTCAGGGCTTCTACTTCAGGTACTGTAGTGAGGCTGGTCCAGTAGTGGGTGCAGTTGGGCGCTAGCGGAACGGTAAGTATCTGGCAGAGGGCGGCGGCCTCTTTGATTGTGGGCTTATAGTTGAAGGGGTCGTGTACGAATCCTTCGAGGCGCTCAGCGGAGATTTTGCAGGCTTCAGCGGCTTTTTTGACGTCGCCGCCGTAAAGTGCTAGAACTGCGTTCTGCAGGTCCTTAGCGTACCATTCCTCAACGTAGCCTGAGGGAATCAAGGTTTTGTTGCTGTAGAGGAAGTCGCCGAAGTCGATTAGCATGTCGCCGAGGTAGAGTATTTTCGCGATCTTGCCTTTAACTTCGGGGAAGTTTTCAAGGGAAACGCGGACAACTGAGTTGTCTTTGAGGAGCACAACAGGCTTTTCGAGGCTGTCGACTGGCATGGTGACACCGCCTTTGCCCGGCAGTTCCAAGCGCATCTGGGTTCCGCCGGCTAGGAAGCCTTCAACTACCAACATGGTGGCTGGGTGGATGCCTACAGCGGAGAGCCCCGTGTTACGCGATCGACCGTAGCGCAGTCGAAAGCCGCCGCGTGTTGAAGGAAACGCAAAAATCGGGCGCCCCGCGATAACGTCGTCCATGAAGCCCGCTGATTTCTTCTCCGATTTCTTCTTAAAGTTCTTGAGCCAGTCCCACTCGTGAAAGTTAATTTTGTCGCAGACCACCCAGACTTTTTGGGCGCGGCCGACGATGCCGTCGTTGATGACTCTTAGTGCGCCTCCGCGGACGCGGTTGGTTTCGACGCGCTCTAAGTTGCGGTAAGAGGAGACTTCTACGGGGTCGGATTCTGTGCCTGTGCATTCGACGGGGACTAGGTTTAGTGCTTTGCGGAGTTCTTCGTCGGGGATGTGGTACTGGAAGCGGCCTACACTACGTTCGTACAATCGAAGTTCTTCTACAAATCGGGAAATTTCTTCCTCTGTGGGTTTATAAACATCTAACTTTAAGGTGCGGCGTACATAGTCGGCTGCTACAAGCGTGAGCGCTTGGTCGGTGCCGCCTGCAGAGCGGATAGGGCCCGCGAAGTAGACGCCTAAGTAGCGTGTTTGGTCAGCGTTCTTCTTGATTTTGACATGAGCAATACCCTGAATGGGGGCGGCGGTTAAGCCCTCGGTGAAAATCGCCAGCGCCGTTCTAATGGCCTGCTCAGCTAGACGTTCAGGTTCCTTTTCTTCGTCGGTCTGGGCGAATTTACCCTCCGCAATCTCTTTAGCGGCATAGAAAGCGATTTCTTCTCGCGGCATCTTTTTACTGAGTTCACGGATGCTGACGGCGACGCCTTTAGGACCTACGAGCCCTTCAACGAGGTCAGCGATGTCCTGTGCAACAAGGCACTCAGTCTTAAGTGAAGGGTCAAGTCCACGGGATCTAGCAGCGTCGCTGATTTCATATAGCCGTTTTAGCTCGGCTTCCATGGTTTCAACGTAGGTTCGGTATCCCTTACTTATGCCGCTTGTAATATTCAAGGCGTCACTTCACAGCCAAGATATGCGCTAAGGGTATTTTGGGTTTTCGAAAACAAAACTATGAGTGCTTCAAGAGAAGTAGGTTCACTTGGCTTTTTTGCGGCGGGGTTTGCGTGTGATTTTGATTTTTATAGCTGCGATTATCTGTGATATATGTTTTTTACCTTCAATGGATTCTGTGATGTTTCCTGTAACGATTATATCTGCGCCTGCTTCCACCGCGGCTTGGGCCTGCTCAGGGGTCTTAATACCGCCGCCGACGATTAAGGTAACGTTGGTTGCCGCTTGCTTGACCGCGCGGATCATCTCGGGGGGCACGGGAACCTGTACGCCTGAGCCGCCTTCCAAGTAAATGAAGTGCATACCAAGGTATTGCCCTGCTAACGCGTGTGCTACGGCTAGTTCTGGTTTGTCATAGGGAACTTTGATTGCTTTACCAACTTTGCCGACTGTGCCTCCGTCGCCGACCACGATGTAACCCATAGAGATCGGTTCTATACCGAATTCCTTTATGTAGGGTGCACCTAGGATTTGGGCGCCCATTAAGAAGTAGGGGTCAGCTGAGTTAAGCATAGACATGAACCAGATGGCGTCGGCGTGTCTGCTTATGCCTGTGACGTTTCCGGGAAAAAGGATAAGGGGAATCTTTACTGCGGCTTTGATTGCCGCTACAACATCATCAAGTTGTTTTTGGGAGTCAACGGTTGAACCGCCGATCATGATTGCTGCGGTTCCGTTCTTAGCTGAAGCCTCTGCGACCTGCACGGCTGATTCAGGCGTTACCTTCTCAGGGTCGATTAGCGTCATATGAATTGAGCCGTCGGCTTTGATTTTGTCTAGCAAGTACTGCTCAACAGGCCCAGCCATAAAGGGTTCCTTCAGGTTATGCTTCTTTTTTACTTGTCGGAGTACGCTTCAAGTTAGCGTACACTCGGTCAGTTAGCATACAGTAGATATCGACTTCGCCTTGGGCAGATTTAGCGGTGAATTCCTCTTTGAGACCGCAGCTGCTGCATGTTGCAACCGCTCTTCCGCCTTCGTCTCGGAAAATTTCTACTTTAACGGTTTCTTTGCCGCATCTAGGGCAAGAGAAGAACTTGGGTAACTTTTTCTTTGGAATATGAATAGTCTTTTTCCTTCTTCGCCCCATAAAGTTTCCTTCTGCATTGTTTGGATGTTGTCATTATTATTTATCCTTCTGCTTAAATACTTGCCTACTAACCTTGAGGGTGAGGCTGTGATAAACCGTGAAGTTAACGCCTTCAGTACTAGACATCGATTTTTCTGAAGCCCAAAGCCGTATATGTAGATTCATAAAAGAGTATGTTGAAAACGCCGGCGCCAAAGGTATTGTACTGGGGCTCTCCGGCGGAGTAGACAGCGCGGCAACCGCTGCGTTATCAAGCCGTGCCATTGGAGGCGAAAACGTCTTGGCGCTGCTAATGCCGGAGCAGGAGACGTTTAAGCAGAAAGACATCGACGACGCCAAAACCATCGCAGACATGTTCCATCTGCAAACCGTCACAGCTGACATGACGGAAGTTCTCGAGGGCTTCTACAGGAGCATACCAGCCTACAAGCAATCAGACCGTCTCTGCAAGGGAAACATCAAAGCACGCACCCGCATGATCTTCCTCTACTACTACGCCAACAGTCAAGCCCGCATCGTAGCTGGAACATCAGACAAATCCGAAACCTACATGGGGTACTTTACCAAGTGGGGCGACGCAGCATCAGACATCACACCCATCATCGACCTTTACAAAACCCAAGTCCGACGGCTAGCCGTGCACCTCGGAATTCCAGAGGAACTGGCTATGAAGCCATCTACACCTTCGCTTTGGCCAAACCAGCTAGCCGAGTCAGAACTTGAAATCAAATATGAAACCCTCGACCTAATCCTCTACGGGCTAGAGAGGTTCATGAAACCTCAGGAGATTGCCGAGCAACTCGGCATCGAACAAGCCATCGTTAACCGTGTGCAGTCTCGCATACTCGCAACTGAGCATAAGCGACGTATGCCGCTTTCGCCTAAGCTTGGTTTTCGTACGCCTGGAAACGATTTTAGGGTCCCAAGACACAATTACTAAAAGCGGTAATTAGCATGAAATCTAAACTGAAGCTTGCACTCTGCCAGATAGCGCCTAAAAGAGAAGACAAAGCCGCAAACTTAGCAAAGATAGAGGAGCTATCAATTAAGGCTAAGTCGGCGGGGGCGGATTTAGCTGTTTTCCCAGAGATGGCATTAACAGGCTACGTACTAAACGACCAAGTTTACGGGCTAGCCGAACAGATCCCAGGCCCCAGCATCAGCAAAATCGAAGAGATAGCAAAACAGACAGGCTTGCACATCATCTTTGGAATGCCAGAGGCCAGCGAGAAGGCGCAGGCTACAGTTTTCAACACAGCCGTAATGATCGGCCCCAAAGGCTTAGTCGGCAAATACCGCAAAATGTATCTCCCAACACACAGCGTGTTCGAGGAGAAGCGCTACTTCCGAGCCGGCTACGAGCCAGCAGCCCTCCAAACCAGCCTTGGCACGATCGGGTTAACGATCTGCTACGACGTTTTCTTCCCCGAGGTCTTCCGCATGCCCAGACTACAAGGTGCACAACTCATAGTTTGCATTTCCGCGTCTCCAGCCGTTCGCAGAAGCTATTTTGAAATCCTAACAGCAGCAAGAGCACTGGAAAATACATGTTATTTAGCGTATGTGAACATAGCCGGCGTCGAAGATGGGCTTCAATTTTGGGGTGGGAGCCGCCTTGTTGGGCCGACAGGCGACGTTTTAGCCAAAGCAGCGTATGATCAGGAAGATTTTTTGGTCTGCGAGGCTGATTTAGCTGATTTGCGCTCTGTTGAAGCGTTTGTTCCTACGCTTAGGGACCTTCGCCCAGAGTTTTATGACAAATTAAGGGTGCTTTCCGAGCAGTTCTAAAGCTATGGCCATATAATCTCTATGGTAAACGTCTGTGTCACAGTTGAATCACAGGTCGTGATATCAAGTGATTTGGAGCTTAAATCACGCTTTTTTAGTGATGTCACGGTGTTTTTCCATGTTTGTCACATGTGAGGTTGACATGTAGAGGTTTGTTTTGCTGCTAGTATAGGTGGCTAAAAGTGTGTTTAATTTAGGTGTGGATGTGTATTTTGACTGGCTCGGCTGGTTTGGGTGTTTGCAAAAGTGCATTTTTTGTGTAAAGTTCAGGCTTTTTCGCCGATAAAAATACCGAGGATTTAACCTTTTTTATGTTAACTGTACTAAATAACTGCCTGTTTAACATTATATGTATAATTTAAGGCGTTTTTGTCATTTAAGCTATAAATTGACCTTATTTATCAGTCGTTTTGGGGGTTCAGGGGCCATCTAAAGGATAAAAACCCGGATGGGTATACAAAACTGTATCCATTTAGTATATGGGGGAATACGTCAGATTGAAGCTAAAAGACGGTGTAACAGCATGGTTAAATGGGGCGTTAAATGACCCTGTTGTACAAATACTGGCTAAAAACAGCCAATTAACTAAAACTCAGCTTGAAACATTGCTTATTGACATTTTGTCGGAAAATATAGCGGGCAAAGAACTAAAGTACGATGAAAAAGCCGCCTTAAGGCTAACAAGGGCCAAAATAAGCCGCGGATCGTTTAATAGGACTTTAAAACAGTCCCGCGAAAACGTCATAAAATCGATCTACACAGTGCTATTACTGGGGTATTTGGGGGTTTTTGAGAGTACAACTCTTGACCCGTACTTAGAAATAGCTAACAAATTGCACGAATATGTCGAGGCACACCAGGACATACCCAGCAAGGAAGAGGAAATGAAAGATCACGTAAAACTCATAGAAATCATCAGAAATGAGCTCGAAACGAGCCTAAAACGGCTTTCTAGCCCATCACAAGAGCCTTTGTGACGTCACAAATCACAATTTTTTTCATGATTTTTCTGCAAATTTTTAGGATGTAAATCACACATCACATATCACATTTCTGCATGCCCTATTTGACAAAAGGAGCCTAATTTAACCTTCTTCCAAAGCATGTAAAAATCACAGGGAGAGCCATTATACAGGTTTTGTGATGTGTGACGTCATATTTACGATGTTTTAGGGTCACCGATAGCCTTAAATTTCCATGGATATACTGTGATGTGTGATGCAACCGCTAAAATCACGTGTAGCAATCACAAATCACGTAGAATCACACAGGATAGCCGTTGCGTCACGAATAAATCACAGGGGAATAACATCACGGTTGACCTCACATTGGT
This sequence comes from uncultured Candidatus Bathyarchaeia archaeon, assembly GCA_964410435.1. GTDB lineage: Archaea > Thermoproteota > Bathyarchaeia > Bathyarchaeales > Bathycorpusculaceae > Bathycorpusculum. The sequence continues at coordinate 11,293 of CAYPGY010000032.1, forward strand.
AATATTCGCTGTACTATTAGGAGTAACAGCAGTAGCATCATACGAATACTACCGCCAAATACGCAAAGTACAGCATCAATACGAGGCAACAGTGCAGGAATACAAAAAAACCCACCAGCAATACGAGCAAAGTTACCTTCAGTATCAGCAGAGTTTACAGGAATATGTTAAAGCAAAGGACTTCTTAGGCGATATAGTGCTAAGTTTCAGCCGCGAACTCAAACGTGAATCAGAAAAATTTGACACTATGTTGTCAAAGGTAGAGGGCAGCTACAGCACTGCAGACGCCAGCTACCGAAAAGCAGAGAGACTGGAAAACAAGATCGAACCGATAGAGACACAGCTCATCGCCATCACACAAACCAATAGAGAACTCACACAGAGCATCACAGCAAACTTGGCAGAGAACATACAAAACAACACTGCCGTAAAAGCTGAGTTAACCAGCGAAATATCTACTCTAAATGCAAAATTGCAGGAACTTATATTGGCACAGGAAGCTGTCAAAACGAAGATGGCGTGTTTAGATGAGCAAGTTCAGAAGCTAACCACAGCTCCACCACAAATCCAAGAAGTAAGAACTGAAGTTGTGTTGCCGGCTGTTCCCATCAAACGTGACAAAGCATTGGCGGCGTTGACCGAGACAGAGATCGCTGTGCTGGAAATGCTCTCAAAAGAAGGAGCCAAGACAGCCCCAGAAATTAAGGAAAGAGTCGGCCTCAGTCGTGAGCATACAGCTCGTTTGATGAAAAAGATTTATGAGGAAGGCTACGTGGAGAGGGAGGCAGGTAAGATTCCGTTCCGCTACACGATTAAAAAGGAGATGGAGGCGCTGCTACAGAAGACCGAGCCCGCACCTTCATCACCTACACCTGCCTCGTCTTCACCGCCAACTTAAGAAAATTCTTTTAATTTACAGAACAGAATACATGTTTCAATTTTGTATAGCTGTTTACCTATTTGCTCTATTAGCCGTTCTATGCAGAAACGATAGAGAGGGGTCTATGCGCCTTTTCAGCGTTATACAGGGGAGGGGGGTCAATTTAGAGCAACGGAAACCCATCTATCATATTCAATTGCTTGCTAAAACTATTAGGAACTGTTTACAAGTTGTGAAGTTGTGTGAACCTATTTTATAATACGCTGTTTGATTGCTGCTGGAATGTTTGGAGCAGTTTTGTACTTGAGGTTGTTTGAGGTGCCTGTACGCATAAGCATACCCTTTGAAGCCATCCGAGACAAGTAAGTAGATATTGTGCTTAAGCTAACGGGTTCTTTTAGTTCCTGCTCATAGACAGACTGGATATCTTTAGAAGTAAACCAGATCAACGGGAAATTTTTCTGGATAACTGATTGTACCTTCTCGAAACGTGACATTGATCGGCTAGCCGGTAATGCTGGGCTCGTGCTAAGCGATGGAGATTCACCTGGTGATCCGCCTAGCAATTCAACAAGATCAAGCAGCCGCAGAGCTTTGTCGCGGGTCACTTGACCCTCAAAGGCAATGGTATATCGATTACCATCGCTGTCGAACAGCTCAACGCGCATTTTACGAGCCGGCACTATTTTGACACCTAGGTTGTTCACAACTCTACTGCTTCACAGCATATAACTGTGATGGTGAAACAAGGCATTGTAAACTACTTAATTTAGGCTTATTTTAGCAAATTAACAATTTATTAGTTTGATTACAGGATTACCAGCTTCACATGTTTTGTAACGGTTAAATAACCTATCTTTCTCTGTTAGATTGGGTTTTCCAGTAGAAGTCAAGGGGTGCCATCTTCACTGTATACAGGCAGAATTAGAGTAAATTACAGAAAACAGGGCATTTAGAAGTAGCAGATTTTTTGCTATTTCACACATATTCACAGTTTTGTGAATGTGAAGTGAAGCTAAACCAATCAGCTAAAATTCTTTGATAACTCTACAAGTAGCCATCAAGAAGACATTCAACTTTTCGATGATTTAATCAGCATATTTTGTGGGTTTTTCCATAGTTTTAGAGCTTTAGGCACACCCCTATGTTTCCAGTCGAGCATTTTGGCGTAAAAAAGAAGTCTAGACAGCCCTGAAAAAGATATTCAGAGGCGTTGTTTAATTTCTTGGATAATGACAATTAATATACTATTTGTTAATTAACCACTCAGAGTATAATATTTTCATATATTATTAGTAGAAATTAGTTTTACATTAGCGATTTTTCCAGTAGAAACCCACGGGTGTGTGATTTCCTTCATTACACTGATTACTATAGCTCGTTTCCATCTTCTTTTAGGATAATTGTGCTTCCAAACCAGTTTTCTGTACTACATCCTTTATCTGTTCCAATAGAAATAACGGTTGTACCTCTGAAGAATAGAAGGATGAATAATACATGGGAAACTCTGTGCTCGACGACGTATTCGACAGCTTCGTTAACGGCGCAAAACTATTCAAAGACCGAGAAGTTCTAAGACACGACTACCTACCAGAAAAACTTCCACACAGAGAAGACCAAATCCGACTATTAGGCTCAACAGTAGCACCTGTTCTAAAAAATGCAAGATGCTCAAACATATTCATCTACGGAAAAACAGGAACAGGAAAAACAGCCGTCGCAAAATACGTCCTAAGCCACCTTGAATCTAAAGCTAAAGAGTACGGCGCCCAAGTAAGATTCTGCTACATAAACTGTAGAATGACCGGCTCAGAATACCGAGTCTTCGCATCCTTAAGCCAAAGCGTAGGACTTTCAATCCCATTTACAGGTTTATCCGTCGGCGAAGTCTTCGACAGATTCCGCACAGGCCTAGACCAATCCCGCATAATCTTCATAATTGTACTCGACGAAGTTGACGCATTAATCAAGGACCGCGGCGATGCCTTCATGTACGAACTCACCAGAATCAACGAGACACTGCACCAAAGTAAAGTCTCAATAATCGGCATCTCAAACGATCTGCGCCTGAAAGAATTTCTCGACCCAAGAGTTTTCAGTTCCTTAAGTGAGGAAGAACTCGTTTTCCGCCCATACGACGCTGGCGAACTCAGAAACATTCTACTTGAGCGCTCAAAACTGGCGTTTCAAGAAGGCGTACTATCTGAGTCGGCTTTGAGTATCTCTTCGGCTTTGGCTGCAGCTGAGCACGGCGACGCTAGACGTGCGCTTGATCTTCTGCGTGTGGCAGGCGAAGTGGCTGAGCGTGCAGGAGCAAAAGTAGTCACAGAGGAACATGTGCGCCAAGCCGAGAAGCACATTGAACATAACCGCGTTATCGAAGCCCTCAAAAACCTTACTCTGCACTCGAAACTGGTGCTGTTAAGCGTTTATCACCTCAACAAGTCCAGTGCATCAACTGGCGAAATCTATGACGTCTACAACGAGCTCTGTGGCGAAATGGGCGCTGGACTGCTAACTCAGAGGCGCTTAGGCACTTTAGTTAATGAGCTTGACACCATGGGTTTAGTGAATGCGAGAGTTGTCAGCATGGGTCGTTACGGACGCACGAAAAAGATACGCTTAGAAATCAGCCGGGGCTTAATCAAAGATGTTTTTAATGATGATAACCGATTTAGTGAACTGCTAAAGTACGAGCCCAAATGCCTGCACAAAGAGTAGCATCCTTACTCGATGGGATTCATGAAGTCCAGTACTCTGAGCTCCATCGTCTGCAGATTAACCACAGGTACCTTTCCTGGTGTAGGCATCAAACCCAGTTTCTCCATATAATCAGTCTGCAGCTGCCAGCCGCCTGAATTAACCACAAGCGTATTGCGGTATTTACAGTATCCCAGTACGTGGATGTGCCCTGCGTGGAAGATGTCCGGAACTTTGTCCACTACCATGTAGTCGCGGTTCTCTGGCGAAAGCATGGTTTTCCCGCCATACATCGGTGCTAAATGCCGAACCTGCATTAGCAGCCTCATTGACTTCTCGGGGTGATCATTGTCCATTCCTGGAACAACGCCGATTATGTCGTTTAAGCTTACGCCGTGATACATCAGCACTTCGACGCCGTGCAGGCTCAGGTAGCAGGGGCTGCCGACTGAGTGAATGTTCGGTCTGTCCCTAATCGCACTTAAGTATCCTTCTGGGATGGCTGGCTGGGGTTGGGACTTGCGTGCAGCGTCGTGGTTGCCCGGTGAAAGAACAATTTCGATATAGCTTGGAACCCGTTTAAGATATTCAGCGGCGAAATTGTATTGCTTGCGCACATCGCGTATGGTGAGTTCCATCTGCTGCCCGGGGTAGATGCCGACTCCGTCGACTATGTCTCCTGCTATAAGCAGGTACTTTACTCTGCCCGCGATTTCCCGCATCCAGGGTTCGCCGTATTTGCCTCGCAGCCAAAGAATGAAACGTTTGAATGCTTCTTTTGTGAATTTTGTGCTGCCGACATGCACGTCCGAGGTAAGTACCGCCCAGATTGGCTCAGAAGCGCGCTGTATTGGTTTTCCGCCGACTTCAGGAAGAATAATATCTTCCGCCATCAGCAGGTTACTGCGGGTTTTGATTACGGCTGCACAGAACACAGTGTCGGGCAGTAACATTAGAGCTTTTTTCTTTACTTCTTCGGGCGCTTTTCCGGGAATGATGATTGTTGCGCTGCCGTTTAGGTCCTCGACTGAGAGTATAGTGTTGTTTTTGGAGTCACGCTTCTCGGTTAACATACAGATGATTTTCAGTTTGGTTTTAGGCTGCGACTTAAGCGCTTCAGAGATCGGCGTAGCTGAGCGTACATCCATGCGACTGCGTAGGATTTTCTCGACGCGTTTAAAGCGGTCTTGGAAAAGCCCAACATACTCTTCGAGTGTGCCGTTGGAGGTTAGTTTACCCGTTGGGTCGTCGAGTATTTTGAGGTCTGAGGCGATATCTCTGGCGTATGGGTAGAAGTAGCTGCTTGCGTCTGGCGCTGCGTTTATTGTTGGCTCTGTGTAGGTTTCGGTTTGCGGCTCAGGCGCTGGATAAGCTGCTGGTTGAGGTGCCGGTATCTGTTCAGTTTGCTCTTCGATTGCCTGCTGCATCTCGGCAACCGCCAACTGGTGGATAACTGACACTAGCCTATCGCGGTCGATAAACATCGGTTTATCCTGTAACGCGGCTAGCTGCATGAGCGCCATGTTCATGACTGCTTCGGGATCCATGTTTTCGGCGTTCTCGGTTAGGAACTCGAAGGCTTCGCTGTTCAGAGAGTAACCAGCGATTATTGCGGCTTCGATTGCCTTCTGGAGTTTTTCTTGTGCACTCATCGAGATTTCTGCCCATTGCATGCGCTTAACTTGATGGTAGCAGGTATGGCGTCTGAGTTATTTACTGTTTTTTGTTGAGTACAGAAGCTTTTCCTTGACTCAGCTTATCTCAAGCGGCGGTTGGGATTTGGTGATAGTTTATATATTGACTGATTTGTTTAGATAAGTTATAACATGGTGACTTCGTTGAGTGTTACACGTAAGGTTCAGCAGACCCCCACAGGCACATTCTTTGTTACCCTGCCACGCGACTGGGCTAACCAGAACAAGTTGGGAAAAAGCAGCGAGATAACCGTTGAAGAGACAAGCGACGGCAAACTTTTAGTCTACACTAAAGCTGAAGCTGAGCCGCAACTCAAAGAAGCCACACTTAATGTTGGGCCATACTTGAGCCGTGAAATAGTCGGCCGCTACCTGCTAGGCTACGACGTAATCAAGGTAGAAGCTAAGAACCGCATCGACGCAAACATGCGCAACTTAATTAAAAACACCGCGAACTCGCTAGCAGGCTTAATGATCGTTGAGGAAACTACTTCGTCGATGACGCTTCAGTGCCTCATGCAGCAGCCCTTCACTTCGCCAGAAAAAATTCTCCAGCGTAACCACGCTAGCACCGTGCGGATGATTCGGGATGCGGCAAGCTCTTTTGTTACCTCAGACATGGATCTGGCAAAAAACGTTATTGAACGCGACGTTGAAAACAACAAATTCTATTTCCTGCTCGTTAGAATTCTGCGTACGATCCTTCAGAATCCGCGGTTAAGCGAGAAACTCGCGATTGTACCAATCGAGTGTCTAGACTACCGACTAGCAGCAGGCTTTATTGAGGGCATCGGCGATGCATGTGTCGAGATAGCTTCAAGCACCCTTGAACTTGACGGTATAAAACTCTCTGATGAGCTGCGTAAGCTGATGCTGGAATTGCAGTCAACCTGCGTGGAAGCTAACGAGCAGGCTTTCAAATCATTTTTGGGTAAAGACATCGAAAAAGCGGAGAGCGTACGAAGTATGCGAGCAAAAATAGATGATAACTGCTCTAGGATAGCGGATGCAGCGAAGGATTCCTCTGTGGATTTGATGTCTCAGGTGTTGGCGGCGGTGTCTTTTCTGCGGCAGATTTACGAGGGAAGCGT
>CAYPGY010000033.1:0-17087 GCA_964410435.1 uncultured Candidatus Bathyarchaeia archaeon
ACACGGTGGTCTTAGCGGAGATCGATGATGCGTTGGTGCCGAATTTTGCGGATCCGCTGATTACTAGATATGGGTTTGATAATGTTAAGTGTATTTCAATTGCGGCACAGCGTTAGGTTTTGTGGCGTCCCCTTTGTATGATGAAGATTAACTGTTGTAGCTGTAGCGTTACAATCACTAGTTTTCATAAATTCTATTTGAGTATATAACGAGCAAAGTAAACGGAGTTTTGAGTTATGTTAAAAACAAAATTAAGTCTAGCAGCCTTGGTTCTAGTTTCGATTCTATTAGTCGCCGCTAGTTTAGCGTCTGTTAATGCGCAGGGCACAACAACAGTAACTGTTAACACAGCGATAGGAGGAACAACCGATGTCACAGGAACTAAAACTTACAACGCCGGAGAAACCGTAACCATCACGGCGGTTCCAAACACCGACTATGCCTTCGTAAACTGGATAGTCTCATCTAGCGATGGAACAGGAGAGACTCAACCAACAGATAACCCCTTAATTTTTACAGCAACAGCCGGAGTGACATATACCCTTACGCCAGTGTTTGTTATACCACAACCCATTCCGGGATTAACCCGACCAACGAACCTCATAACAGCAGCTATTGTAATCATTTATCCATCATCAGGTGGAATAACGACACCGGCACCGGGCACTTATGCCTTGGCAGATGCATCTAACTTTAATCTATACGCAATGCCCGACTCTGGTTGGCAATTCTCACACTGGACCATCTGCGGCACAAACACAAGCCACGGCGCTGCACCAGTAAATTGGACTCCAACAGACAACCCTTACAACGTTAATCATGGATACGGCGAAACATACAGGTATCAAGCAGTCTTTGTTCCCATAGGATTCTCTGAGCCTTCTCCGTCACCAACAATACCTGAGCTGCCAGCAATTGTTCTTGTGGCCGTGCTCTTGGCAATCATACCTGCGGTAGTAGTGGCAAAACGCAAGCAAAAGGGTGCTTAGCAGACAAGCACACTCTACTTTTTCCCTCTGCAAGACCCTTGCCCTTTTTCTTTTTCGATCAATTCTCAAGAAAAAATTCGCTTACCAAAAAGACGAATGCAAAAAATAATCTAAAGAGGCAAGCTATTGCTTGTCATACTTCACGAATTCGTGGTTCATTATCGTTAACTCAATGCCCGCCTGCTTAAACATCTCAATCGTGTCTTTATCAGCGTGGTAGCGTTTCTCGCAGACGACGCGCTTTATGCCCGCATTGATTATCATCATGGCGCATGTTCGACACGGCGTCATCTTACAGTATAATGTGGCTCCTTCTAGCGGTATGCCGAAGCGTGCTGCCTGTAATATGGCGTTCTGCTCGGCGTGGAGTGTGCGTACACAGTGCTGAGTGATTTGGCCTTCCTCGTTAATCATCTTGCGGAGATCGTGGCCTGCTTCGTCGCAGTGCGGCAACCCCGCTGGGGCACCAACGTAGCCTGTGGTCATTATGCGCTTGTCCTTAACGATTACTGCTCCGCATTTTCCCCGGTCGCATGTGGCTCTTGCTGCCACGGCTTCACACATGTCCAAGAAGTAGCGATCCCAGTTTGGTCGAGTTTTCTTATTGTTGTTTTCCTCTGCCATTATGGTGCCTCGATGAATTAGAAAACAGTTTGCGAAACAGAGATATAAATTGTATCAGTGACCCGAAGGAGGCTGTTTTGGTGGGTTCAAACTTGTAGAGTCGCCACAACCAACCAGCAACCCAAACCAGCAGCTGAACCAAAAAAGCAATCTTCTGCCAAAACTTTTCATTGATGATGTAGCAGCGCCGTGTTCCCTTCTTCTTCTAATTTAAAAAAATCAAAACTGACCTGCTGGTTTAAAGCAAGTCTATGCTACTTCTGCAAGATATGGATTTCTCGGCCGACTTTATGGCGCTCATCCATTTCAACAAGCGTCGCTGACCCCATCAAGCGTCCATGCTCCGGTGCGTCAGGGCTGAACATGTCGTCGGTAAATGCGTAAACCCGCTTGAATCCGAGTTCCTTTATTTTCTCCTCAAGCGGCATCGTAACGGCTTCTCTCGAACGCGTCCGGATATAGGGCGTAACCACTACCAGTCGTCCGTGCGGTTTAAGCACCAAGTGTGCCTGCTCCAAGAAGTCCATGAATAGAGACTCAAGCTTGTCAATTATCTTCTGCGCATATGGCCCCGTAGGTGTCTCTTTCAGCGCTGGGCCCAAGTCTGGTTCTGACACCATGCAATCGACGCTTTCAACACCGACTTTACCCGCCAAATCGCAAACGTCGCCCTGTAGGACTCGGAAGTCTGCGCCCTCAATATCGTACTCCTCGGATAGCCACTGCAGGTTCTCAGTTGCAGCTTTCACGCACCAACTGTTAACATCAACGCCAACAACAATCGCATGCTCCAATAATGCTTCTTGCAAGATTGTGCCGACGCCGCAGAATGAATCCAGCAGAGTCTTCTCAGCTGTACACCCAGACAAATTAACCATCATGCGTGCAAGTCTGGGTGGCATGCCGAAAATGGCGCGCTGGTTAGGCTTGTAAACATCTCTTTTCTGGAACTCAAACGGGTTATGTACCGCTACCGTGACGCCGATCCAAGTGTCGGTTTTGCCAATGCAGAGGATAACTTCAGCCTGGTTTTCGACAAACTGCTTTTTGATTACTTCGACATGGGTGAGTTGTGCTTCGCTTCGGTCTCCGCCGGTACCCATAAAGCTTGATTTCTTGCCGAGCGCAGCTAATTCGTCTTTTATTGCGCTGCCGATGTAGCGTTGTATACCCCCGCCCACGGTTTTTATGGAGTTGTCGGAGGTGTAGACGCTTATGCCAAATACGAGTTTATGATCTTCTGCTTGCGCCATATTCTTTATGATGTCGGTAGCTCCGATGGCGTCTACTACTTGGTTCTGTAAGGACTTGATCTTTTTCTGGAAAGCCTCTTTCACTGTTGAGGTGGGGACTTTGGTTTTGAGGGCAGCGATTTTTATGGTTCCGCCCAAGTCATCGATAACCTGCGGGTTGAGGTCTTTTTGGAATGTGATGACAAAGAATTCTGTTGAGAAGTAATCTATTTTACATTCAACCGCTCTTGCCTTGAAGTATTGGCTTAGCTCTGCTAACGAAAGTATCCAGTTTTTACCGGAAACGAACAGGTATGTTTGCATTTGAGGAATGAAAAGTAAACTAAGTATATAAGGTGATGAGCGTCAACAGCTAATATTAGACAAGAAAAGTAAAACTGTCTTACTACAAATATTCGGAAAAAAGCACGGTAGCCTCGCCTATTAAGCTAGAATCGTTTAAATATAGCTGGGTAAAAGAGTATGCTACCGAAAAAAGTGACGTCGCATGCATGCAAAAAATTATAGACACGTAAAGAACCGCGCTTACACTAGAAAAGAGTACGCTCATGGTTTTCCTCCTCCAAAGATCGTCAAGTTCACTATGGGAGACACTAAGGCTGAATTCCAAGTTGAAGGCCAACTTCTCGCAACCGAGAGAGCCCAGATACGCCACTGCGCCTTAGAAGCAGCACGCGTTGCAACCAACCGTGTCTTAATGGACAAACTCATCAACGATTACTACATGAATGTTCACACATATCCACACATCATCCTAAGAGAAAACAAGATGATCTTCGGCGCTCACGCAGACCGACTTCAGCAAGGAATGAGACGCTCATTCGGCGCAGCAGTCGGCACAGCAGCAAAAGTAGAAGTCGGCCAGCCCATCATGACCGTCAGAGTAAAAGCTGGCCAAGAAGCAATCGCCAGAGACTCACTAAAACGCGGCAGCGCTAAACTTCCAATAGCTTGCAGAATAGTTGTCACCAAGATACAAGCTCCAGTAGCCCCCGCGAAAGCTGAACCGGAGACGGAGACTGCTTGAGCAGCAAGAGCAACGAGCTTGTTTTATGGTTTGATGTTTTAAGAAATACTGACGTTAACATTGTTGGCGGCAAAAACGCCAGCCTCGGCGAAATGATTCACGCCGGGCTACCCGTTCCTTTTGGTTTTGCAGTTACTGCACATTCTTATGAACGCTACATTGTAGAGCGCAAACTTAGCGAGCAAATCTACAAGATTATCCAAGAAACAGTAACTAACCCTAACGATCCAAGGCAGTATGATGCTGCGTCGAAGCGTATCCGTGAACTCATGGAGAAAACTCCGATGCCGCAGGACATCGAAACCGCAATCAGACGTGCATACGCAGAGTTGAACAAACGCTTTGCATTAAAGGACACCTTTGTTGCTGTACGCTCAAGCGCCACAGCCGAAGATCTTCCGGATGCATCGTTTGCTGGTCAACAGGAAACTTATCTTAACGTTAAAGGGTCAGACGAGTTAATCGAGAAAGTTATCAAATGCTGGAGCAGCCTCTTCACTCCAAGAGCTATCTTCTACAGAAACGAGAAGGGCTTCCCACATGAGAAGGTTTTCATCAGCGTCGGCGTCCAGAAAATGGTTAACAGCCGATGCGCAGGTGTAATGTTCACTATTAACCCTGTAACTGGAAACAGGGACGAAATAGTCATAGACGGCAACTTTGGTTTAGGCGAAACTGTAGTTTCAGGCGCAGTAAACCCAGATGACTTCGTCGTCGACAAGCAGACACTGGCTGTTAAAGAGCGTCGCATTTCCAAGAAGACCATTAAATACGTCCGCGACCCAAAAACCGGCAAAACCATTCACCTCGATGTACCTGAAGAGGAACAGAGAACCGTCTGCATAACCGATCAGGAAATAACGAAGCTAGCTGAACTTGCCAAACGCATCGAAAAGCACTACGGGAAACCCATGGATATTGAGTGGGCAATAGATTCAGACCTAAGTTTCCCCGATAACATGATGCTGGTTCAAGCTCGCCCAGAAACAATCTTTGGCACAAAGAACTTGGAAGGGACCAAAATGGACGAAACTAAAGCTCAAGAGCAACTCAAAATAGCTGTTAGAGGAATCTCCGCGGGAAGACGCGGATACGGCGTAGGCAAAGCAGTTATTGTGCTAAAACCTGAAGATGCCCTTCAAAACATGCACAAGGGCGACATCTTGGTTACAGCGATGACTGACCCAGACTTTGTTCCTTTCATGAAGATGGCATCAGCCATAGTCACTGACAAAGGCGGAATCACCAGCCACGCAGCCATCGTAAGCCGCGAACTTAACATCCCCTGTGTCGTCGGTACAGAAACCGCAACGCAAGTCATGAAGCAAGGGGTAGAGTACACCGTTGACTCAAGAAACGGCATCATCTACGAAGGCATTCTGCAGCAGGCAGTAGCTCCAGTTGCCACCAACAACGGCGGCAGCGTAATCGCAGCAGCAGAATCTGCACCAGTAACCGCTACCAAGATCTACATGAACCTCGGCACACCCGAGATGATCGAGCAATACAAGAACCTTCCCTTCGAAGGCATCGGATTGATGCGCACCGAATTCATAATGGCAAGCGCAATCGGTCAGCACCCAATGCTCTTTGTGGAAAACGGTGACAGCCAAAAATTCATCGACATATTCGCAGAAAACGTAGCAAAAGTTGCAAGAGCAATCCAGCCTAAACCTGTCGTAGTACGCTTAAGTGACTTCAAAACCAACGAGTATCGTGGACTTAAAGGCGGCGAAAAATACGAAATCAACGAGGAAAACCCGATGCTTGGCTGGAGAGGCTGCAGCCGCTACATCAGCAAATGGTACATCGAAGCCTTCAAGCTGGAATGTCAAGCCATCAAGAAGTGCCGCAGCGAATGGGGCCTCAAAAACGTCTACGTCATGCTACCTATGGTAAGAACACTCTGGGAAGCAAAACAAGTCCTTCAAATCATGAAGGAACAGGGTCTAGAGCGCAGCAAAGACTTCAAAATTTGGTTCATGGCGGAAACACCGTCAATCGCAATCATGGCAGACGAATTCAGCAAACTAGTCGACGGCTTCAGCATCGGCTCAAACGACATGACACAGGGCGTATTAATGATTGACCGCGATAGCGAAAGACTCGGCCAAATGGGCTACTTTGACGAACGAGACCCAGCAGTCAAACGCATCATCGCACACCTAATCAGAATCGCACACGAAAACGGATGCACAGTCAGCATCTGCGGTGAAGGACCAAGCAACCTACCAGACTTCGCAGAATTCCTCGTCAGAGCAGGCATCGACAGCATCTCAGTAAACAACGACGCAGTAACAACCACACGCAGAAACGTCGCCCAAGTAGAACAGAAAATTATACTTGAGCGCCTCGCAGAGCAAGCAGCAATCGCCGCAGGCAGACCAATCAAAAAGCCAACCCCCGACTGGGCTTGGCCTTACTAAACACCCCAATTCTTAATTTCTTCTTTTTAATTTCTCATTCCACAAAGTTAGTGGATACCCTATGTTAAGCTTCGATTTCGAAGAAGAACGCATAAAAAAGGAAATTCAGCGGCTCGGCGCCAAGCGTGTGCTGCTTCAGATGCCGCAGGGTCTAAAACCTGAAGCGACTAAACTGGCGCAGGTGGTTGAGCAGGCAGGTGCAGTCGCAATAATTTCTTCGGACCCATGTTACGGCGCATGCGACATTGCCCTAACGGAGGCAGAGGAGCTCGGTGCAGACTTGGTTGTACATTTCGGTCACGCAGTAATGATTAAAGAAACTAAAATCCCGGCGTTATACATTGAAACCCACGCTAGAATCGAAATCGAGCAAGTCCTAAAGCAGGCGCTGCCACTTCTCGCAGATTATAAAACCGTCGGGTTAACGACCTCCATTCAGCACATCGACGCCTTAACCCAAGCCAAGCAGTTCCTAATCGACGCGGGTAAAACCGTGCGAGTCGGCGACGCGGGCCAAGTGCCTCACGCGGGGCAGGTTATCGGCTGCAACTACAGTAACGCCAAAACCATCGCTGACAGAGTTGACGCGTTTCTATTCGTCGGCGGCGGCATCTTCCATGCCCTTGGCATAGCGCTTGGCACCTCAAAGCCAACCGTTATTGCTGACCCCTACGACAATCGCGCCTACAGCATCACCGACGAAGCGCAGCGGCTCCTTAAACAACGCTATGCCAGTATCATGGCAGCAGAAGACGCAAAAACCGTAGGTATCCTCATCGGTGTTAAGCTGGGGCAGAAACATCTTGATCACGCATTAAAAGCTAAAGAAGTGGCAGAGAAAACCGGCCGAGAGGCGTACCTGTTGGCTGGACGGGAAATCACACCTGACGCACTCATGGAGTTCCCACAATTCGACGCATACGTAAACACAGCGTGCCCAAGGATATCACTGGATGCGCCGGGTAAATTCCAGAAACCAATCCTAACCGTTAACGAGTTTATGGTGCTCTGCGGAGAAGTCGCATGGACGGACATGATCAGAAAAGGCTTATTCGAAAACTAGACCTTGAGCTCTTCGTGGCTTCGCTTGAGGCTATGCCTAACCCTAAGTGGGAGCTTGAGCAGTACACTACGCCCGAGGCTATAGCTGCCAACATGCTCTATATTGCAGCTTACACCCACGGCGACATAGTGGGCAAGCGGGTGCTGGATTTAGGCTGCGGCACGGGCAGGTTGGGGTTGGCTGCGGCTTTTCTGGGTGCAGAACAAGTCGTCGGCGTAGACATTGATGCGGCGGCGATTGAAATTGCAAAGCGGAATGCGGCTAAATCGGGCCTAGGGGATAAAATGCAGTTCTTCAACGCCGACATATCCACCGTGCAAGGTCACTTTGATACGGCATTGCAGAATCCTCCGTTTGGCGTGCAGAACCGCGAAGCCGACCGCCCTTTCCTCGTAAAAGCGTTGGAATCAGCGGATGCGGTTTACAGCCTGCATAATCACCCAGAAGTAGACGAACGCCTCATCAAGATCCTAAAATCCAGTCAGGGTTTTGTGCAGGTGCAGCCATCGCCCTTCCTTGAGCGTTTCGTAGCCAAAAACGGGGGCTCAGTCACAGCGGTGTATGCGATGCTTATGACGATTCCCAAAATGTTTGATTTCCACAAGAAACTCAAGCATGACTTCGTAATCGACCTCTATGTTATTAAAAAGGATGCAGCAGATCATCCATAAAATCTTTTTTCCAACTGGGTATGCGGTCTTCTAAAATTAGAACAGTCTGTTCTTGAGCTTAGGCTAAAATAAAATGCGCCATTTATGCTTGGCAGGAACAAGAGAATTATGGTTCAAAAGGAAGCCAAAAAGAACACAGGCACCTGCGTGGCATCAGCAGTGCTTCTCTCACTTTTAATAGTCAGCTTGGTCTGCGTTATCGGTTCAGCCCCGTTTACGTCTGGTTCTCCAGTTGCGAGCGGGTCATTATCAGAGAAAGAAACTGATCCGAATGGTTATGCTGCTTCGCTTGCTGCTAAATTGAAAACTTCGTTCTTTACAACTTTACCTAACGGGACAATGTTAATGGTATACCCAATAGAATACGCCGGCGCTTACATTGACCACTCTAATAACCTGCATATCGTTTTGAGCAAGTATGCGACTAACTCAACAATCGCTAATTACAGAAGTATAATGGGTGATCCAGACGTAATTTTTGACGCCGCCGAGTTTCCTCTGTCTTATTTATATGAAGCTCAACACGCTTTAACCGGTGATATGGTAAACTTTGGCATTGATGTATCTAGAGTGAACGAAATAACAAACAGACTAGAACTCAATCTAGAAAACAGTACAAAACAAAGCGACATTATAGAATTTCTAAATAACGAGATTACCAGTTTCGACGATGGCTGTATTACATTTTTAGGTCCAAACCCGATTACAGCTGGTGTCGAATATATTCACCCTTCAACAGTGCCACCTGTGGGTAACACTGGATTTTTAGGGACATCCTGTGGGGTTGCAGCAGTAGCAATTGCTGCGGTAGCGATTGCAATGGCATTCTGCATAGTGCTTCTGAGACACGGGGCAAAACCTCATAATAGTAACGGAAAATCAGACGGCGCTTGACGGCCAAGGAAAGCCTGGTACCTTGCCTCTTTTTACAATAGCCCAAAAAATTATTCATCTCTTTTTCTACTTACTTCCAGTATGGTTTGATATCTGCTTCTTGTGGGATTTTAGGGGTTCGCTATGTACTTTCACATTCACATCCACATCCCGCCTACATAGAACCATGTTGTCGATGTGCAGAAAATCAACTATCCCACATCCAAACAGGCAAAAAAACAAGCAGCAAACCAAAAACAGCACCGCACCCACAAACAGACACGTGGCAGATCAGGGCAATTCACATCCAGAAAAGAAAAAAACACTAACAACCACAAAACAATCCGATCTAATGATATATTAGGGGAGGGGTCTCTGTGAGAGCAACAGAGAGTCTACTATGTTTGCTTTCAAAAAAATGTAGAATTCGCCTAAACCTAACCGCCTAAGCGGTAAGCATACCTTCAACAGAGCACCAAGTTATCAAATATTACCAAGTGCCCGACTAAAAGTGAGTTTCAACATGCTTATGTGGATAAAAAATTGTTTTTCTTGGGTAATGCATAAAAGCCTATGATGCACAGTGATACTTTAACACCGAAAGGTTTGGTTACATAATGTCGTCCGCTAAAACATTACCAAGAAAATTCGTCGCAGTGGACCCAAGTAAATGTATCGGCTGCGGAATCTGTGAATACGCCTGCTCCAGCGAAAAAGGTGAAGTAAACAACTGGAACCCCGTACGCAGCAGAATCCGCGTTGTCCGTATGGCGCCAGTATTCAACTTTGCATTAACCTGCAGAGGCTGCCACGACGCAAGATGCGTAAAAGCATGTCCTGAACGTGCAATCACACAAAGCGAAGTAAACAGCTTACTAATCATCGACGAAAAGAAATGCAAAGGCTGCGACTGGTGTGTCCAAGCCTGCCCACACGGCGGCATTGCAATTAACGCTGAAACTGGTAAAGCCATCGCATGCAACTTATGCGAAGGCGACCCACGCTGCATCCAAGCATGCCCAGAAGAAGCACTCTGTATAGTCGACAGCGACGAAGCAGCAGACAGCCACTTCAACGATGCACTCGCAAAACTGCCAGCTCAAACCGAGCAGTTAGCCGCTATCGTTAAACGCAAAGACTGGAAGCCACTCATCACAGCAGCAGAGCAACGCAGTGAACGCATCGCAGAGAAAATCGACGCAATCAACAAACGCGCCGAAGACAAAAAAGCAGCAGAAAAAGCTGCATAAACTTTTTCCCATTTATTTGTGGTTAACGGTTTTCTTCGTAACCCCTCAAAAACGAGTCGATGTCTAAACCTACGTTTTGTCCGTTGTAGCCGCCTTCCAGAACAAAGAACGCTGGCAAACCTAAAGCTGCAACGCGTTTGCCGATATGGTAATAGTCCTCAGTTGCTAGCCCCAACGTTGCTAAATCGCAGCTATGCGTGTCAAACCCAGCGGAAACCGCCAACGCCTCATAATCTTTGGGGTTAATGCAGCTTAACGCTTTATCCAACGTTTCTAAGTAAATTTTACATCCGACGTTCGGCTGCAACTCAAAGTTAATGCAGTTAGCCTCTGACACTTTACCTGTTCCCGGATAATTCGGAGACTGATGAATCGACACGTAAGTGACTTTTGGATCACACAGAAAAATCTCCTGTGTACCATTACCATGATGTCCATCGATGTCTAAAATCAACGTCTTTTTACCCGTATCTTTTACAGCGATAGCGATATTATTCAGGTAGCAGAAGCCACGCGTATAAACACCCAACGCAGACCCATACTTGCCACAGTGGTGTCCCGGCGGACGTGTAAGCGAAAAGCCCCCGATCTTCGATGCCACAATCGCTGCACCCGCAGACAAACAGGCAAATTCAACGATGTTATCATAAGCTGGCGTGTCAGAGTCTTCCACCATGCCCTTACGTAAGTTCCAAAGGTACTCCATGTCGTGAGCATTGAGCACTTGGTCCTCAGTTGCCGCTGTAGGCTCAACAAAGCTGTAACCCCTCTCCTGCAGAACGTCATGTGCAATTTTAACTCTTTGCGGCCCCTCAATGTGCCAAGTGCCATAGCCTAAACATTTTTCTGAATAGACTATCTTGGTTTTCATCGTTTACTGCATCCGCTGTATTATAGCACTGCCATCGCATTTAAAATATAACGTTGCTAACCTTACATTAGCCAAATACATTTGGAGCGCAACATCGCATGATTGCACAAAACCCCTATGACCTGATCAGAGCTGAATGCCAGACCGCATTAGCAGCCGCCTTGGCGAAGTCTATGCCTGATATCAAACAACCGCCAATAATTCTTAAGAAAACACCTAACATCGACTACGGCCAACTAGCTACTTCACTATGCTTCGAGCTGGCAAAACAGCTCAAACAGAAACCAATCGACCTAGCAAAACAATTATCCGACGCAGTAGACAAGTCAAGCTTCAACTTAATCGAGAAAGTTGAACCTGCAGGCGCAGGATACATAAACTTCTACGTTAACTTCCCGAAATTCAGCGCTTTAATCTTTGCCTCCATAAAAGAGCTAGACGAAAGTTACGGTTTTGTCAAAATAGATCAGCCCCAAAAGATCATCGTGGAGCACACAAGCGTTAACCCTCTGCACCCGATCCACATCGGGCAAGCACGTAACCCAACAATCGGCGACACTCTTGCCCGTATACTGCAACTTAGGGGCCACAACGTATCCAGACACTACTACATCGACGACGTCGGACGCCAATCCAGCGTAGTTGCATATGGATACGCGAAGCTGGGTAAGCCTAAGCCGACTGAGAAAGCCGATCATTTTGTTGGCAAAATATACACGGTTACATGTTGCATTGTGGAAATTAACCGCCTTAAGAAGCTCCAAATCAAACTTGCTGATAACCCTGAAGAGTTGGCTAAAGCTAACAAGGAACTTGACGAGTGGATATCGATCTCCGCTGAATTACGCGGGAAATACCCTGATCTCTTCGATGCCTTGCTTAAGCAAATCAGCTTAGACGATGACCCGGAAGGCGAAATCAGCCGCTTAAACCGCGCATACGAAGACGGCCAACCAGCCGCTAAAGCTTTAATCCGCGAAGTCAGCGATCTCTGCTTAGACGGGTTCCGGGCGACTATGCAGCGTGTGGGAGTTACCTATGATTCGTGGGATTGGGAAAGCGACTTCGTCTGGACGCCGCAGGTAAGCGAAGTCATGGAGAAGCTGCAGTCAACGCCATTCATATTCAACGAGAAAGGCGTACAGCAATTCAACGCTGACAAAGCAGCCACCGAGATGAACCTTAAAAGCAAACTGGGGTTGAGCCCCAACAACGAGGTTCCGCCTTTAACGCTTGTCCGAGCAGACGGCACAACACTCTACACTACACGCGACATCGCCTACACGATTTGGAAGTTCAAACACGCCCAAAAAGTCATCAACGTCATCGGTATGGAGCAGTCTCTTGCTCAGCTTCAGCTAAAACTTGCGCTTTACGCATTAGACCACGGCAGAGACGCCGACAACTTGGTGCACTTCGCCTACAACCTCGTTACGTTGCCGGGTTACAAGATGAGCAGTCGTCGAGGACACTATATTACCTTCGATGAAGTTTTGGACGAGGCAGTTAGACGCGCTTACGAGGAAGTTAAGAAGCGCTCGCCGATGCTGTCTGAGGAGGAGAAGCGTAAAATCGCTAACTTTGTCGGATTAGGCGCTGTTCGCTATGCCCTGATCGATGTGGATCCGGGTAAGCCTGTGGTGTTTACGTGGGAGCGTGTGCTTAACTTTGAAACTAACAGCGCACCGTACGTGCAGTACACACACGCTAGAGCATGCAGCATACTGCGCAAAGCCGAGCGTACACCGGAAGACGCCGACTTTAGCTTGCTAAGCGAGAAGCTGGAGAAGGAACTTATCCTCAACCTCGCCAACTTCCCCGACATGTTCATAGAAGCAACAGAGTACCTAAAACCCGCCATGATCGCAGACTATGCAAATGCTCTTGCAGACAAATTCAACACCTTCTACAACGCTTATCCCGTCTTAAAGGCCGATAATCCGGAACTTGGAAACGCAAGACTTGCATTGACAAAAGCCATCCAGACTGTCATGCGGAACACCCTTAACTTGGTCGGTGTGACGGCGCCAGAAAAAATGTAGCGTCTTCTGCTGCTTTGCCGACCTACCCTTCCCTTTTATATCAGTCGATTAAAATTTTAAGTCGGTTTTAACGCGGCAGGATGAATGCGTCCGTTCTATATTTTGTTCGTCTCTAATGGTCTATCACTGTTAGATAAGGAGGTCGACTTGGATAAGGCTAGGACTTGTGCTTTCTAAGCCGACTACCACCTTATCTGGGCTACTAAATACCGCCGCAAGGTACTTTTGGGCTCAGTTGAGGTTAGGCTATTGGAAGTACTTAAAACGATTTCTATCCAGAGTGGCTTTGAGGTGTTTATTGCTAGGGAGCATGATGGGGGTTATTTGCAGGTCTTTGTTTCTGATTCGCCGAAAGCTGGTATTTTCACTGATGGTTCGTGTGTTGAAGTGTAATTCTGCTAAGGTGCTTTTTGGGAGTTTCCGTTGATCAGAAAGCGGCTTTGGGGTGGGCATTTGTGGAGCGAGGGTTATGCTGTTAGGACTGCGGGTGTTGTGACTAGCGCGGAAATCGAGGAATATATCAGCCGCTTTTAATTTCGAATGCTCGGCCCTTACGGGGCGAGTAGTTCACTTTTTAATTTAGAAGAAGAAGGGAACACGGCGCTGCTACACCATCTTCCAAAATTTTATGCAGAAAAAGCTGTTTCTGGTTCAGCGCCGCAGATGGGTTGCTGGTTGGTTGTGGCGACTGTACAAGCTTCGCTGTAATGCAATCTTTGATAATCTTTTAATATTCTACGGTACTCTGAAAAAGTGGCTATGGCATTAGCCGTGGCTTGATGCCTAAACCGCAGCCTAACCGGATGCTGATAATGCCTGCTGGCGAAATTGGAGGTAAAATGTTTGAAGTGGATAGGGTTTGCTCTCTTAGCGTTAGGCGCGGTTGTTGGAGCTTTCCTCCGCTACAAGATGGTGGAGTCACCCGCAACCCTGTATGGTTTACCTGTTAACGTCTTAGCGGTCAATGCGGTAGGCAGCTTCATTTTAGGGCTCTTTTCTGTCCTAGCAGTTGCGTTAAACCTGAATCAAGAGTATGCCCTCTTTGCCGCTGTAGGCTTCTGCGGCTCATTTACAACTATGTCTTCGTTTGCGTTGGAAACCACTAACCTGCTGGAGAGCAACCAGTACGCGTTGATGGCGCTAAACATTCTGGCAAACGTGGGGTTGTCGCTTGGCGCAGTGATAGGCGGCAGAGCATTAGGTAACGTGTTAATGGAGCGTTTTATTAGTTGAAGCAAAAAATGTGGCAGTTAATAATTCGCATAAAAAAGAACGATGAGGTTGGCGGCAAACGCCTTCAATCCCTAATCATGGATTGCCTTCTTAAAGCGAGAGTTTCTGGTGCAACAATCTGGACGGGTGTAGACGGTTTCGGTAAACGCGGGAAATCGACGCTGCATATAGAGGGCGTAACGGTGAATATGCCTCTGATTATAGAGGTTGTTGATTTACAGGATCGCTTGGAGCCTTTGTTGCCCGCGCTTAAGATGATTGTGGGCGATGATGGCTTGGTTACTGTGCAGGAAACCTATGTCCTGTAGACAGACTTTTTACAAATCTTTACGTTTTTATGGGTTTTTTACATTTAACTTTTGGTAACTATTCTTTTGCGCAACCAATGGGTTTAGTGCTTGAATGCCATTTTTTGCTAAATATTTATATGTAAAAGGCGCTCTTTAGATTGGGTAAGGCTGGCTATTTCTGCAAAAATAGGCCAACCTGTAAAGCATTGTATAGGAGAAAAAAGATAGTGAAAACTACACAAAAATTAGCAATGGCGCTATTAGTCGTCTTTGCGATATCAGTAGTCACGTCAATTCCTTTGATGAACATAGCATCAGCAGCACCTACAATGAAGACATATGCAATCGCTGACGCGATTCCTAACCCCGTTGCGGTAGGACAGGAAACACTGCTTAAATGCGGTATTTCTGAAGCAGCAGCATCAGCCTCACTGGGCTGGGAAGGAATCACCATTACCGTCACAAAACCGGACGGAACAAGCCAGACTCTTGGTCCGTTCACCACTGACTCAACAGGTTCAACATACACTCTATACACACCAGACCAAGTCGGCGACTACATCATCACAACAAAAGTTCCAGACCAAACAATCAAACAGACATTTACACCCTCAGAAAGAGGCTACCCAATCGTTGCAGGCACAGTACTTCTAGGAAGCACCGAAACCACCATACTACACGTAACCGCAGAAGGTTCTCAGCAATTCTATCCAGGCCACTCTTTACCAACTGAGTACTGGAGTCGCCCAATCGACCCACAACTCAGAGAATGGTATAGCATATCAGGTAACTGGGTAGCAAGACCAGACAACTCATACGTTATGTACCAGGATAACGCTCCAGAAACTCCACACATTCTATGGTCTAGTCCATACGAGATGGGCGGATTATCAGGCGGCTTGTTTGATGGCGCAAACCAAATTCCAGCAGCAGCATATGCAGGCGATGCATATGAAGGCAGATTCTCAAACTCCGTAGTAATCAATGGCATACTTTACTATAACACTGCAGGTTCAGGTACGTATTCAACAGTTGGTATACCTGGTATTCAAGCAATTGATTTGCATACAGGCGAGAAACTCTGGTTCCTCAACAACACCGTTCTATCATTTGGTCAAACCATGTTCTTCCCAAGCTACAACGTAAACGGCATATGGAACTATCTCTGGTCAGTAACAGGCAGCAACTACACAGCTTACAGCCCATACGACGGTTCCTTCCAATTCATGTTCTACAATGTTCCTTCAGGCACTAGAGTCTTCGGTCCAAACGGAGAGATTTTAATCTACCAGATCAACTTCGCAGCAGGCTGGATGGCACTTTGGAACTCAACACTAGCAGGTCAACAGAACGCAATCATCGGTCAACCATCCTACGGCAGCTGGACCTTCGGTGTCACAGGCTTAAACGCTAACGGCGTCAGCACAGCTAACCCAACAAACTCACTTGGTCAACAAATAAACTCAGCGTACCCAACAGTCAGATGCCTAAACGGTGCATTAGCAAAATGCTACTCATGGAACGTAACCATACCCAAGGGCTTAACAATTTCAGCTTCTTTAGGCGCATCAACAGGCAGAGTCGTCGGTGACAGAATCGTCGGTGTATTCTATAACCAAACAATGGTTCGCGTGTGGGCACTACCAATTACAGGTATAACCGCAACCAGAAACGCATCAATAAACACACAATCAGTCTCAACAATCTTCGACAAGACATGGAACCCACCCTCTGAATGGCTGGAAGGCTCAAACACAATCCACTTCACAGGCGCATCTAGCTACGTTACAGACCCAACATACGGCAACGGTGTGGTTGCAGTATGGAGCAAAGAACTAAGAACTCACTACGGCTTCAGCATCGTTGACGGATCATACCTCTGGGCAACCGAACGCGAGAACTACTTAGACATGTATGGTTGGGGTAATGCAGAGCACACATGGTACTTTGCATACGGCAAACTATACTCAGTTGGTCTCGCAGGCATCCTCTATGCATACGATCTCTCCAACGGCCATGTAGCATGGACATACAACCTGACCGACGCCTACAGTGAACCAGTAACTGGTGAAAACTGGTGGGGCTGGATCGACCTAATTGCAGCAGGTAAAATCTACATCGGCACAGTAGAGCACTCAGCTAACAACCCAATGCCAAGAGGTGCACCATTCGCTTGTGTTAACGCAACCGACGGCAGCGAAATCTTCCGCATAAACGGTTTAATGCGTGAAACAAGATGGGGTGGTAACCCAGTCATGGGTGATGGTATCATCGCAGGCTTCGATACATATGACCTTCAAATCTACGCTATGGGTAAAGGTCCATCGGCAATCACAGTAGCAGCAGGTCCAAAGGTAACAACCGCAGGTAGCAGCATCATCATCGATGGTACAGTCATGGACAACTCGCCAGGCCTAAAAACAACTGCAATGCAACTACGCTTCCCCAACGGTGTCGCAGCAGTCTCTGACGAAA
>CAYPGY010000034.1:0-16950 GCA_964410435.1 uncultured Candidatus Bathyarchaeia archaeon
GCATTCTGCGCAATAGTAGCGTTGAACAGCTCCAGTGGCGGTGTAGCGCTTTGCGTCTTTTCTTGTCCTATCGCTACCGCACCGAGGGCACTTAACCGTCGGTCTATCAGTTTGGCTGATCTCATGCCAAAACTCTTTGGGCAATATTTTCCCGCAATGTGGGCAGTTCATTACTTTAGGGCTCACTCATCTCATCTCATCTCCTGCCAAACCTGCTCTAAGAGAGAAAAAGAAGGGAAATAGCTGCGAAGAAACAATTTGGTTGGCGATGACACCTCACTCTCGAGAGTCCGAGTCCCTTCCCCGGCGCCACTCAATTCTTGTTAAGCCAGAAATAAACTCAAAAGAAATCAAGCGCATATCTATAAGCTAATTAGCTTAAACGAAGTTAGCTAATCCCTAAAGTGGGCTGAGTATGAACGCTGACGGCCAAAAATTCAAAGACGCAATAATCGAGTTTCTACCTGATCCAACCTTTGTCATAGACTTAAACGGCAAAGTCATCATGTGGAACAGCGCAATGGAAATGCTAACCAGCATACCCCGAGACGCGATACTGGGCAGAGACAACTACGAATACGCCATCCCCTTCTACAAAAAACGTCGACCAATGCTTGCAGACCTCATATTCATGCCCGGGGAAGAACTGGAAAAGAAATATGACACAGTCCAACGGATCGGTGACACGCTTGTTGTCGAGATTTATATCCCTGACTTCAATAAAGTCGGCGCATACCTCTGGGCAAAAGCCAGCCCCCTGTATGACTCGAACGGCGAAATCGTCGGCTCCATTGAGACTATACGTGATATTACCGAGCAAAAAAAGGCAGAGCAACAAGTTCTCCAGTCACAGCGAAGCCTATCCGACATCCTGAGCTTCCTGCCAGACGCTACATTCGTCATAGACTTAGAAGGCAAAGTCATCGCTTGGAACTCCGCTATGGAAATGTTAACAAGCATACCCGCAGCCGCAATAATCGGCAAGGGAGACTACGAGTATGCTCTTCCATTCTACAAGAAACGGCGTCCCATGCTTGCGGACTTGATCTTTCTACCAGAATCAGAACTGGAAAACAAGTATAACACGGTAAAGCGAGACGGAGATACCCTCGTCGTTGACGTCTTCATTCCCGACTTCAAGGAGGGCGGCGCGTGGTTCTGGGCGAAGGCAACGCCAATGTTTAATTCACAAGGGGAAGTCGTCGGCGCAATCGAAACCATCCGCGACATAACAGACCGCAAGCAAGCAGAAGAAGAAATCGAGAAGTCCAAACGCAACCTCGCAGACATCCTCAGTTTCCTCCCCGACGCCACGTTAGTCATCGACTCAAAGGGCAAGGTCATCGCGTGGAACGGCGCAATGGAGATGCTAACCAGCATACCCGCAGAAGCCATGATCGGTAAAGACAACTATGAGTATGCACTGCCATTCTACAAGAAGCGCCGTCCAATGCTTGCGGATTTGATTTTCCTGCCTGAAACTGAGTTAGAGAACAAATACAACACTGTAGAGCGGGTCGGCGACACCTTGGTGGCAGACGTTTTTATCCCCGATTTTAAACCCGGAGGCGCCTATTTCTGGGCGAAAGCCAGCCCCCTTTATGATCCAAGCAGCGGCAGCGTGGTCGGCGCCATAGAGACCGTCCGCGACATAACAGAGCGCCGTGAGATGGAGGGACGACTTGCCCGCTCTAACGCCGAACTCCAGATTGCCGCGGAAATACAGAAAAGCTTCCTTCCGGATACGATCCCGAATATAACAGGATTTGATGTTGCCGCAAGAACAGTCATGGCAAAAGAGGTGGGTGGAGACTTCTTCGATGTTATTCCCTACGAAATCATGGCTTTTGACGAGGGCAGACATGGGTTACTCGTGGCGGATGTTGCCGGAAAAGGCGTTCCCGCAGCGCTCTTTATGGCGTTGTCAAGAGTCGTGGTACGTGTAAACGC
The DNA here is from genome assembly GCA_964410435.1 of uncultured Candidatus Bathyarchaeia archaeon. GTDB lineage: Archaea > Thermoproteota > Bathyarchaeia > Bathyarchaeales > Bathycorpusculaceae > Bathycorpusculum. The sequence goes on from CAYPGY010000034.1 coordinate 1,951, forward strand.
GCTTTGGCATAAAGACCCGGCAAAGGTGATTTACAACTCCAACAACACGATAGCGCAGGACGCCAAGTCAGGGATGTTTGTTACCCTCTTTTTTGGCATGCTAAACAAGAAGGACCGCTCCCTCACATACGTTAACGCCGGCCACAATCCTCCCCTAGTTTATCGAAGTCAGAGTAGAACTATTGAGAAGCTGTTGCCGACTGGGATAGTGCTCGGGGTCATGGAAGATCAGGATTACGAATCTAAAACTGTGACTATCGGAAAAGACGACATCATTGTTATGTACACTGATGGGGTTACGGAGTCGATTAACAAGCAGGAAGAGCTATTCGGCGAAAAACGCTTGATTGAACTTATCCAGAGCAATGCTCATCTTCCGGCACAGGCTATGCTTGAAAAAATTTTATCTGCGGTTGATGGGTTCGCGGATGGTATGCCTCAATTTGACGACATGACTATGCTGATTATAAAAGGCACCTGAAAGCTAAGGTAGAAAAACTATTTTAGTTCTTCTAGGCCTGCCTCAACCGAGGGATACATTTTAAAAATCTTATTCAACCCAGAAACATCAAACACTTCAAGTACGTACGGCTGGACAGCGCATAGAACAAGTTTGCCGCCGAGTTTCTGAAGGCTCTTTGTGGCCGTTATAAGTACTCTGAGGCCAGCGCTAGCCAGATACTCGGTTTGTGAGAAGTCACATATTACTTTGCGGGCGCCTTCCGCTATGGTTTTTGTCAATTTTGCCTCGACTGGGCCAGCGGTGTAGGCATCGAAGCGTTTCATAAGAACAAGAACCTTCGCGTCTCCAACTGTTTTTACTTCAATATCCATTTGCTTAATCCTCAGTGTACCAGCTTAGGCTTGGTTAACTCATTTTCCTTTCAGTAAAGGCGTATTTAACGGTTTGCATCACGTTTTTTATTGAAGAAAATTCCGTATCCGCCCCCGTTTTATTTACTCATGCAGGGGCTTCGATGTCCGACTTGAACAGCGGTTATGTCCCAATAGGGGTTACTGACCAAGTAGCTCTTTCGCACGTCAAATTCAAGCATCAACTTTTTACTAACAAAAAATGAAAAGAAAAGAGGTTAAATGTTTTCCAGTCTTGCCGAGAAGTTCTTGAGTCCCTGCACGAATGGTCCAAGCGGCGGTACCTCGTCAGCGATGGTGCAGTCGATGACCGCTGGCTTATTCTCATCAATCACTTTGGGCAGTAACGCTTCTAACTCGCCGGGGCGCTCAATCGTGTAGCCCTTCGCGCCTAAGCCCTCAGCAACTTTGGCGGCATTGATCTTCTTGAAGCGGGTGACAACGGTCTTCTCGCCGAAGTTCAATCGCTGGAATTCGTGCACTAAACCGAGTTTGGCGTTGTTTTGAACTATCCAGACTACTGGGATATCGTAGCTTACTGCGGTTTGGATTTCCATGCCGTTCATGAGGAAGCAGCCGTCGCCGACGACTGATATAACGGGTCTGTCGGGGGCAGCGAGTTTGCCGCCTATAGCCGCAGCTGTAGAGTACCCCATGGTTAGGAGACCGAAGGGGCAGATGAACGCGTCTGGGGTGCGAGCTTGCATGTGATGTATCGCCCAGCACATTGGGTTGCCTGTGTCGACGAATAGAAGCGCGTCTTTGGGTAGGGCACGCTCAAGCTCCTTGAACATGCGCTGAGGTAAAACGGGGACAGCGTCTGACTCCATCTTTTCGGGCGCTACACATATACCTACTTCGCTGCGGATACGTGCAACACGCGCTAAGCCGTTGCTTTTCGGCTTCTGGTCCTCGGAGATGTAGCGTAGGATACGGAAAGATATCTCGTTTATGATTGTTCGGGCGTCGCCGACTAGCGGTATGTCGGTTTTGTAGTTTTTGCCGATGTCGGTTGCGTCGATGTTCACGTGAATCAAGCATTTAGTAGGCGCCAACCGTGGATCCCAAGAGCTGGTGGTCATCTGGTTAAGGCTTGAACCGATTACTAAGAGCACGTCTGTTTGGCCCTCGGTTAGACATCGCTCTGCAACTGGGGAACCGCAGAATCCAAGCACACCCAGCGACAATGGATGATCCTCGGGGAAGGCTCCTTTGGCTTTAGGTGAAGTGGCCACTGGGATGCTGAGGGTTTCGGCTAAGTCGCGGATTTCGTCACAGGCTTTTGAGGCTAAAGCGCCGCTGCCAATTAGGATAACGGGGTTCTGGGCGTTGACGAGTTGCTCGGCTGCCTCGATTACTAAGCGGCGATCAAAATACTCGCTGGGCGGCCTATATGATGTTGAGGACGGTAGCTCTGCGTCTACTTCCTCAGCCATTATATCCTTGGGTAGACTGAGGTGAACGGGCCCCTTTTTACCGGTCAACGCAATTCTCAGGGCTTCACGGATTTCTTCGCCAACGCGGTACTTAGATATAATCATGGAACTGTACTTTGTGATTGGGTCAAACATGCCTACGGAGTCAACGCCGTTTTTTGTAGAGTCCTGAAATGCGCCGCCTCCTGAGGTGGATGTTGCTACTTGGCCAGTTAGGACCAGCACGGGGATGTTGTCGAGGTAGGATGTTGCTACGCCAGTGATGAGGTTTGTTGCGCCGGGGCCTGAAGTGGCGAAGCATACGCCTAAGCCGCCTTTTACGCGTGCGTAGCCGTCAGCCATGAACGCTGCGCCCTCTTCATGCTTGGCGAGGATTGGCTTAATTTTGTCTTGCCGGTTTATAGCGGCGAACAGGGGAACCAAGCTGAGGCCGGGGACGCCAAAGACATACTCGACTCCCTCGTTTTCAAGATATTTCAGTAGAAGATCAGCATTAGTTATTTTCATAGCTAGGTGCCTCTACTTTAGTTCTTGCAGGGCAGCATCCGCTGAACCGTACATCTTGAAGATTTTGTTTAAGCCCGATATCTCGAATACTTCCTGCACGTAAGGTTTTACTGAGCAGAGGAGCAGTTTGCCGCCGGCTCTGTTGAGGCTTTTAGAAGCAGTTATAAGCACTCTTAGGCCCGCACTGGCAAGGTACTCGGTTTCGCCGAAATCACAGATCATCTTGCGTGCGCCCTCAGTTATAAGTCGGGTTAATTCTGCCTCTACCGAGCTTGCGGTGTAGGCATCGAACCTTTTTGGAACAAGGATAATTTTTACTTCGCCAACAGTTTTTACTTCGATACTCATCTTCAAATCCTCAGCTTAGAAGTTTAGTCATTGTCAACTCGTTTTTGTTACCGTAAACAGCGTATTTAACGGTTTGCATGTAACGTTTCATAAAGAAAATCCCCAGTCCGCCACGCCGCCGCTCCTCCAACGCTGCTTCCGTGTCGGGCTCAGCGACTGCTTTGGGATCAAAGGATTTGCCATAATCAATCAGTTTAACGGTGAATTCCTTTTTGGAGTCAGATAGCCCACAGCAGATCAGGATTTTGCCCCCCTGCTGTCCCTCATAGGCGTGCTCGATCACGTTGGTTAAGGCTTCGTCTAGGGCTAACTGGACATCGAAAATGTCCTTCTCGCTCGCTGAACCTAGCCGCCGCATTGTTTTAGCTATGAATTCAGCGGCTACCTCTAGGTTTTTGAGGTCACTCTCTATTTGAAGCTCAAACCATCCATCATTAGACTCTGCTTTTTCAGCCATTTCATTGCCTCACAGCACTTTTATTATCATTAGAGTTATGTCGTCGAATTGCGGTTGACCAAGGGAAAACGCAGCCACCGCCTCCTGCACCATGCGCATTATCTCCTTCGCAGGCATCATCCTGTTCTCCTGCACTATTCTTAGCAGTCTATCCTGCCCAAACTGCTCTTCTTTATCGTTAATCGCCTCGGTTACACCATCGGTAAACAGAGTAAGCAAATCACCCTTCTCAAGCTGGACCTCTGCCTCCTCTAGATGTATACCGTCCATAACGCCCAACGCGATTCCGTCAGCTTTCAGAAGAATAGTTTTGCCATAGGGTTGCCTTAGCAGAAGCGGCGGGTTATGACCAGCATTCACATATTTCAACAGTTTCTTCTTAGAATCTAGTATCGCGTAGAATAAGGTAACGAACATGCCTGTTTTGGCATCTTGGCAAATCAGGTCGTTGGCTTTCTCTATTCCGTCGCGTATGTTCGGGTTGCCTGTTGTGCTTGCTCGAACCAGCGTGCGTGACAGCGCCATGAACAACGCGGCGGGTACACCTTTTCCGGATACGTCAGCGATGGTTAAGCCCCACTGGTCGTTATCTATGGGTATGAAGTCGTAGAAGTCGCCTCCTACCTCCTTTGCGGGTATGTTTGATGCGGCGATGTCTACTCCGGCGATTTCCGGTTCCTTATCGGGCAGGAAGCTCTGCTGGATGCCTTTCGCGATCTCCAGTTCCTTCACCAAACGCTCCTTTTCGGCTGTTGTACGTTTTAGCTCGGCAATATGCTCCTGCAAGTTATCAGCCATCGTGTTAAAGGAATTCGCGAGGGCTTCCAGCTCGTCACCGGTGTTCACTTTTACTCGGGAGTCGAAGTCTCCTGCGCCGATGGCTTTTGCCCCTTTTGAAAGCGTAACTATTGGAGTAACTATCATCCTCGCCAAAAGGTAGGATACAGCGATTACTAATACAAGAATAATCACGAATAATGCAATGTACGAGTTGCGCACGGAATCGGTATGCCTGTTAATGTACTGGTTTACCAAGGATTCAGTGTCGTTTATTCTAGCGGCGGTAGATAACGCGGGAGCTATTACTTCGCTGACGGGTAAAACTACCGCTAAACTCCAATTTGCATTCTTAAGAGGCGAGTAAGCAACGTAGTTGTCGCCGCCTCCAAACGTGCACATCGTGATGCCCCTCAAACCTTTTGTCATGTTCGTGGCTACTTCGGCGAAGGTGGTATTGCCAAGCAGCAGCTCTGAACTTGCAATAAACAAAATAGAGCCGTTACCGCCATTCTCTGCGGATAAGGAGCGGGTGATCATGTTCCCCTCGTTATCGAGCATGAAGGAGTAGCCGCCGAGTTTCTCAATCTGGGCGTTTACGATGTTTCGGTTTAATGTTTCTAATGTTACGTCGGCGGCAACCACCCATGAGTAGCCTTTTTCTGGAGCCTTAATAGCAATCGAGCAGGTGACCATTAAACCGTGGCCGCCAGCGTCAAGGTAGGGCGTTGACCATGTTACAGTATCTGGTTGTGCAGTGGTATACCAGCCTCTGACTCGCGGATCAAAATTGGGTGGTATGGTGTTTAGCCATGGATACACTTGGAAGATGCCTGAGTCTGTTCCCACATAGAGTTGAGTTATAGCTTGATCATTAGAGTGGACAGCCGCAAAAGCAGCATCCATGTTACTGGTGTAGTTTAATTCGCTGCCTACGTTTTCAAAAGTAACGTTGGGGGAAAGGTAATAGACGGAGGCGTCAACTCCACCAGGGTTTTGCTGCTGAGAAAACAAGGGTTTAGACTCAATCGAGGCTTTACTAAGAAGATCTTTAGCTAAACATGATAGAACCATTAGCTCCGACTCGACTTTTTCAAACAGGTTATTGCTAATGTCCGCCTGATCTGTTGCTAAACCCAGCAGGTAATTCTCCGCCTGAGTCTCCAACGCAATTGTACTATCAGTTACTGCACTTTCGCCCAGAGAGCGGCTGCTCTGCAGAGAATAATCATTCAGGGCAACAATGCCATTGAACGCAACGAAGCCAAAGATGACCAGTGAAACAAGAGATACGCCCAGCAAGGCAGTCAGTAGCTTCGTTTTTATACTGAATCTGCGGATGCCCCTGCGTTTAGTCATGGCCGTCTCATCAAGTCAATGGTTACTCGGCATATTTTAATTAGTGGTGCCACTCGTCAAAACGTGTTTAACAAAAAGAAGGGAAAACGGGTTTGTAACCCGCTTTTTCCTGTTTTATGGGTGTTTTCTTAGTAGTAAAACTACTGCTGCTAAGCCGACGATCAGCGCGACGAATAAGCCTGCGACTGCTGGTAGGAAATACTGGTCAGCCATTGATGGCGCCGCTGTAGGCTGCGGGGTTGCTATTGCTGGTGCTGCTACTGCATAGAAGCTTGATTCTGCTGATGAACCATAGTACGAGTTGCTGCCTGCGAAGGTTGCTACGACGATGTATTGGCCTTCGATGTCTGGTGACCATGCGTAGGTGAACATGCCGCTTGAGTCGGTTGCTGTTGTGCCTATTGTTCGGTAGTTGCCGTTGGAGTCAAAGACGCTGATTGTTACGGGTACGCCAGTTACGTCGGTTGGTTTAGCTTTCTGCATGTAGACATATTCCATCCATACGCTTTGGCTTTCGTCTGAGACTGCTGGGACGCCGCTTGGGAATCTAGCCGCCTGCTCGTCTTGTTTTGTGCCTGCAGCGATATCCATTACGGTACCGCGAATGACCAGAGGTGTTCCGACTGCTACTGCAACGTCTGGAGCGGTTACTGTTGTCTGGCTTGGTCCCTTACCGAGTGAGTACACTTTCATGTCGTAGGCGTTTAGGTATGTTATTTGTCCGTCTGCGATTGGGAAGCCGAAGTCGCCGAAGCCGCCGCATGCTGCCCAACTGTCGAGGATAAAGATTTCTTCGCCTGTTGTTGCGTTGAGGGCACGTATTTTTTCGTCTCGGTATAGTGGCGTGTTGGGTGAGTGCTCGTTGCTGTATACGTAGACTTTGCCGTCGCATATTCCAGAGATGAAAACTGGGTAGAGTCCCCATGAAGCTTCTGTTCCGCTGTTTGTGCTGTTGCCTTCTCCTCCGCCGCCGTATGACCATTCGAGGTGACCTGAAGTTGTGTCGTATGCAAAGATTTCGCCGCCGTAGCCGCCTACGTAGAGTTTTCCGTATGCTACATAGCCGATCTGTGCGACGCCGCCGCTGCCGATTGTTGGGTAATAGTTGAATGCGCGTGTGTTGCCGACTGGACCCCAAACTTGGTTGCCGTTGTCGAGGTTGAAGCCGTACGATTGTGTTGTTTCTTTGGTGCTTACGAAGAACATGCGGTTCTCTGGGTCGACTGTGCCAAGCTGCATGGTTATGTTGCCTGACGGTACCAGTATGTCTTTAGTCCATAGAAGGGATCCTCTTGAACCATCTTTTAGACTTACTGCCCAGACTGTTCCTTTAACTGCTGTGGCGTCTGCTGCTAATCCACCCCATGTAGGTTGACCGAAGCTTGATCGCATGTTACCGTAGCCTAGTAGTAAGTCATCGTTTATTGCCCAGCCGATGCCTGCACCTGAAGTTGGTAATGTTGGTAGTGTAACGTTCCAAGAGTATGAAGCGCGTAATGTTGTGTTGAATACTTGGTTTACTGGTCGGTATCCGTTGCTTGTTAGCGCGTTTAGTGGTCCATTGCTTACGACGTTGGTGAAGTTCCAGAGCGCTAACCACTTGTTTGCGAGGTTAATTTGGTAGATTAGTGGTTCACCGCTGGGTCCGTAACTCATCGTTCCCGAGGGAACGTTAGTGATGTTGAATACCCATGTTCCGTCGATTGGATCATGCATCATCCAAGTAGTGACTCCACTGATGGTTTGGGTAGCGATTAAGTATGAGATTGCACCGTGCTGGTTTGGCGAGTCAAAGTTTACGATTGCACCAAACGATGGGTTAACCGCATAGTTTTGTCGCCAGATTTCTTCACCTGTACGAAGGTCAACGCAGATGTATCCGCCGCCTGCGCCGTTGTTGCTGTGTGGCAAGCCATAGAATAAGCGTCCGCTGATTATGATGGGAGTGTTGAATTTGGTTTCATAGGATAGGCCCGTGTAGAAGGCTGTACCTGTGATACCTGTTTGTGTTGACGGCGAATTAGGTGTCGAATACTCGTTGTTACCGCCAACGATGCCGCCGAAGGTAATCGGTTTGCTCCACATAACGTGTCCACTATCTGGTGCTGTTCCGTCCGCTTGATAACGCACTGAACCGAAGCTGTAGGCTGCACCCATCGGGTAAAGATAGTTTGAGCCTATGGCATACCAGTTAGCGTTTTGACCCTCTATTGGTCGTGTCCAGTATTCTGTTGGCAGCGGAGTGTATGTTCCGCTTGGAGCGGGTTCTTCCTGTACGATCAATGTAGTTGAGGCGCTGCTGGCCATGTATGTGTCGTTTACGTATTGAGAGTTTGCGTTGTAGTCAACGCCCGGTGTGCCAGTGTTGTATTTCTGGCCGGGGAAGCTGAAGTCGAAGGTGTATGTGCCAATCTGGGTTGGTGTAAAGGTTGTGTACGCTGAGGATGTTGTGTCGGTGACTGTTTCCCATGTTACTGTCTGTTTTGTTCCGTCTGGGGCTGTGATTATCACTTTGTAGTTGTGGAAGCGGATGTTGTTTGTGACTAGTGTGCCGTCTGGCATCTTGTCGAGCCAAACCACAACTAGGCATTGCTGACCAACACCTGCAGGGTTTGGTGCTACGTTGACAAAGGCGTAGGTTGGTATCTCCCATGCCGGTGCGTGTCCACTTGCAGTAGGTATCGAGAGGAGAGTCATTGCAGTGCTTAGCAAAAGTATAGTTATAGCCAATGTGGCTAATGTTTTACTTTTAGAGTTTCTCCTAAAGGATTTGTTGTTCAATTTTTTTCCATTCTCCTAAATGGTAGGTTAACGTTCTGCAGCGTTTTGTTTTTAATTAATTGTGTATGTTTGATACAACAACAGCGCAGGGTGTATTACTGCACATGAATTATACCGCTTCAGCGGCACGCCAAGTTAACTCAAAATACTCCTGAACTAACCCAACCACGCTATGATTATTCACGTACAAGCCGGGTTTCCCCCGAGGTGAAAGTGACGGCGAAATACTGATGAATGCCTCTTTTCCATCGATTATCGATAGTGTGGCCTTTGGCGGCGTCCCAGTTTTTCTTATCTCGAAAAGAGGGGAACTGCGCAGACAAAGAATCGATTTAGGCAACTTTTCGTTCTTCTCCAGAAAAACCAGTATCCTTACCTTAACGCCTCTAACCAGCACCTTCAGCCACATGGCAGCAACAGAGTTGGCTTGACCTTTAAAATCCGCCCAGTAAATTAGGATATCATGGCTTTTCTGGTTAGAATTAATCATTTCAGCTACTTTACGGTTAGTCAAGCGACCATCAGGAATAAGAATGAATTCAGATGCATCCTTGTCGTCGGCAGAATCTATGCTGACGTTTTTATAGCGTGAAAGCAATTCTCGGCTTTTAGCTTTTATTTCGTTGTGTTCCCGGTCTTTCTTTTCCAGTAACATTTTAACGCCGTCTGCTAACGGGAGCGCCCTAAAAACAGTTGGAGACGCTATGAGCTTTTCAATGAGGTTTAGTTCTAAAAGGCGGGTTATTACGCGGTACACGTTTGCTCTATCGGCTTTTGAAGCGGTGGAAATGTCCCTTAAGGTTGCTTTACCCATTTTTGCTAATGTGAGATAAACTTGGGCCTGTAATTCGGTTAAACCTAACCTTGTTAGAAGCTTTGTGTCTTCATCGAAAGTAAGGGTCATTATATCTTTGTTGTTAACTAGAATTATATAATATTTGGGAACTGAATTAGCTATCCCGAGAAGTAAGGGTTTGCTGAGGCACTGGTGCGATTTACCTTTAGGAGAAAGAAATGTAAACAAAGGGTAAGCTGCAACTTACACTCGTTCCAGAGCCTTCTCAGTCCCGTTCTTCTCGCTTGTTTTGGACTAAAAAAGGGAAAAGGGGAATTGGTTTTTTGATGTTTTATGGTCGTTTCCTCACCATTAGAACAATTACTATGCCGACGATGAAGATGGCTAAGATTATGCCTACCACTGCCGGTACAAAGTACTGTTCGACTAGTGATTGCTCAACCACTGGTGCTGCTGTTGGTGCTGGTGCGTCGCCTACGGATATTGCGGTTTCACAGTGTGATGGCCAGTATGATTTTGAACCTTCGAATGTAGCGATGACTCTGTAGTCGCCTGGTACTTCGGGTATGAATGTTGTGCTGTAGAATCCGTTTGCGTCGCTTGTTGCTGTTCCGACTGTGTACATGTTGCCGTTGGGGTCAACTACGCTGATGACTACTGTTACGCCTGTAGCGTCGGTTGGGCGTGGGTACTGCATGTAGACGTATTGCATCCAGTCAGTCATGCTTGCGTCAGAGACTGCGGGAACACCTTGCGGGAAGCGTGCTGCTACATCGTAGGCTTTTGTACCTGGTGCAATGTCGGTTACGTAGCCTTCAACTAGGACTTTGTCGCCGTTTGTAGAGATTTTTGGTGAAGCTGCTACGGTGGTTGCGCTTGCGCCTTTGCCGAATGAGTAGATGCGGTTATCGTAGCCTGCGTTGAGTCCTGCCATGATGCTGTCGCCGATGACACATGTTCCTCCCCACCAGACGCCGAACCAGCTTATGCGCCAGATTTCTTCGCCTGTTGTCGCGTTAAGGCAAACTAATGGTGCACCTTTAGCGTTGAGGTTAGGTGAATGCTCTGCATATGAGAGGTATAGTTTACCGTCTGTTGCGAAGTGGAACATTGTCGGGAAGTTTTCGCTCCAAAGGATTTCTGAGTAGGGGTCTGAGCAGTTCCAGTTCCAAACTTGTTTGCCTGTCTGCATGTCGTAGGCGATTGTTTGTCCGCTCATACGTTCACTGAAAAACATGCCATATGCATGCATTGGTCCGTACCATTTGTCGTAGTACTGCAGGTAGCTTTCTGGTTCAGTTGTCCACTTGTATTCGCCGTTATCTAGGTTGAAGCCGTAGAATCGCAGGTTCTCTTTACAGGATATTATGAATACTCGGTCTTCATAGCTTACGTCGCTCCAGACCCAAGTTGCTTCTTCTGTTCCAGATGGTACACTCCAAGTCTTATTCCAGAGAAGTGTTCCAGCGTTTGAGTTCTTTGTGCTGATAGCCCATGAAGTGATTGTTGCACCGCTGAAGCTTGGGAAAGCTGATGATTGAGAGCCGAGGATACAGTCTTCAACTTCTGCATGGCAAACTGAGCCTGGTAAGCCTTTGGGTATGGTTACGTTCCACTGGATACCTCTTTTGCCGTCAAATACGCTGCCTGGTACATCCCAGCTGCCGTCTGCTACTGCTTGTGCTGTTTGCGGGTTGGTTGCTTTGCTTGAGTTCCACATGGCCATCCAGCCGTTTCGTTGGTCTACAGTGTAACGGATGATTTCTCCTCTTGGGCCATAATAGTTGTAGTTGGGGGTTGCTGCGGGCACGTTTGTTATGCGGTATACCCAGCGGCCTGTTTGTGCATCGAATGCATCCCATGTGGTGCCGCTAATTGTCCATAAGTATGCGAATGCGCCGTAGTAGTTGAATCCTTGGAAGTTGTATACCTGGCCGAGTGCTAATCGAGAGTTGTTCCAGTTTCTAACCCAGAGTTCTTCGCCTGTCTTTAGGTTAATTGCGTGGACGTTTTGTTCAACCGCTGTACCGCCTGTTGATTGGAATTCGTTGTAGTAGAGGACGCCGTTGATTACGACTGAACCCGCGAATTTGCCGACGTACGCGTCACCCATTTCGTAACCCATATCGCCCTGTTCGCCTCCAGTTAATCCGCCTGCGGCGTATGGAGTGGTCCAGAGGATGTGGGCTGTTTCGGGTGCGTCTGCGTTGCCTTCATGGAACTTTTCGATTGGAGGCATACTGTAGCTTCCGGCGGGTCTTAGCCATTGGCTTGTTAATGGAACCCACTCTGAGAATTGCATGTTAATTGGTCTGTTCCAGTATTCGGTTGGCAGCGGGAATCCTGGGAAGTATGGGATTGGGTCTTGTTGTACGACTAGGTTATACCAGTCGCTGTCGCTTGCTGCGTATGTTCTTTCAACTGCTGAGAAGCCTGGGACCATTTTCTGTTCTGGGAAGTGTGTTTGTAGTTTGTAGGTTCCGACTTGGTCGGGTACTAGGACGGTGCCTGTTCCGCCTGTTGAGTCAGTGTTGAATGGGCCTAACGTCATTTTTGTTCCGTCTGGTTTTTCTACTGTAACGGTTAATCCTTTCCATTGCCAGTAGGTGCCGTTTGTGGCTTCGGAAATGCCTAAGTGCAGTAGGGTTTCCTGGCCTACACCCACGGGGTTTGGTGTGGCAGAGATAAATGCGTAGGTTTTCTTTGGTGTAGTCTGTGCATCGGTGGTTGCTACGAAAGGCACTATTGAAATTACAAATGCTATTACTATCATAATTGATAGTATCTTCTGTATTTTCGGTTTCATTTTCTGTTCTCCTTGATTTTGGGTGTATTCGATTTGATTCATTGTATTTATAATACTTTGCAATTTTTCAGTGCTCAGTGCACTATTATTAGCCAGTTGTTGACCTCTATGCTAGTAAATGTTGCTTTGGAACTTGGGTTTTTTGTAATATAATTAACTGCATGTTGAGAGTGCATGGTAAGGCAGGGAAGCTTTATTTGAAGGGTATAAGTTTTTTAGTTGAACGCATAATGACTATCCCCGTCCAAATAGACGATATAGACGAAAAAATTCTCAGAATACTAATTGGAGATGCGAGGACAAGCCTAAAAGACATTGCTAAGGACTGCGGTATAACTGCCGTATCAGTGTTTAATCGAATTAAAAGGTTAAAGAAGCTCGGAGTAATAACGGGCGCGACGCTTTTCCCAGCAATCGGTATACTTGGTTTCCAGATAGTCGCCACCATCGGATTAGAGACAGACAGTAATGTTGAAGAAATCGTCAAGTACTTCAAAGAGTACACATGTCTGGTTGAGCCCTCAAAAAGCATAGGTGTATACGACTTAACGATGGTTGTCTACGCCGAGAACATGGCTATTCTTAATGAACGGGTGGAAATGATCAGGCGCAGATTCGGTGTACGAAAAGTTATCGTTAACGTCTGGTCAGGAATGCCGCATTTAAACTACAGTAACATTGACTTAACCCCTCTCTCGGAGAAAGTTAACAGTGATGGAAGTTAAACTGGATAAGCTCGATTACCAAGTATTAAACGAGTTGCTTAAGGATGGTACACTGTCCTTTGTTGAAATCGCTAAAAACATAGGTTCAACGCCTTACACAGTTAGACGCCGATATGAAAAAATGAAGAAGGACGGGTTCATTTTTATGAATTCTGTCTCCATTGACCTTTCAAAGCTGGGTTATGAGGGCAAATTGTTGCTTTTAGTAACTGTGCAGCCGAATAGCAACAGATTAGAGACCATTGAGCACCTTAAGAATATGCCTAACGTGATGGTTGTTACAGAAATTATGGGTCATTATGACATTATGGCGATTGCACTGGTTACAGATTTGTATAGTGTTAAAGCTCTTGTGTCGCAAGCGCGTAAGGCGCCGCATATTCAGCGGGTTGAGTTAGCATGCACCGAGGATGTTAGTTTCCCGATCGGCTCCAACTTTGGGGCTGTGCTAGGCCAGAAGTGCCTTGCCCTTGCAAGCGCAAAAGAATAAGGCTTTTCCCGTTTTTGTTTAATGAAATCACTTATTATAACAAAAAAGGGTAGAAGTTATATCTACAGAGCTCTCATTACTTAAAATAAGTGGCACAATTGAATGTAAAGGCAGTAGGTGTAACTGCAGCGTTTACTGCACTTGCAACAGTGCTGAATCTCATAAAGATACCAGCGCCATATTTCCCGATGTTCTTCTACCAGCTGGGAGATATTGTACTGGTAATTGCGTTTTTCCTTTTTGGGTTAAAAATTGGTTTCGCTACGCTTTTTCTGAATGTGGGGGTCTCTATGATTTTGAATCCCAATTTAATCGGTGTTGTTGGTTCACCTTACTATGCTCTTGCTGTTCTAACTATGATTTTAGGCGCCTATATTTCTCTTAAAGTAATCAAAAAAAGGCAGCTGAACACGCGATACAGCGAAGTTAAAACCACATCATATGCTACGGTCTTTGCAATAATAACAAGAACTCTTATAATGCTGCCTTTAGACCTGCTGTTTTATCCATATTTAGTTGCTTTTGTTTCAGGTTTGAGTCTTGCTGAATCCTTCAATCTAATTATGGTTGCGTTACCGTTTTTTATCATCTATAACGTTACGGTACCGATAGTTGTGTTGCCTATAAGCTACTACATCGCCAAACACATACCCAGCACTATAGATTCAACTCTATTCAAACCGTCTATCGTATAGAAAGCGATAACGCACCTTAATTGAACCAATAAAGCGGTGACGCTGGAAGAAGGGTTTCTTAAAACCTTTAAGCAGCCGTACCCTTAATTCTGGAGAAAATCAAATGACGCCACAGCGCATCTATCTTGCAGGCCCAGAAGTCTTCCTAGCCAACGCTAAAGAAGTCGGCGAAAAAAAGAAGGCGCTATGCCGAAAGTACGGGTTTGAAGGCGTATTCCCCATTGACGTGGAAGTGAAAGCTGAAGGTAAGAGCCCCCGCGAGGTCGGTTTATGCATAAGTGACGTCAACGAGGGTTTGATTAGGAGTTGCCAGATCGTTATCGCTAATCTTACGCCGTTTAGGGGGCCAAGCGCGGATGTGGGCACTGTTTATGAGTTGGGGTTTGCTCATGCGTTGGGCAAGTTGGTTTTGGCTTACACGAATGTGGCGGAGTTCTTCACTGAGCGTACTGTTAGAGGTCTATGCGGGAGGGTTAAGCGTGGCGCTGACGGGCTACTTAGGGACGAGAGGGGCATGTTTGTTGAGGAGAACGGTTTGGTGGATAATCTCATGATTGACGGCTGCATCAATGCTAACAGTGGAGTGCTGGTGGTTGAGCAGGCTCCCTCGGGTGAACTGTTTTCGTATCTTGGCGGCTTTGAGAAATGCCTTGCTGCAACCCAGAAACTGACAAGTAAGGGCACCTAACATGTAGGAACAGCCCACAACCAATAGAAGCACGTGTTATAGCCAGAAGAGACAGAAACAGCGTTTGTTAGAGGGAGTTCTAAGTTCGGTTGATGCTTATTTTACTTTCTTGCTTTCCAAGTCAAAGTTGAATCTGCTGTTCACTATACATAACAGGAGATCAATAAAGTGCTGTTTTGTCTGTTCTTGGTTGTACTGTCGCCTCAACCCGCCTGCAATTCAAAAAAGACGCTGAACCAGAAACAAGCTGTTTCTACAAAAA
>CAYPGY010000035.1:0-16808 GCA_964410435.1 uncultured Candidatus Bathyarchaeia archaeon
AAACAATCGCACGCACAACAGGCGGAATGTTCGTCAAAGCAGACCGCATGGAATCCTCACCATACGCAGCAATGCGTGCAGCAACAGGTGCAGCAGAAGTAGCACGCGACAAAGGAATTACCGCAATACACATCAAAGTCCGCGCACCAGGCGGATCTGGACCAAGAACACCCGGACCCGGTGCACAAGCAGCAATCAGAGCCCTCGCAAGATTCGGCTTCCGCATCGAACGAATCGAAGAAGTTACACCAATTCCACACGACGGCACAAGAAGACCCGGCGGTAGAAGAGGAAGAAGAGTCTAAACTCTTCATATCCCAAACTTTGTTAAGGGAAAAATACAAATAATGCACCGAAATATCGTATTGACCGCAAAGCCATTATAGTAACATTATTGGAGTGTCTCAGCAAGTGAAAATGGAAATCTTGGAAAAGAATGATATCAACCTTCGTCTCATCGTACAAGACGCGGATGTTCCCCTAATGAACGCTCTGCGCCGCTTAGCACTTGCTGAAGTTCCATCCATGGCAATCGAAGAAGTTGTCATGATCGAGAACTCATCTGTTTTACAGGACGAAATCATTGCTCATCGGTTGGGCTTGATACCGCTCCGCACAGACCTCGACACATACAATCTGCCTGAGGCTTGCGAGTGTCAAAGCGAATTCGGCTGCCCAAAGTGTCGAGTAACCCTAACACTTGACGCTGAAGCTAACGACGGAACAAGAACCGTGTACAGCGGAGAAATAGTCTCGGAAAACCCAGAGGTTCTCCCAGTATCAGACAAAGTTCCAATTATTAAACTGGCTAAAAACCAGAAGCTGAAACTTGAAGCCTATGCAAGGCTCGGCAGAGGTAAAACCCACGCAAAGTTCCAGCCAGTATCACAGTGCACATATAAGTACTACCCAAAAATCACTACTCCAACCGAGTTATGTGAAGACTGCAGCAAATGCGCGGACATCTGCCCAAAGAAGGTCTTAGCAGTAAAAGACGGTAAAGTTGAAGTTAGAGACCTATTGGCTTGCACTATGTGCATGGACTGTGTAGAAGCATGTCCGAAAGGCAAAGCTTCCCCGCTTAAAATCGAGTGGGAGAAGAACCAATTCATCATGAATGTTGAATCTACAGGTGCGCTTTCTCCAGAGCGTGTGCTCAAAGAAGCCACTAAACTGTTAGGCAAACAACTAAACGAGTTTGAAGAACAAATCAAGGCGGAACAACAATGAGAGAAACAAAATCAACAAACCCACAATTGGTCGAACTTATCAGTCTACTACGCAAAACGAGCAAAGAACAGAACGCTCCAATCTGGGCTGACGTAGCAGATGACCTTGCACACACACGCAGCCAACGCGTTGTCGTCAACCTAAGCAGCATTAACAGAAACACAGAGAAAGACGACGTAGTGGTCGTTCCGGGTAAAGTCTTATCCTCAGGCGCACTTGACCACGCTGTAACAGTAGCATCCTTCGAAGTCTCTGACACAGCAAAAGCCAAGGTTCAAGCCTCAAAAGGACAATACATCTCAATCAAAGAGCTGCTTGAGAAGAATCCAAAAGGCTCAAAAGTTAAAATCATCCGGTGAAAAGAAAATGTCACAAGCAATAACAAAATCCAAAGTCACATTGGTCAACGCTGAAGGCCAAATCGTCGGTCGCATGTGCAGCAAAATTGCCAAACTGCTCCTCAACGGCGAAGAAGTAATCATACTAAACGCTGAAAAAGCAGTCTTCTCAGGTAAAAAGAAGAGCAAAATCGCTGAAGCCCACCTATTCCTCGAAGTAGGCGCACCCAGACGTGGACCATTCCACTACCGCAGACCAGACAGATACATACGCAAAACAGTCCGCGGCATGCTACCATATAAGCAGCCAAAAGGCAAAAGCGCATACAAACGCCTACAGGCATTCATGGGTATACCATTAGAATACAAAGACCAAAAAATGATATCATTCGATGACGCCCTATCAGCAAACTTGAAAGGGCCACACTTCACTCTTGGCGAATTAGCCAAAGAGATCGGTTGGAGAAACAGGATGGAATAATTATGCCAACAACACCCGCAAAAAAAGTCCTCGTAGTAAGTGGAAAAAGAAAGACAGCAGTCGCCCGAGCAATCATAAAGCAAGGCTCAGGCAAAGTCCGCATAAACATGACTCCAGTTGAAATCTACTCACCAGATATTGCAAAAGCAAAAATCATGGAGCCACTCCTCCAAGCAGGCGAAGACGTCTGGAACCAGCTAGACATGGACGTCAAAACCAGCGGCGGCGGCTACATGGGTCAAGCAGAAGCAGCCCGCATGGCAATCGCCAACGGCATACTCAAATGGACAAAGAGCACTCACCTACGCACCGTATTCAGCGAATACGACCGCACAATGGTTGCAGGCGACTCACGTTCAAAAGAGACAAAGAAAGTCGGCGGAGCAGGCGCACGTTCCAAAGAACAGAAATCGTACCGTTAAGGAGAGAAAAGTAAGTGATTATTCCCGTAAGATGCTTCACCTGCGGCAAGCTGGTTGGAGACAGATGGGACGAATTCACACGCCGGATAAAGACCGGTGAAAACCCAAGTGACGTACTGGACAGTTTAGGGCTTAAACGCTACTGCTGTCGCCGTATGCTTCTCTCTAACGTAGAGATCATCGATGAAGTTCTGCGCTTCTATGAAGAAGCAGAGAAACGCAAAGAAGCCAGAAACTTCTACTAAACCCTTCTTTCCTCAACTCTAATTTTGTTTTCGTTAATTACTAATAGTGAACACTACAATTCTACACTTGAGCACTTATGACTCAAGATTGGTCGATGCAACTGAAAGTTGACCCTGTGCCTACGCTGCTTAATTGCGGAAACCCCGCAGTTGAATACTTCACACGCCGCGATTTGCTATGTGAAGCAGTAGAACCAATAGATCGAATCTGGCAGTTGCCTGAAATCCAAAAGATCATCCGTAAACAGCAGCCAGACGGCTCATGGAAACACAGCGGAAAAGAACCAGTAACCTACCCTTCTTACCATTATGCGCTTGTGGAAACATGGAAGAACCTACGAGTTCTAGTTGAACGCTACGAAGCAAACCGCAGAGTTAAAGCGGTGGAGCTGGCTGCAGAGTTCCTTTTTTCCTGCCAAACAAGCCAAGGCGACATCCGCGGCATGCTCGCCAACCAGTACGCCACCTACTACACAGGCGCAATGCTCGCAGTTCTCATCAAGGCTGGATATGAAACTGACCCCCGAGTAGAAAAGGGCCTTGATTGGCTGCTCTCAATAAGGCAAAACGACGGCGGCTGGTCAATTCCCCTATTAACCCGCGGCTTAACACAGCAATCAATCAATGACCTCACAGGCCGCTACGCAGAACCCATCGAGCCAGACCTAACTAAGCCTTTTTCGCACAACTGGACCGACATGGCGCTACGAGCCTTCGCAGCACACCCAAGCCGTCGCCACATAAAAGAAGTGCATAAAGCCGCTGATCTGCTTAAATCAAGCTTCTTCCAACCCGACGCTTACAGCTCCTATCAGGATGCACGGTACTGGTTTCGGTTCATGTTCTGGTGGCCTAACCTCGTAACTGCGCTAGATTCACTAATGCTTTTAGGGTACTCTAAAGACGATGTTGATGTGCAGAAGGGGCTGCGTTGGCTGATTGAAAACCAATTGCCTAACGGGTTATGGCGGCTAGATTACGCCAAGAACGCGAGACAGAAAGATTCCCCAAGTATTGAGCAGTATTGGCTGGCTCTAAAAATCGCGAAAATACTGAAGCATTTCTTTAGAAAACAGTTAGAAAAAGTTGGCTAATGTCATGTTAGCTGACGGCGGCTCAGCTGTGCCCAGCATGTAAGTCGGGTGCTTCTCAAGGTTCAGTTCTTGGGTGTAGGGCGACTTGAAGTAGGATAGTACGGTGTTGGCTCTGGAGAGCGTCATTTCTTTAAGGGCGATGTTTCTGATGCTCCCCTCATGCGATGGGTAAGTTGCGACTACTATGATTTGATGCTTCTCCGCAAGGTAAGATAGGTAGTTGACTATTTGGCTGTATGCTCTTTGCACTTCTTCCTTTGGAATTGCGCTGTTCATGAATAAGCCTGCGATGTCTGAGATGACGACGAGTTTAGCGTTGACGGACATGATCTTCTCTTCTAGTTTATCCATGATAAGTGATGTTAGCTGGTAGGCTGTGAAGGCGCTGAAGTTTAGGATGCGTTGGCGCGCGATTGCTTGGTTCATGTGGTTTAGTTGGGCGAAGCGGTTGATTGCTTCTGGCTGGAATGTGTTTGCGCAGTCAATGTAGATGACGTTGCCTGATAAGCCGCCGAGTTGGGTTGGAAGCTGTGCTCGTACGCAGAGCAGGGAAGTTAGGGAGGAGAGTGACGGTGAACCATATATTACGGCGAATTCGCCTTGTGTGAAGCCTGGGAACAGGTCGTCTACTTCTGGCGTGTTGAATGTGAAGCGCTGCTTTGCCGCTTGAGGTTTTACCATCACGTTCTGCATCATTATTTTATACATCCTTTGGATGGAACAGCATACCCCTGTTTAGCCTATTTAAAGCATCGAAGAAGAGACAAACCCCATCAGGGGGGAGGTCGCTTAAAGTGAAACTGGAAAAAACGTTTTATCGCTTAGCTAACCTGCTGTTTACGCAGTTCTCTTTGAGCCTGCAGCATCGCGTTGGCCAAAGTAGCTAAAAACACTATGGCGAAGGTGAAGATGGCGATGCCTATTTTGTAGCTGAAGTCAATATCCACGTAGAAGAGCGTAATCATAGTGATAATCATTAAGCCTAAAATCAGTGCTTGCTGGATAGAGCCGAAAGCTTTGTTTAAGGTGCCAAAACTCATTTTAAACTACCGTTAAAAACTTGTGCGTCCGCGTGGGATATTAATTTATTCCCCAAACCCCGCGGCAATACAGGGTAATACATCGACTTATAGAAAGTTATAAAAATTAAAATGGGGTTTAAACGGCGACTTAGAGGCCGTTGGCGGATACTTCTTTAACTCGGCTTTCGATAAATTCGGCGACTTTCTGTTCACTGAATTTCAGCTCGTTTTCTTGGTCGATAAGTTGCTGCTTGACGGTTGCTAAGAGTTTTTCTACATCAACTGGTTTCAGTAGGTATGCGTCGGCGTTTTTGTTAAGTGCTGAGATAGCGTTCTGCATTGAGGGGTACCCTGTGACCATGATTTTGCGTGTTCGGGGTAGACCGTCTTTTAGTAGTTTTAGAAGTTCTACGCCTTCCATATCTGGGAGTCTGATGTCAAGTAAGGCTACGTTATAGGTTTTCTCAGTTGTTTTCTGTATGGCTTCTTTTCCTGTACCAGCTAAGTCTACCATGTAGCCTTCGTCTTGAAGAATAGCCTTCATTGTTGTACGGATTGTTTCGTCGTCGTCAACTACTAGGATTCTTGGATGCTTATCCATGCGTTTCACCTCCACTTTTAACTTTTAAATCCAGAGGTAATGTTATCGTGAATGTTGCACCTTTGCCCTTAACTGTCTTTACGGCGATTGTCCCTTTATGTGCTTCGATTACACGTTTGCAAATAGCAAGACCAAAACCCATTCCTTGAGCTTTAGTTGTACAAAGCGGCGTGAAAAGTTTCGGTAGAATTTCCTCGCTGATGCCCATGCCGGTGTCTGTAAAAGAAATCTTAAGCTTGTTTGCCACTTTTCTGCTCTTTATTGATATAACGCCGCCGTTAGGCATAGCGTCTACTGCGTTTTTAACGAGGTTGATGATAACTCTCTTCATCTTGTCTGAGTCAACGCTTATGGTTGGTGTGTCTTCGAGTTTGTTATCGATCTTGATTGACTCTGGAATCGTAATCATTGATAAGGCATCTTCAAGTAGCCTTCTTGGGGTTTGCTGTTCTAGTGTTAACTGGATTTCCCTTGAGTAATCCAGCAAGTCGTTTATGATCCTGTTTGAGTAGTTAACGCATTTGTCGATTGTTTCAAGCATCTCTTTTTCCTGTTGCAGTGTAAGGTCTTTGCCTTTTTTCTTCATGTAAAAAGCCGAGTTTTTAATGCCTGTAAGGGGATTTCGGAGGTCATGTCCAATCATGCCTGCTAATTCCCCGATTGCTGCAAGCCGCTCAGATTTCACCAGTTCCGCCTGTGTCTTTTTGAGTTCCTCAGTTCTTTTCTGCACAATTTCTTCCAGACGCTGGGAATACATAGCAAGTTTGTTCTGGAGATTTTTTCTTTCGTTGATGTCGATGGCTATTTCTAGTGCGGCTATGACTTTTCCGTTTTTGTCCTTGATTGGTGTACTGATAAGTTCAACCCATCTCTCTTTTCCCTGATCGATGAAGGAGTAGTCGCGTCTTACTAGACTTTCGCCGTTCTCGAAAACTCTCTTAACGCCGCATCCTTCGCAGACGTTGAGTTGGCCGTTCCCGAAGACCTTGTAGCAGTACTGTCCCTTAACGTTTTGAAATCTCTCTGCTATCTGCGCTTTCTGGTTTACCCAAGCGATTCGGTAGTCCCGTGTAACTATTGATAGGATGATGTTGGTGCTTATAGCTACACTGTCCAGCAGGTCCCGTTCCTGTCTGAGTTTCTCCTCCATTTTCTTGCATTCGGTAATATCTTTAACGGTTGCCAGCAGGCACTTTTGGTTCTGGAGATTCACTGATACAATTGAAAGGTCAACTGGGAAGGTAGTGCCGTCTTTTTTTAGCGCTGTTATGCCGAATTCCCGCTTGGAGATATCTTGGCTAGCTAAGTCTCTAAGCAGATTGGCGTGTTTCCTTCGTATCTTAGTGGGAAGTATTAGTTCGCCTAGTTTTTTACCAACAGCTTCCATCTCGGAGTAGCCGTATAGTTTCTCTGCAGCTGGATTCCAGTAGATGATTCGGTCGTTTTGGTCACTTAGAATTATAGCGTCCATACTTGAAGTGCTAATGGCTCGGAATCGTTCTTCGCTTGCTCTCAAGTCCTCTTCTAGCTTCTTATGTTTAGTAATTTCCTCTAATTCCGAAATAAACAGCGACGGTCTACCATTAGAGTCTCGTATAGCTTTAATGAAAACTCGACCCGTTATTATGGCGCCGTCTTTTCTTATGTACTTTTTTTCTTCCGTGAACGACTGGATTTCGCCGTTCAAGAGAGCTGATATTTTTGCCAAGGATTTTGATAAATCATCTGGATGAGTTACGTCTTTGAAAGTTAATTTCTTTAGCTCCGCTTCACTGTACCCCAAAATGTTGCAGAATGCTTCGTTTGCTGACAGGAAATGATAGGTACTATCTGCGGTAGCGATTCCGATTGGCGAGTTGACTACTATGGCTCTTGATAGTTCCTCGCTTGCTTTAAACGCGTTTTCTGCACGTTTACGCTCGCTTATGTCAGAAATCACGGCGAGATATCCAATTTTTTCTTTCAAGTCGTTTGTTATCACTGACATTGTTACGATTGTATCCACGTGGCCTCCGTTTTTATGTGGAAAAGCGTACTCGTACTGTGCCGAACCGTCGCCGTTGAACGATTTTATTATTCCGCTTATCCTATTGGCCCACGCTGGATCAACGAATTCTAAAAGAGACTTACCTCTCATTTCGCGTTCTTCATAACCCAGCATTCTCGCCATACGGGGATTAACGAAGGTAGTGACTAGATCTTTGTCTATAGCCCAGATTCCCTCTTGAGCTAACTCTACAAGCTGGCGATAGCGTGACTCGCTGGCGGCAAGCGCGTTCTGTGCATTTTTGTTTTCTGTTATGTCATGCACGATGCATTGAATGTAGGTTTTACCTTGATTCTTGAACTTTTTAGCGGTGGCGATTACGTTGCGGAGTTCTCCTGTTTTAGCTCTGTGTTTTGTTTCAAATTCTCCGCCGCCATCTTGGATTATCTGTTTTAATTTTGCTTTCAACTGCTCAGGAGTATCTCCTACCTGCAGGTCCATTAGTGTTAGTTTCTCGAATTCTTCACGAGTGTACCCTAATTGCAGATGCATAACATCGTTGAATTCTGCAAATCCTCCTGTTTCTGGGTCAATAACAAATATGCCGACTGGTGCCTGGCTAAACAACATGTGATATTTCTGCTCTGCGTCCCATAACTTCTGGATTGAAATTTTTCTATTAGTGATATCTTTTACAACGCCGACCGCATTCCATTTGCTTCCCAACTTTATTGGAGATATGGATAACTCGGCGGGGAATTCGCTGCCGTCTTTACGTCGACCTCTTATCTCCACAGCTCCAACTGTGAAGTATCCGATGCCTGTTTCACTGAAGGTTTTTACGCTTTCGTCTAAACGTTCTTTCGTCACTTTTACTGATTCAGGCATCACTAGTTCATGGATGCTTTTGCCAAGTGCCTCTTTGTTGGTATAACCGAAAATTTTTTTAGCTGCGGGATTCCAGTAAGTTACCCTTACTTCGTCGTCCACGAGAATTACTGCGTCTTTTATTGCACGTACTATACCGTTGAATTTTTCTTCGTTATCATTATTATCCGAAAAATTTTTACTGTTATTGCTGGATAGACTGCTCGGGGGTTGCTTTTCTTCCACCGTTCTTTTTGTTGTATCACGTAAAACAATAACGTCTAGGCGGTCACCATTGTATTCTACTTTTTGGACCTTGATTTCAAGGGCTGCCTTCTGCCCGTTTTTGTCCTTTAACACAACTTCGTAGGGGTCAACGTGAGTTCCGTTGAGTCGTTTAGCTATGTTTCTTTTAATTATCACCGCCTGTTTCTTGTCAAAGAGGTTTTGTTCAAAAATGTTTTCATTTACCAGTTCTTCTGCTGGTTTAGTGTATCTGCCAATAATGTTATTTGCTGCTACAACCTGACCAGTAGAGTCTACAACTATAACGGGGTCTGCGATGGCTCCAATTATCTGTTTTAGACTATCAAGCTTTTTGTTCTGGTCTTTGGTAGCCATTAAAAAAAACCTCTACATCTCCAGTTTTACCTACATCTTCAACCGATATCCTGACAAGTTTAATGTATTTTTCAAATGTTAAGTCAGGTACTAGCCATTTGGGTCCAACCCATGAATAATTACATTTTACTTTTTCATTAAGATATTTCATTATTAAAATTTCAAGTGACCTCGCTGCTTGGCCAAAAATTTTATCAAGCGCATCTGAAAAATCGCTTATTCTATCAGGGATATCTTTTTTAGGCAACCCAAATTTTGCTTCAAGGTTGAAGTAGATAGAAAATTTAACGTTTTGGCCGAGTGCAGAGAAAGCGGTATCTATAGCTTCAAGTAGGACATTGTCGAATTTGGTTTCTTTTGTTGTTTTTGGTGCCAAATCATTCATCCCGTACTTGGGTTCTGCGCCTGTCAGTTTGTATATTTACCTTAAAGTGCCTGATATGTAAGTAAAGGCTTATGAATTCTGAATTCTGAATTTTGCTCCATCTTTTCTACGTTGTAACCTGTACGTTATGGCTGGTTTGCTTGTGAGTTTTAGGTTTATGTGGGTTTAATTGTCGCTAAAACTTTAATATTCAAAAATTTTGGGTATTTATTATTGATAAAATGATTATCAGGTTAGCTCAGAAAATGTATAAATGTTAACTAAAAATGTGGATTAACCTTATCAAAATGCAGTGACTGGGCAACGCTTATTAGTTTATTTCTCTACCCTACAAGCTCACAATTAAGGAGAAAAGAAACATGAACACACAATCAAAAGTGACAACTATTTTTCTTGTAACCTTATTGATTATTTCAATAGGCGCAACAGTACTGATTCCCGCAGCCAACGCAGCAACGACCAGGAAGACATTTGCTTACGTCGAAGCAACTCCCAACATTGTAGGAGTTGGCGACAGCATCAACATCTACATGTGGATCGATAAAATGTTCCCAGGTGCAGACATGGAAAACGATTATCGCTTCCACAACTACAAACTAACAATCACAGCCCCAGACGGCACAGCATTTACAAAGACATTCGATTATATTGCTGATACAACCTCAAATCAGGGTTACATTTATACACCAACTCAGGTTGGCACATACACAGTAACATTCGAATTTCCCGAGACATTTGTCAACGCAACTTCACACCCAAACGACTCAACAGCTAACGATGTTTACTTGGCAAGCAGCGACACCGACGTATTCTATGTCCAAGAAACCTCAATCGGTCGCCTACCAGACAGTTATCCATTACCAACAGAATACTGGGCACGCCCAATCTACGGCGAAAACAGCTTCTGGTACACAATATCATCTAACTGGCTAGGCAACGGCGCACCAGGTTACGGCGGTTTTGCAGCATCATACAACTACGGTGGCAACGGTCAACTCTTCCCAAGCGACGCAGTTGGGTCACTAACCTCACACGTTATGTGGACTAAAGAGCTTCAAAGCGGAGGAGTAGTCGGCGGCAACAACTTCGTGGGATATGAAGGCAACACCTACTTCGAAGGCTCAGCTTACATCCAAAGGTTCCAAAACCCAATCATTGTAAACGGCAGACTCTACTACACTGAACCACTATCATACCTAAGCGCAAGCGGAGGAGACACAGTATGTGTTGATCTGCGCACTGGTAAAGAAATCTGGAGAAGCTCAACCATGGGTGCTTTGTCCTTTGCAATGATCTTTGACCCAGAAAACCCCAATCAGCACGGTGTCTTTAACGCGTTACTGGTCGCATCATCCGGCGGCGGATGGTTCGGCGGCTCAACCACTTGGAAATTCTTTGATGCAGACACAGGCAAATACATCTTTAACGCAACAAACATCCCGTCAGGCCGCAAAGCAATGGGCTCAATGGGTGAAACCATAATATACCAGACTATACGTCAAGGAGCTAACTATGCTGTTGGCGAATGGAACTCGAGCAAACTCTTTACCTGGACAGACACTCCCTCAGTTGCAGCGACAGTTGATGCAAGCACAGCAGCAAGATACAACTACATTAAACCAATCACATACAACGGTGTTAACTGGACAACTGCATTCACAGTAGTTGAAGCATACTACAATGACTGCATGCTATGCTACAACGGAACATTGGCATCTACAGGCGCAAACTTCTTCTTCGGAGGAACCCCAACACAAAACCCATACACATACTTCCTAGTCAACCTCAACCCATCAAAGGGCACAGTCGGCGCTATATCTTGGATAAAAACAGTAACTCCAACATTAGAAGCAACCATTATCCAAGCTGGTGTTGATCGTGTTAACCGCGTCTTCGTCGAAAACGTCCGCGAACTCAACTGCTTCATCGGCTACAGCCTAGACAGCGGTAACCAAATCTGGAGTACACAAAGCTACCCACAAACCGCAATGGACTACTACGGCAGCCCAGCATCAGGCAGCTTAGCTAACATGTTTGCCTATGGCAAAATGTACAGCTCAGCATATGCAGGCATAGTCTACTGCTATGACACAACTGACGGCAAACTAGTCTGGACTTACGGTAACGGCGGCGCAGGCAACAGCACAGACGGCGGATTCGCAGTCCCAGGCAACTACCCAACATTCGTTGCAGGCTACGCAAACGACGTAATCTACCTGATCACATCCGAGCACACAATTGAAACTCCACTCTTCAAAGGCTCCCTTGCACGTGCAATCAACGCAACCACAGGCGAAGAAATCTGGACACTCAGCGGCTACACAGGCGAATTCATGACTACAAGCTACGCAATCGCAGACGGCTTTAACACGTGGTTCAACGGCTTAGACAACAGAATCTACACTGTCGGTAGAGGCGCAAGTCAAATGACCGTGACAGCTCCAGATGCAGGCTTAACACCAGGCCAAAGTGTGGTCATCCGCGGAACAGTAACAGACCTATCCGCAGGTGCATCACAGCAGGAAGTCGTTCAACGATTCTCCAAGGGTCTACCAGTCTGCAGCGATGCATCAATGAAGGACTGGATGGGCTATGTCTACCAGCAGAAGCCAATGCCAACCAACTTCACAGGCGTTGACGTAATGATCAACGTAGTCGACGCAAACGGCAACTACCGTACAATCGGCACAGTATCAACAGACGTATACGGCCAATACAGCCTATCATGGACACCAGACATCACCGGCGACTACTCAGTCATCGCAACCTTCGCAGGCACAAACGGCTACTGGCCATCATCAGCAAAGACAAGCTTCACAGTTGACGAAGCAGCAGCAACACCGACACCAGTACCAACCGCAGCTCCATCAATGGCTGACCTGTACTTCCTTCCGGCAATCATCGGCGTAATCGTCGCCATAATCGTTGTCGGCGCAGTACTAGCTCTGCTCGTAACAAAAAAGCCATAAAAAACCAATAGAGATCCAAACAATCTCTCTCTTTTCTTTTTTTGATTTTATTCTGAAAACGAGAAAAACAAACTGTATGGTAGTTCTGCCTGTAAAAACCTAAAACAACAAAGGCCCTTCAGCAGTTGACCCTTTTTTCATACTGGCAGTGGTTGTAGCCACTGCGGTTATGTTTTGCCCTTTTCTTTCTTAAATGAACATGCGTAGCCAGAAGCTCGCAAACCTTATCAGTTTCTACTTTTAATCGACTGTGAATAATCCTCGTTTTGAGTGTATTTTGTGAACTGATCTATTTGTAACTCATTCCCATACTTTCCATAAAAGCTAAAACAGTTTCATACTGCTGTAGATACCTTTTACCTTTCTCAGTAAGCTTAAGCGACGTTTCATCTTCAATTAAACCTAACTCATTTAGATCCGCTATGTATTTTTTCAGACGAGTGAATGGAATATTACTTTTAGATATGATTTTTGTGATGGTTATTTTTTCTTTTCCTGACTCTGCTTGGAGTACTAATAGAAGATCCCCGTAGATTTTCATTTTATCTCTTCTTTGGATCTTCTTCATATTTTAGACCCCTTTTTTAGGTCTATAAAAAATTCTGTATGTGACAGTTAAGAGAACCACAAGACTGGCTAGGCGAAATATCAAGGATCCCCAAAATGCAAAATATGAGAAATCAGCAATCCAAACTATGATTGAATATTGGCTTAATCCAAGTAAAGCATAAGCAACCACTACCCATTTTGCATATGGGTCTTGCGCGATTGTTTTTTCCCTAAGGCAGTGAATAAAGATGTAAACGATACAAGAAAAACTCACTATTCTAACTGCGAAATCTAGATAGTTATTCCTTGGCGTATACGGCGTAATAAAGGTTAGAAGAACGGATGTTGCTAGAATGACAAGTAATCCGCTGAATACTATTTTCCAGATGTAATGTGTATTTTTGGTTTGTTTTTTCGAGAAGTAATAGGCAACTGCAAGGAATACAAATGAAAATGCTCTTAAAATGAGTTGAAATCGCCATATTATCTCATTATAGTTGGCAAATCCGGCATATGTAACGGCTGAAATAGCGTAGGAGGCGCCCAGAAAACTGAATCCCAATGGTAAACCAATGTAGCGTCCTTCACGAGTTACTTGGTATGGTTTTATCATGAATCTGACTAGAATAAGACAAGCCACTGCTGATATGATCTCTATTGTGACCCTTAGTATTACAAAGTATGGATCATAGATTGCTGTATTTTCAGACATTTTTCTTCCTTTGTGGTTTTGTTATTTTTTCATATTAGGGTTTGATGGTGTTGATTTATTATTTGTATAATGTGAACCATACGTTCATGGGTGTTATTAGCGTTAACTGTCTACATTTATTTCTTATGCATATTAGGAGAAAGAAAAAAAATGAAGCCATCAAAAAATAAGAAAAACCAAATAGAGGGAGACGAAAATGGAAGCAAAATCTAGAACAAAACTTTTAACAACAACATTGATTTTGCTGCTATCAGCATCCCTGTTTATGGTCGTTTTTTCAACTACAACTGCACAACAGGCACCGCTTCGAGCAAAGACTTACCCCTTTATTTTCGCCGTTCCTAATCCAGTCGGTGTCGGCGAAGAGGTATTGTTTGCCGTAGGAATAGAATCTGCGGTTGCAAATGTCAATACTGGCTGGGAAGGGCTGTCAATGACAATAGAGAAACCCGACGGCAAAGTGGATAAAATTGAAAACATTAAGACCGACTCTACTGGTTCTACTGGTGTTCGCTATGTGCCTAATATGGTAGGTACCTACTACTGTACGATGAGCTTCCCTGAGCAAGCGATAAAGTATGCTTCATTTGGAACCCTTCCTTTGGGTACTATTATGCTGGCTAGTACAACCGATAAATACGAACTAGTAGTAACCGAGGATCCGGCACCGAAATATCCGGGACATGCTCTACCTCAGGAGTATTGGACACGTCCTATACACACTGACCTTAGAGAATGGTCTACAGTCGCAGGAAACTGGCTTCAGTGGACCAATTTCAATAGACTTGCACCAGGCAATGCAGAAGCACCTGAAACCCCGCACATTCTATGGACAAAAGAATTTCAAATGGGCGGTCTAGTCGGAGCACCACTAGGCGAGCATGCTGTTGAAGATGGCGCTGCCTACCAAACAAAATTCACTAATGTAGTAGCGCTTGGCGGAACATTATACTACAATCAGAGAGAATCCATCTATCCTACGCATAGAGTTGTAGCTGTAGATCTTCGCACCGGAGAAGAGAGATGGACTCGGGAGCTTAAAACCCCTGATGGTACAGTCTGCAGTTTGTCATTCGGTCAAGCATTCTATTGGGATTCATACAACTATCACGGCACTTTCTATTTCTTATGGTCTACTGTTGGCAACAAATGGCACGCATTCGATGCTACAACTGGTGACTGGATATACACTATAGAAAACATGCCTGCTGGCTCCGCCACTTATGGTTCCAATGTTTATGGCGACAAGGGCGAAATCTACATATACACAGTGGATACCGCAAACGGCTGGATGACTTTATGGAACTCATCTAGAGTAGTTAGCAACGAAGGAAGCTTTACACCTCATGGAAAAATATACAACTACTCAAAAGGCATCGAATGGAACGTAACTATACCTAAAAACCTACCCGGAGCTGCTGCGCTATACTACTACAAAGATCGAGTAATAGGCATGAACGGCACCAGTTTTGGAAGACAATTCATGGACTGCGTGACCAATTGGGCAATTGACGTTTCACCTGGACGTGAAGGGCAACTACTGTGGAAGGAAAATTATGTGCCGATGGATGAAGCTGTAATTATGCGAACAGTAGGCTTAGGTGATCCAGAGACGCGTGTTTTCGCTCGATACTGCCAAACCACGAGACAATGGATCGGATTCGATATGGATACTGGCAAGAATATCTGGGTATCTGAACCAATGGAATCCTTCGACTATTTCACCTTCGGCACAGTCTGGGATGGAAAACTCTACGACGTAGCTTACGGTGGTGTACTTTTCTGCTTTGATTTCAAAACTGGCGAGACACTATGGAAACATGAAATCAAGGACTTCTACAATGAGAACCTGTTCTCAAATAATTGGGGTTCCTACTCAGACATGTTCATAGCCGACGGCAAAGTGTACATCGGATCCGGTGAACATTCTCCGATAGATCCCAACTACCGCGGTGCTCCATTTACATGCATAGATGCACAAACCGGCGAACAAATATTCAGAATTGACGGATTCTACAACAGCTACATGCAGACAGGCTTCCTTATCGGAGACAGCGTAGTAGCCATGATGAACACCTATGACTTGCAAGTATATGCTTTCGGCAAAGGTCCAAGCGCAACAACAGTTACAGTCAATGATGACGTAATAACACAAGGAAACAAGGTACTGATAACAGGGACAGTTATGGATGTGTCTCCTGGAACTAAAGCCGCAAACAGGCTGTTGCGTTTCCCGAATGGAGTTCCCGCTGTCGATGATGCATCTACTAGTCAATGGATGCAGTACGTGTATCAGCAAATTGAGCGCCCAACAAACGCCACAGGTGTGACTGTTGAACTGTTTGTTTTAGACGCAAACGGCAACTACCGCAGCATAGGAACCACAACAACAAACACCGACGGCTATTACAGCTACTTGTGGATGCCCGACATCGAAGGCACATACACCGTCTATGCTTCCTTTGCAGGCAGCGCATCCTACTATCCATCGCATGCAGTTGCTGCATTCGCAGTTGACTCAGTACCCGCAACGCCGACCCCTGTAGCAACACCGACCGCCTCAATGGCTGACTTATACTTAGTACCAGGAATAATCGGTATTATCATCGCTATCATTGCTGTTGGCGTAGTCATAATATTGGTGCTCAGAAAAAAACCATAAGGAGAAAAAAAATGGGAACTATTTCCCTCCCTTTTTTAGTATAAAACTGAATGTGAAGCAGGGGCTGAGTGGGCTTCTGGAGAGTACTTACAGTGGTTGCAGGCACTGTAACTGCTTGCGTTTGGATTTCTCTCTCCGAAATGGTATCCAGAAGCCCCAGCAAACCCTTGCGGAGATTAACTAGGCTGGTTAGTATTTGCGGGCAACTCTGTTGGGTCACGGGTAGTGCTATCGTCTTATCTGTTCAGGCTGCATTGCATTAGTGACGGGCTAAGTATCCGAATGGGCCATGCCAGTGCCCGAATTCATTGTTCAGATCAATGTTTTCTGATTCCGATTCTATAGCTGTTCACCTATTTGCTCTATTAGCAGTTGTATGCACAAACCGTAGAGGGGGTACCTGAACCGTTTGATAGGGAGGGCGCCTACACTCTGAGCAGGATATGTCCACTACAAGGCACTTTTATAGGGGGATAGGGAGGTACCTGCAAAGCAACAGACGCATAAACGGGGTTCCACTTACGCTTCCGTTTGCGTCTTTAACAGTTGATCAAAAAATGGCTGTTTCGTCTGTTCTTGCTTGTACTGTCGCCACAACCAATACTCAACCCAAACCAGCAACT
>CAYPGY010000036.1:0-16539 GCA_964410435.1 uncultured Candidatus Bathyarchaeia archaeon
ATGCCCATCCACTAGGAAGTAGCATGATTTAATCTTTCTAAGGAATTAATTAAAGATTTCGCCAAACGTAACGGTACCTTATAGTGGAAGCGATTGCATCAAACCGCATAGGAATCGGGTTCTCTCTTGAACGTGCAGAGGCAGCATCAGGAAGGCTGGCGCAGGATATGAAAGAACATGCACTTCAAGTGAGTAAACGTCATAAGGGTTGACTGCTTGCTTATTGTAGTCTTACATTTAATCGTTAAGTGGGCAGGGTTGAAGTTTGAGCGGATTAGATGAGCATGTTGAAACACTTGTAAAATTAGGGTTAACGTCTCTACAAGCCCGAATTTACCTCACCGTTCTGACTCTACAGAAAGCTAATGTGGGAAAAATATCTAACACCGCTGAAATCGCGCGGCCAGACGTATATAGGGTGCTTCCAACCCTTGAAAAGCTGGGTTTAGTCAGAAAAGTTTTGGCTTCGCCCATAATGTTTGAGCCTACGCCGCTAAAAGACGCCTGTACACTTCTTCTGCAGAGAAAGAAAGAAGAATACAGCGAAGCTTGTGAGAGAAGTATGACTTTAATAAAGGAGTTCAATGAACGCACCAAGATAGTTATAGGTGAAAGCGGCACTGAGCATTTCACAATAATAAACTCTAAAGAGTTACTTCTCGAGAAATTCAGAGAGGCCGACATCAAGACTGAAAAGAGTGTTGACTTGATATCGGATTGGCATACGATTAGAGGGTTACTTCTTGGCTCCATAGAGGCTTCCGAGCAGGCGATGAAACGCGGGGTGAAAATCCGGCTTATTACTGATAAAGAGAGCTTTGAAAGAAGAGCAGAAGCAGCGAGTAAAAAGAATCCTCTCTTAGAGGTGCGGTATCTAGATGGGCCGGTACCTGTTAGGGCGGGGATTTATGATGGTAAATTAGCGAATATGCGTGTTAGGACAAAGGAGGATAATGAGATGGTTCCGAGTTTGTGGTCGGATAATCCAGATTTCATGAAAGTGATGACGGGATACTTTGAGTGCCTTTGGAGTAGGGCGAAACAGGCTCCGAAAAAGTGAACGCTTAAAGGGCTGATACGTAGGCTTTCGTCAAGTGTAGGTATTTATAATTCATTGAACCACCCCAATGTGCCCTAAAAGTTTTTAAGACTCCAAGGTTTTTTGACTGCCAATTGGCGCGTGAGAGGAGCTTCCCAGCCCGTTGCGCCAACATAAATAAAACCCGGGAGATAGGGAGGCAAACAAAGTGAAAATTGGATCAAAAAATTTAGCTTTAATCACAATGTATGCCGCTTTGTATGCGGCGCTAGTTGTCAGTTTAGGATTCATGTCTTATGGTCCGCTTAACGTCAGGTTGGCGGATGCTATGGTTGCGGCGGTGCCGATTCTGGGGTGGGCAGGCGTATTGGGACACACTCTCGGCGTCTTCGTCGCCAACATCTTCTCCACCGCGGGCCTAATCGACCTGCTAAACACTATACCCTCGTTTGTCATGGCTTACGCAGTCTACTACACTTACAAGAAATCCAGAAATGACTACACCGTAATCGCCACCTGCACAGCTTACTCTGCTGTTCTGGGCGCAACCGTCGGGTTGATGCTATCATACCTCTACTTGTTGCCGCTTTGGGAAACCATCTTCTACGTGTTCCTCGGCAACATGATTGCAAGTGTACTTATCGGGTGGCCGCTGTTTAAGGCGCTCAAGAAGCTTGGGCTCCAGAGATGGCTTGGAACAGAAGGAGCAAAGTAACCATGAAGCAAAACAGGAAATGCGTGGTCGTACTCAGCGGAGGGCCTGACTCAGCAGCCGTAGCCTACTGGGCAAAGGCTCAGGGCTATGTTATTTACCCGATAACGTTCAACTATGGCCAAATTGCAGTTAAAGAAACAGAGGCAGCCCAGAAAATCGCCAACTGCCTCGGCACATCAACCAAAATCATCAACCTCTCCGCGCTTAAAGAAATCTTCAGCGACGTAACATGCCTCTGCAACAAAGACATCGCCATAACAGAGGAGTTCAGTAGCCCAATAGTTGTGCCCTTCCGTAATGCCATTTTCCTCTCAGCCGCAGTCGCCTACGCGGTTTCGGTTGGGGCAAGCCACATCTTCTACGGTGCGCACGGTTCAGATGAACCCAACTATCCCGACTGCCGACGTGAATTTTACGAGGCGTTTGAGAAAGCGGCGCGGCTGGGCACAGAGACGGATTTAACTATAGAAGCGCCTTTTAACGGCTACAAAAAGTCGGAGCTGCTAAAAGAAGCCGTCAAGTTGGGCGTACCGCTGGAGCTGACATGGTCATGTTACCGCGACGGCGAGAAGCACTGCGGCAGATGCGAATCCTGCACCAACCGTAAACGGGCATTCGCCGAAGCAGGTATTGATGACCCCACAAAATACGAGGCATAATGGTTCAGAAGAGGGTTTTCTGTTTCTCGCAGCTGACCAAGCTGGAAACCCTGACGCCTATCAAACGGATTTTCCTGTCCACATCAAGATAGGGCAGTAGCAATTCTCTGGCGGTTTTCTTCAAGGCCTCAACTCGGTTGGTCAGTCGGGGTAGGGTTTTAGCTTTGGTGTGGGTTTCAAAGCCCCTGTAGCGGATTTTGATGGAGACTGTTTTGAAGAGTAGCTTCTGTTCGGCGGTTTCATTCTGGACATCTACGCATAGGGCGTCGAGGGCTTGCAGTATCGATGCTGGGTCGGATGTGTCTTCCTCAAACGTGGTTTCGTGGCTCACGCTTTTGACGCCTACGCGTTCCTCAACTTCGCTTCTGTCCAAGCCCCTTGCAGACAGGTGCATCTGCAGCCCCATAACGCCGAACAGTGACGACAGCGCGGTGGGGTCGTAGCGGGCTAAGTCGCCGATTGTGTTGATGCCTAAAGCCTTGAGTTTAGCTTCGGTTTTGCGTCCAACCCACAACAGCTTTCTTACGGCGAGTGGCTCAAGGAATTTCTCGGCTTTCTCCTCTCTGACTATGGTTAAGCCGTCGGGTTTCTTGAAGTCGCTGGCCACTTTAGCGATTAACTTGTTGGGTCCAACGCCGATTGATGCGGTGAGGTGCTCTTTGTCTTTTATTTCCTGCTTGATCTGTCGCGCCAGCGATTCTGCTTCTGCCCAGTCATGCACTCTGTCGGTTACGTCCAAGAAGGCTTCGTCTATGCCCCACTGCTCAAACTTGCCAGCATACCTGCGTGCGATAGTCATTATTTCCCCTGAAACTTTGATGTAGAGCGGAAAATTCGGCGGCAGATACACGGCGTTTGGGCAGAGCCGCCAAGCCTGTGAGATAGGCATGCCGCTGCGTATTCCGACCGCTCGGGCTTCATAGTTGCTTGTGGATACGACGCCTCGGCCTTTGCCCTCTTTAGGGTCGGAACCCACGACGACGGGTTTGCCCTTGATGGCGGGATTTTCGCGTTCCTCAACTGCCGTGTAGAAGTGATCCATGTCAAGGTGGAAGATGAAGCGTTTTTTCCCCTTCATTGCGTTCATGATGTTTTGGTGTTGCTTGCGTTTTTAGGTTATTGACTGATTCCAGTAGAAAACGCGGCTGTAGTTCCCAAGCAGTTGCGCTGTTATTTGTGGTTCGTCGTAGAGGATGTCGAAGGCTGCCCCGTAGCGGTCGGTGAGGGTTTGTACGTCGCTGTAGATTTTTGCGGAAAGCTCATCGCTTGGGAAGAGGCCCCAGATGCGGTCGCTTGGGCTACGGAAGCCGAAGCCGTAGTCCCTTGGCACTACATAAGCAACTTGCGCTGGGTTTGAGCCGAAGCTATCGGGATTAGAATTCAGGGTGCGCCAGAACCGCTGCAGCGCATTGAAGTGCTCGTCCTCTAAAATGCCGTAGCTGCTGCCTGTCATGTTTGGGTAGCTGAACACGATTGCGTATTTGGCGCCTGCGCTGTAAGCTAACGCTAGGTCGCTGTAGAGTTCTTCGCCGCTTTCTAGGTAATGCGGCGGTTGATTGTACTTCCAGTTGATGATGACGCCCCAGTCCCTCTGGAAAGCCGTCGCTGCACCTCGGCATTGGGCGATAATCCTCTGGCGACTCTCGTTCCCGACAAACTCAGCGAAGACGCCGCTGTAGCCTGCCTTGTAGTCAAACCAGTGCAGCGCATAGTCGGCGGTGAAAAGCTGGGGTGTGTAGGACTGGTAGTAGTTGTTCATCAATGTTAGGTTGCCGACGTAGCTTTCTGAGGCTTGCGTGTAGCTTGCGGCGCTGTGAATTATGGTGGAGTTGCCTTGGTCGATTTGGTTGCCTCCGGGCTCATCAATCTTGTAGACACCCAAAAACTTGTCGCCGTAGCGCTGCTGGGCATCCGCCATCCAATCCCTGATGGTGTAGTTGCCTGTCCAGTTGTAGCGGTCTATGCCAGTGAAAAACACGATGAAGTTTAGCCCCTGCTGGGTGATGTAGTCGCAGGATTCGTCCAGAGCGGTTCGGTTAAAGGAAATCGCGATTGAACCAATCACAAACAGGTTAGTGTAGTCCTTGACTTTGTCCACGAGCGCTTTTAGCTGAGCTGTGTTGTCGGCGTAGGCGTATTCGACTCCGATGTAGAATTCTCGGCTCCGCGGGGGTTGGGTGAAGAAGCCGTTAACTAAGAAAACCGACAGCAGAATAACAGCAATTGCCAGAACGGCGCATATGACGACTAATTGGCGCTTCAAACGGCATGTTGCCCCCTGATGAATAATCACTGCTAAACATATTTAACGTTAAAACCTTGGGCTTCTTTGCTACAGTACCCCGCTATCAAGTGACCTTTGTATCTATAGCTGTTTGCCTAATGGCTCTATTAGAAACTCCTTGCAGAAATTATAGAGGGGTAAGTGCCTATTTGGATCCTAATATCCATGGTATGCACTGCACCTATAGAGGGGGTCTCTGAGGGCACCCTTTTTCGTTAGGTAGGGAGGGGGAGGTACTTCTGAGGTAGGGTTCTACGCTTTGAGTTTCTCCTCAACAAGTCGCTTGAATTCAGCTTCGTCTTCCACCTTGATTATCCGCTTGGGCTTCTGGCGTCCCATCGCTCTACCTTCCTTCATACGGCGCTTTACCTCGCGGTCCACCACGTTGTAAGCTTCGGGGCGCGTAACCAGAACCTCGATGAGTTCCTTGTGGACTACGCCGTTTCCGTTAGCTGATGACTCATCCAGTATGAATTGCCTGCCCGTATCAACCGCGCCGTACTCCACGAAGGTCTTGGTAAGCGAAGCATGTATCTCCGCTTGGAACTCCTGCGGGTTTTGTACTGGGGCTTCGGGGATTACGAGGAATATGAATCTGCCGGGGCTGCCGCGGACGTGGTAGAGTTCCCACCAGCGGATGTTCTGGATTTTAAAGAGCGCGTCGTTGATTTGGCGCGAGTAGACTTTGAAACCGAAAAAGTTGCCGTTTTGATCACCCGAATCGTAGTCCACTGAGTCGGTTGCTCTACCAAGAGACATAATCGCCGGCAATGTTATGTCAAGTGATGTGGTTTCGAGTTTAACCATAAACTTGTATGCGGGGTCCATGACTTCGATCATGTCGCCAGTCGGGTACCTGATCAACGGCAGACACTCGCCGGGGCGGGTCAGAATTAGTTCGCCGCGCATGCCCTTCTTCCACTCGTACCAGGGCGTCGTTTTCGGAATGTAGGTTGGGTCCTGTTTGGCTTTAAGCACCTCTTCAGGGTCAGCCAATTCGGGAATTGAGTACCGAAGGAAGAAGCTGAGCCAGTTATGCTCAGTTGAAACCTGAATCGCCTGCACCCACTGCTCTGTTGCGCCAAACACGTCGTGCATCTCCATCTTCGGGTAAGCCTGCTTGATTTTGGGGATGTATGGCGCGAGTGCCTCAGCATGTGAAAAGCCCAATCTTATCTCAGAAAGGGTTTTTGCCAAATTCTGGTAATCGATACCGCGCATCAGATACTTGCGTATAAGCCATGGTAACCCAGGAACCTTGACTTTATCCTTCACCATCTTCTGCACTATCTTCTCAAATTCTTCAGGGTGGTGCGCTATCTTGTGGATAACGAGGTAGAGCCAGGTGACGCCCACAGTGATGTCAATTCGCTCCAACTTGGACGCGTTCCGCAGCGCTTTAATGACATCCATTTCGCTGGCAAGGGTCGTGATAAGCCCAGGCAAATCATACTTTTCAAGAACTCGCCCAAATAGGGTGTCGCCTCCGGTTGAAGTGAAAACCCATGGGCTGTCGGTGACGCGTACGCCACTTAAGTAAAGAAGCTGCATAAAGCCCTGCGCGATAACGTCATGGTCGGCTTGGCTATAGTAGACTTTCTTCTGTTTACCAGTGGAACCAGAAGTGTACCAGTATATGTCTGGTTTCTTTAGGAGCACGTTTTCGGCGCCGAGTTGGTCAAAGAGCTCCTGAATCTGATCATAAGAGGTCATGGGGAGCTTGCTGAGCTCTGAGATGTCGGTGACATGCGCTATTTTATGGTAGACTGGTGAGCGACTGGCGGTGGAGGTGATTTGGTCAAGCATCTCTGAGTGGAGCTTCTTTAGTTCCTCGTATGATAAGGAGAAGTCCCGAATGATTGATGATTCAATTTCGTCTACTAATGCTTTGTTTGCAGGCATATGTGAGAAACCTAAGGGAGTGATGCAATTAATTCCATATCAGAGTATTAATAGTTATACCGAAATGCTTGAAGGGGAGGGGCTCTACTGAGAGCAACAAAAGCAAAAGCGCAGTTAATTAAACCCTAAAGTGCCCTCAACTGCTTTAAAACCAAAAGCAAACTAAAAATAAATGAAGGGAAAAAACCCCTCAAATTGCTGTTCAACCTATAGTTACGGTGTCGTTATCAACGGTGACTTTGGCGCCTGTTCTGAATTTACTTAGATCTACTTTATCCACGAAGGGGATTTCGCTGATGATAGCTCCGACCGCGATGATTGTTTCAGTTTCCTTATTAATCATAGCTGCCGGCGCGACGCCATTCTTCTTCATGCGGTAAAGCGTGTAACTGCCCACAGTACTGCCTTTACCCTGCGGAAACACCAAAACTTTACCTTTAACACTAACGCCATTTAATTCGTGGCCCTTCTCGATTATAACGCCCGTATTCGGGTCGACGCCGCCGTAGAAGCTAATCGGCATAGACGTAACAAGCGCTTCCGCTTCAGCTTTACCCTTGTAGATTATTCGTCCCTTTAATTGTTCCATGTTCCACTCACCGCAGCGTTTACACATTCACTCATACTACCCATTTTTGTTTTCATCAGGTTCTGCCTGGAATAGAAGCATCCCTTCGCCGAAGTCGTCGCCAACGCCTTAAATCTGCCTTTCAGCGGCGCCACTGCCATACATGTGTCGCATGCGAATTTGCCTCCAGCAGCCTCAATGGTGGCTGTGTAGCCACGTTTATCCGCAAGCTGCTTGGCTGTTCTGGAAGTAGCTACCCAGAGTTCGACACCATCCTTGACCTTCTTGCCTTTGATGAGGTCGGCGATTTCTTTGATTTCCTTGATGCTGCAATGTGGACAACCGACGCAGACAAAATCGATTTCACTGACTTGATCATTGATGTTGTCGTAGGCGTTTTTAAGGTCTGCTTCCTCTATGGTTACCGTGTTTGAGGGCTGAGTTTGCGCTTCATTACCCGGCGTTATGCCTTTAATGTAGAAAAGCGGCTTTGTGCCATAGGTTACAGTTGACGCGCAAAAGCTCTTCAACTCATCCAGCTCCGCCGATTTGATGCCTGTGATGTAGGGAATCTTGTTCTCCGCCTTCTTGCCAATCGCGTAACCCAAAGCACCCCAATCGGAAAGCTTCTTGAGCTCTGCTTTTACTTGAACATGTA
Organism: uncultured Candidatus Bathyarchaeia archaeon; assembly: GCA_964410435.1. Taxonomy (GTDB): domain Archaea; phylum Thermoproteota; class Bathyarchaeia; order Bathyarchaeales; family Bathycorpusculaceae; genus Bathycorpusculum. Next base: position 7,826 of record CAYPGY010000036.1, read on the forward strand.
CATCTGGCACTCTATTCTCATCTAGATGCAGACCGTAGCAGGGTGTTTTGCCGACGAACGCCGCTGCCAAAGCTGACGGGCCACCTTCACGGTTAGTTCTTGCACCGAGTACCGAGTTGGCGAACGTAACCGCGCTGCTCTCCGACCATGCAAGGTGCTCGCCGTAAGTTGGCAAGTTACCAATCAAGTATGGCGTGCAGGTACAGCTTACAAGTATGCCCATGCGCTGGAAAGCGTCGATTACGAGATTCTGCTTCTCCGCGAAGTCTGGAGCAATACCAAGCTGCTTCCAATTCTCAAGGTCCATACCAGCGGGATTCAGCGTGGTGAGGACTTTGACGCGCCCGTCTTTTGCCAGCGAGTCGAGGAACTCCAGTCCAGCGTCGCCGAGATTGTGGTAGCTGACGCCTGCAACCTGAACACTACCAACATCGATGAGGCTTTTAGCGCCGAAAATCTCGCCTAATGCGACGAGGATCTCCATGCTTTTGCGGACGGCGTATCCTTCTTTTCCGTCCAGCATTGCTTGCTCTTGAGGTGTTAACTCCATAGGTGATCACTTAGAGGTACTTGTTTAAGTCAACTTTAACGTAGTCTACTTTACTAAACCCTTTCCCAGTCGATACCAGCGGCGCAGTGGCGTCGAGACCCGCTTTGGCGGTTGTCGCCTTCTTACCCTCGCTAAGGTCGCCTGAAGGGTCAAGGCTTGAACCCGGCTGGTTGGAGAGGATAACAGCATTTTTGTCTGCTTGGAAACGGGTAGCGATTGCCCATTCCACGTCATGAGGGTCATATATGTTAATGTCATCATCCACGATGACACAGTGCTTCAGTGACCCGTGACCTTTGAAGGTCGCGTCGATAGCTTTTCTACCATCATCCGGATTCTTCTTCTTGATCTGCACGACTGCATGGAGCCAACTGCATCCGCCTGGAGTGATGTAAACGTCTTTGCACTCGCACACTTTGCTAACTTCCTTAAAGATAGTAGGCTCCTTCGGCATGCCCATAAGGAACTTGTGCTCGTTCCTGCCCGCAAGGATGGTTTGATAAATCGGGTTTTTGCGGTGGGTAACGCATTTGATTTCAACCACTGGCTGCTGGCGTGTGCGGTCAACAATGCCTGTTAAGTCGAGAAACGGTCCTTCAGTGACTTTCTCTTTAGTGATTTTGCCTTCGAAGACAAATTCGGCGTCTGCTGGGACTTCGAGGTCAACGGTTTTGCATTTGACGAGGTCAGTCTTCTCAAGTGCGTTTGCCATTGAGAGTTCGTCTACGCCCATTGGCAGGGTGGTTGCGGCTGCAAGTAGCACTGCGGTGGAGTTGCCGAGGCATATTGCTATTTCGAGTTCTCCGCCTGCATTCTGAAGTGCGGTGTCTGTGCCTCTGTGCTCGACGATTCTTGCGACAAAGTGGTTCCTGTCTTTGAGCATCAATCTGTGGAAGCACATGTTGCGTGCGCCGGTTTTAGGGTCTTTAACAATGGAAACTGCGCTGGCGATGTATTTGCCGCCGTCTCTTTCTGTGTAGTGCATTATTGGCAACTTGGTTAAGTCAACTTCTGCGCCTAACTCTACGACTTCCTGACACGCTGCATCTGTCACCATTTTTGGTGTAACCGGATGCTCTATAGCGTCTAGTAGTTTAGGCAGAAGCTGCATTTTGGTGATGCCCATGCTGCGGCAGATTAGCTCTTTTGAAGAAACCAAACCTGCGACAACTGGAATTTTTGATTCTTTAACGTTCTCGAACATAACGGGTTTCTCGCCGTTGGCGGCGATGATGCCAGCCATCTCGTACTCGACTGAGACTGGCTTTGTAATCTTTGTTAATTCCCCTGTTTTTTCTAGTTGCTCAATGAAGCCTCTTAACGTCAAATTGGTTCGCCTTAATCTTCTGTGTATCTGAGAAGTAGTTTAAGGCTTTTGGCAAACAAAGCAACCTGAAGGTATTTCGATGTTAATAGAGAAAGAATTGTCGGGCTAAAAAAGCCCAGTTTATGTTTAGTAGGTTACTACGCCGATTTTGGTCATCAGGTACTCAAAGCCTGCACCTTTGAAGGCGCCTACGACTTTGCCTGAGACTTCGTTTCCGCCGGTTAGTGCAACCATGCAGCCTCCGCCTCCGCCGCCTGTGAGTTTAGCGCCGAATGCGCCCTGCTTGCGTGCGATTTCAACTAGTTGGTCAAGTTCTTTGCTTGACACGCCGATTTCCTGCAGTATGCGGTGGTTTTCGTTCATTAAGTCGCCGACTTTCTTCAGATCGCCTGCTTCGAGGGCTTTTCTGCCTGCGACTGCCAGTGACTCAGCCTGCTTAAACAGCGGGTCGTATTTGGCTGGGTTAGCTTTTCTTCGTTCTGCAACGCCTTCGACCATGGCTTTTGTGTTCGCGGTTTTGCCCGTTGATCCGATGACCACTTCGACTGGGCGCTTGATTCTTATGCGTTCAACTAAGTCTTGGCCGCCTGCGGGGTTCTTCTTAAACCACATGAGGCCACCGTAGGTTGCTGCGGTATTGTCGATGCCAGATGGGTTGCCTGCGTAGGCTTTTTCGCCCTCATAGGCGATAGCGTTGATTTGGTCGTTGCCTAACCCGAGGTTGAGTTCCTCGTTGATAGCTCGTGCGATAGCAACGCTGGACGCTGCAGATGCGCCCAATCCGCTGAAACCCGGAAGTGATCCGCCGATCCAGATGTCAAGAGGTGTTTTTGGATCAAGCTTCATGGCTTTTAGCATGCGCTCAATGGATTCGATTTGCTGCAGACGTTTCTCTTCGCTGTAGCCTTTAGAGGTTTTTCGATCATCTTTAATGTTTAAGCCCTTTGAGGCTTTAGTGACAATGGCATCGGTTGAGCTATCGATAGCTGACACGATGCCTGGGATGCCGTGTACGACGAAGTGTTCGCCGAACAGGATTACTTTTCCATAACCTGAACCTTTACCCATAGCGATTCATCCTTTGCATAGGGATGTGTGCTGTGTGCATAAAAATCTTCTTTCCACTAAACCCCTTCAACAAGATAAGCTGTATGGTTATGCTTGATGGTTTAGCCCTGATGGGGAGTGTCTACCGCTCTGCCGTAACCCAGTTTCCGTAAATAATAGTAGATCAAAGAAAGGTTTGTTTCTGCAGCGGAAACTGTATAAATCCGCAACCAGCGAGAAATCGGTATCAGGCGTAGAGTACAAAACAGAAGCTTTTGAACTACCTTGTACTGTCGCCACAACCAACCTTCAACAAAATCCAGACGCTGAACCAAAAAAAGCTGTTTCTGCCAAAAGTTATGGAAGATGATGTAGCAGGGCAGCACACCCTTCTTCTACTAATTTAAAAAAACTACTAACAGAAATAGTTCGTCATCATTGCCATTCAGGTTCTCCTTTCGCGAGGGGGCTGCGCAAAATTGCAGTTTATCAATAATTTATGGTTGGTTAGGTCCCTCGAAGCTAAGCGGCGCACGCGGTTTACTCGGCGCTTCCGCTTTTTGGGTTTCTTGACCTTCTTCGCCTAATGCCGCTTTTTCTTCCTCAGCCTCTCTGCGCTCTCGTTCAGCAGCATCCTCTTTGATGGCGTCGCCGAATATCCTGCGCAGATCCCGCTTCAGTGTGCTTGTATCCTGTGTTAAACCGAAGTAGTCAGCAAAATAATCAGTTGTCCGAAGAGCCAATGAACGTCCGCTGCGTTCAGTCATAATCAAATTCATGTCTTTAAGCATCTTGATATGCCCATAGGCGTGTTGGCCACGAACTTCTATAACCCGTTTTTGAGTTATGGGCTGGCGGTAAGCAATATATGAGAGGGTTTTAAGCGGACCAGAAGACAGAAGGGGCCTGTTAACGAGTTTCTTGACAAGCGGCGTGTATTCAGCCTTAACCTGCAGTACATAGCGTTCGTCTTTTAATGCCAAAATCTCCATGGGGCTGTTACGAGCTCTGTACTGCTCCATCAACGTTTCAGCGTAACCGATGACGCGTTTCTTGCTGCGGCTGCCAACAGCTTGACACAGCTCGTTAATATCCAATGGGCGACCAGCTACATAGAGCGCTGCTTCGAGTGTGTTTAGCGCCTGCTGCTTACGCTCAGCAGTGTCCACCGCTGGCTCCGACTCAGGGAGGGTAGTTTGGGCTGAAGGGGGTTGTGCTGCCTCCGCTGCCTTAGGTGCAGCTTCAGATGTAGCTGAAGCGGTTGATTCAGCAGCCTGAGACGCCGCCGCTACGGTTTGATTCTGTTCATCTGCTTGATTGTGCTTTTCCAACGTTCAATTTCCCCACAGCTATGTAGAGTTCCTCGGTTTCGTCGTTCTGCCAGAGGCTAACTAAACCATCCTGCGCAAGGAACAACAGATAAATAAACATTCTCAACGCTTCAATACGCGTTTTACCTTTGATCAGAGTTGAGAAGTCAATGATACCCTGACCGCCCGTGCGCTCCACAAGAAGATTATAGAGTTTATCAACCTCATTTTCCAGTTCAGCGATAAATCTGTCGAATTTAGGCATCAAATCTGTTACAGCTGGCAAAATCGGGTGCTGTTCGATTTCGTGACCCAGAGTAAGATACTTTTCACCCTTTAAGACATCCTCCAGAACCTCAAGCAGATGCTGAATTGTAGTTGAGGTAAGCTCGTGACGCAATGGCAGAAACAGTGGCGGCGGAACAAAGTCCGTGGGTACACGAGTTGGTGGAGGCGGAGGTTCTTGTAGTGTGAGTAGCAATTTTGACTTCATGAGATAGATTAAGGCTGACGAATCTAACGCGACGCCTGAAGCGCGGAAATCAACCTTTTCACCATTGACCTTTTCCATCTCGGACAGGAAGGAACGTAGCAGGTAAGATATGTTAACGCTCCAAGGTGTGAGTTTTTCGAGTTTACTTAATTCAAATAGGATATTCCAGGGTGGCCGCAGATAGAAAGGTCTGCGCATAACGGTTGTTGGAGGATGCGACTGCGAAGCCATTAGCTTAAAGACGCCTCCTCAGGCGGGAACTTCGCCGTGACAACACTTGATACACCGTTACGTTCGTACACACCATAAACCTTCTGAGCTTTGTTAACCATTTCAGGACGCAGACTGATAACGATAAACTGGATTTTGCCACCCTTCGCCTCCTCTAGCAACGTCTCAGCTAATCTGGTAGTGTGGAAAGCATCTAAGTGGGCGTCAACTTCGTCGAACACATAAAATGAGGCAGGCGAGAAGTCTTTAAGCGCAAAGATAAACGCGACAGCCGAGATTGAACGCTCGCCACCTGAGGCTCCGCTGACTACGATGCTGGGCTTGTTGGGAAACTGCACAACCATGTCGATGCCGCCAGTGAAGGGTTCCTCGGGGTTCTCGAGTTTCAATGTGGCGTTGCCACCGCCAGTCAACTTTTCAAAGTAAACGGTTAAGCTAGCGTTGATTTTCTCGAACGCAGTCATGAAGACTTTGCGCTTCTTAGACTCGATTTCATCCATGAAGGCGACGATAGCCTGTTTCTCGCGTTCCAACTCGTTTAAGCGAACTGAAAGTTCCTTGTAGCGGCTGATTTGATCACTGTAATGCTGAGCTGCAAGCTGATTTACGGCGCCTACGCGGTCAAGTTCGAACTGCATCATACGTATGGTGGTTTCGGCGTCTTGAAGCTGCTGAGGGTTAGTTTCGAGAGGCTGCTCGTAGCCGTACTGCTTAAGCTGGGCATGCAACTGCTGTAGGCGAATCTGAGCAGTTTCCATACTCACATGCAACTGGTTAGCTAACTTGTCCGCCTGCTCATATTCACTATCCAACGTACGTAATTCAGCGTCTATTGCATCAATTTGAGAAGTATACTTCTTTGCTTCCTCACGGGCTGAAAGCACAGCATTGGACATTTCAATGCGGCTCTTCTCAAGGGCCTCCGCTTCTGCCTTAACTGCGTCCCGCTCCTTAATGGCTTCCGCGACTTCCTGAAGTAGCTTCGCCTGCTGCTGCTCGATCTTGGTTAACTGTATCTTGGTGTTCTTGTAGCCGATGCGGAGCACATGATCGAATTGAGATTGGTTAGTGTTAATCTCCGTCTGTATTGAGCCTAAACGTTGGCGTAACTGATTAACTACTTCACCAAGTTTCTCGCGCTGAACCTCAAGCTCTTGGATGTGTGCCACATCAGTTTTTAATCGGAGCTCAGCGATTTGCACATGGATCTTTTTGAGGTTAGCTTGGATGTTGTTGCGTTCGTTCTTGTAGGCGGTCATGCGACCTCTGAATACGGCTGCTTCACGTTCCAGTTTGGCACCGTACTTGTCGATGTGGCGAATGTTGAGTTGGGTGCGTTTGACGCCTCTGCGGACGCGGATGATTTCGCGGTCTAATGTAGCTATGCCCTCGGCGAGTCGGGTCATTTCAACCCGTGTACGATCTAAATCCTCCTGTATTGAAGCGATGTCTGATCCGCGCTGGGAAAGGTGAGTCTGGAGCGCTTTTACTGCTTCGTCGAGACTTTTAAGCGCGTTTTCGCTGGGGATGATAGTGCTGAAGTCTATGGGCGCACGGTAGTAACCGCTTTCAAACGCGCCTGGCTCATAGACGTCACCGTTGACGGTAACGGCGCGGTAACCCTCGTTTGAGAGCGCAAAACCAGTTTTATCGTTTGAGACCAAGACGGTATCGCCGAATACGTAGTTCACGGCATACTCGTATGCATTGTCGTACTTCATAAAATTTGACAGAAGGCCCATTACGCCTTCGCGTTTAGGCGCAGGCTTATTCTTGACTGCGTTGATGCCTGTTAAGGGGATGATTTTTACTCGTCCCAGCTTCATACGCCGCAGCGTTTCTGTACATGTGAATGCAACGTCTGTGTCTTTAACGACTAATGCATCCAACCAGCCAGTTGAGGCTGCGTCGATAGCTTTCTTGAAGCTTTTATCTATCTTGACTAGGCTGCGCAGTCTGCCATGTACGCCGTTTATGGCGCCGACGTTACCCATTTCTTCGATGCCGCGTAGCGCTTTCTCCTCAGCGGCAATTGTAGCTGCTAAGTCACGTTGGGTTGCGAATTCAACCACTGCCTCTTTTGCGGAGGTTGCGATTTTTTCTGCTTCCTCTATCTCTTTTTCCACGGTTTCTTTCTGGAGTTTCTTTTTCTCAAGTAGGTGTTCAAGGTTTTTTAGTTGTGTTTTTTGGTCGCGTTGTACTTGTTCGAGTTCTGAGAGGGATTTTTCGATTTCTGCTTGGGATTGGATGAATTTTTCTTTTCTGGCGCTTAAGTTTTTGATTCTGCCTACGCAGAGCCGCAGCGCTGCTTTATCCTGTTTGTATTCGGAGCGCAGAAACGCTAGGCGTTTGACGTAGCCGTCGATTTGGCCGTCGAGATGATGGATCTGCTGGTTGTTGCTGTCCAGGTTTTCCCATAGCGCAGCTGTGTCTTTGGCGAGGGATTCATGCTGGGTTTGCTTCTCTGCTAGTTCGGCCTTGACTTTCTCGTATTCTGCGCGGTACTGGCGGATTTTAAGGCGGTTGTCCCGTATTTCCTTCTGAAGTGCTTCATGCTGGGCAACGTTGTTTTCTTTGACGCGTTTGAAGCTGTCAAGGCTTGCCTGTTCAGAGTTGATTTTCGAGTTTAACTCTGTTAGTTTGGATTTTAATTCGCCGATTCTGATTTGTACTTTTAGTACTTCGCTGCCGCCTGCTTCTAGGCCTTCGCCGCTTAGTTTTCGCCAGTCGCCTTCGATTTCGTGGCGGCGGTTTCGGCGTAGGTCGCGTTCCTCGCGGAGTTTGTCGACGCGTGCTTTAACGGTTTCTGCCTGCGCGGTGCCCTCGGCTACTTTTTGGGTCTGCACGGCGATGTCGGCTGAGATTTTTACGGCTTGGAACTTTTTGGTTTCTGCTTGAATAAAGTTGTAGCGTAGTAGTTGGTTGCGTTCGCGTTCTAAGTCGTCGAGGCGTTTTTGTACCTCGTCGATTCTGCCCATTGCTGTTCTGATGGAGATATCTGCGGCGCGGAGTTTCTCTTCGGCTTCTGTTTTTTCTGAGTCGTACTGTGCGATTCCGATTAGGTCTTCGATGATTTTTCTGCGTTCCTGAGAGGTAAGGTCGGTTAATCTTGTGATTGTGCCCTGTGGGAGGATGTTGTTGTTCATGGTGCTGACGGCGGCGATGGAGAGGGTTTCGGTTACCATTGCGCGGCTCATTCTGCGGCCGTTCAGTCGGTAGACGCTTTGGCCGTTGCGGTAGACTTCGCGGCTGATGGTTACGGTTGTGGTGTCTACGGGCATTAAGCCGTCGCTGTTGTCGAATTGCACGATGACTTTAGCCATTTTAGATTTGTCAAGCCCCGATTTTTCGGAGCCGTGGAAGATGAGTTTAGCAGAGTTTTCTGCTCTTAGCCTGCGTGTGGATAGTTCTCCCAGCGCGAAAAGCAGTGAATCCATGATGTTTGATTTGCCGCTTCCGTTGGGGCCAGTGATCGCTGTGAAACCCTTGTCAAAGTTAACCTTGACGGTTTGCGGTCCAAAAGACTTAAAGCCCTTCAGTTCGATGCGTTTAATGTATGGCACTTAGTCTCTTTTCCCCTCTCACGGAAACGATTATTCGTCTTTTCAACATTCCATCGGTAACATACGTATAAAAGCTTACTTATGGATGGATGGTTTCCGCGGGTGATTTGATGGATCGGCATCGGCTATTTGCGGGGTTCAGGGAAACATTTCAAATTAGAAGAAGAAGGGAACACGGCGCTGCTACATCATC
>CAYPGY010000037.1:0-9462 GCA_964410435.1 uncultured Candidatus Bathyarchaeia archaeon
ATAGATTCCGCTTTGTTATGGACTTGGTCTCGATTTTATAGTCAAATGTTGAAGGTTATTTCAGCGGTTATGTTTTTTAGGTAAATCGGTTGGTCCATATACTCTTGCTTTGTGCACGGGGAATATTTCGTACTCGAAAAGCGGGACTTTTTTATCGGTCATATTCTCCCTCTCTATGAAAATTAAAAGAGGGTTTGAACATTAAAGGCATTGAATATAGAATATATAATTCATAAAAAATCAACATATCCTATATAGACCAGTAAACCCTAAAAAAGTAAAATTCAAAAAGAAGAAAACTATTGGGCACTACATTTGCTGCATAGCCAACATTTTCTCATCCAAAAAGTCCTTAGCTATCAGTCGTTCATCTTCGTCATATAGCACACGCTTAGCTCTCTTAAAGAGTTCACCTTCCTCCGCTTCAAAATGCACGTCAATGACTTTGCTTAATACCTTAACTTTAGCAAACTTGACATCAATATCCGATGTATCATCGATGTCGTTCATGATTTTTTTACTAACCTCATGTTCCTCGTATGATTCCAACGTGATTGTTCTAGATTCTGCATTGCTTTCCAAACGAGGATAGAGCAGTTTCTCTTCGCCAGCCATATGCAGCTCCAACGCCGTCTTGATTTGGCTATAAATACTCTCTTGGAAACGTTCCTCATCGAGGATCTGCTTAAAAAGCTTCTTTAGGTCCTTGTGTTCCAGCTTCAAAATGTCATAGATTGTCGCGTTACCCCGTATTTTATCCTGTTCCTTTCTAATTTCTTCCTGCATAAATTCACCTCCAAAAAAGGCAAACCCGCGTTAACCTGAATAGGTATTATCTGGCCATTTCACGGCATGACTCCGCGCATCGACGGCAAACGCTTGCGCATTCCTTCATGAAGTCATCGTCAAACCTGTCACAAACATCTCCGCATTCATCACAGATATCCGCACAGATGCCGCAGGTTTGTGGATAATATTTAGAGTTCCTTGTGATGAAATCAGCGTTAGTAATGCATATCCTTACGCAGTCCATCAGTAAGTTGATTCGGTCACGTTCAGCGTGTTTGCCGCCCACAGCTAAGCAGCGCAGCGTTGTTTCATTACAGGTCTGATAGCAGTCAAGGGAATCCTTCAGGCACTGTTGAACTTCATCGCTTGCCATGTTTTCCGAACTTTGAATCCGCTCAAGCTCCTCCATGGTACCAGACATTCGCCCAGTCAATGGCGACTGATTCTTCGTCCAGTCCTCTTCCTCGTTGCTTTCCCGCATCACTTCATCGTCAAGCACCCGCCTAGAATAATCCCTGTCATTTACGCTTGTCATATCTCGCCCAGTCAAGCTTTCAATGTAGTCCAATTGCTTATTTGCTGAATCGCTAATTTCGTTCCTATCGACTTTAAACATACTCACCCCCTATCAATTAGCCATTGATCGGCAAAAACTGGTGAAACAGTGAACCTTCGGTCACCTGCTTAAAGTTAAGCTGTGACTAATGATGGGTTTACATCATTACTGAGCCTGTCGGATTCATTTAAAATTTTGTGACTGCAATTTTACTCCAACAGGAACTCAAGAAAAGGGATAGAAAAAAGTGGTTACTCAAGACAAATAGAATCTTGACGATTTCTAACTATTTTTTGGGTAGCAACTCGTTTAGCTCGTAGTTGGCGCCGCATAGTACAGTATCAGCTCCGCCGTAGTAGACGATAACTTGGTCATCGATTTGCACGTTACCGCAGCTGAAAACCACATTCGGGACGTCGCCGACACATTCGTACAGTTCGCATGGTGTTAAGATCGGTTTCTCTGAGCGGTAAAGTACCTTCTCAGGGTTGCTCTTGTCCAGTAGAGCTGCACCGAGTGAATAATGCTTCTGTTCGTCTACGCCGTGATAAATAAACAGGTAACCCTCGTTTAACTCGATGGGTGTACCTGCTGCTCCAATTTTTTTACTGTCCCACATTCCATCCCGTGGCTCCATGATTGATTTGAAGTCATACCATCTTTTGAGGTCCTCTGAGTAGGATACACAGATACTAGGTTCAATTCTGTGGAACATCAGGTATTTTCCATCTACTTTCCTAGGTAATATAACCGCGTCTTTGTTGCGTACGTTAGGGAATGGTAAGCTGCGTTCTTTCCAGTTCCAGTTGCGGTTAACAAAGTCTTTGAGGTTAATCGATGTCAACGATATTTGGAATATAACTGGAAAATCGTGGTTCCGGTACGCAGTGTAAGCCATGATAACTTGGTCATCGATCACTGTTAAGCGTGGGTCTTCACAGCCGTCGCGTTCTGCATGGTGAAGCGGCGTAAAAATTGGTTGCTCTAAGCGTTCTGTTATGTTGAAACCGTCGTTGGATATTGCTAAGCCTAATCTCGAAACCATGTCTGTGCCCTGTGCGCGGTACACGATGTGTACTTGGCCACCGCTGTAGATGGCTGCCGCGTTGAACACGGACCTGTTTTCCCAAGAGTTCGACTTAATTGGTTCTAATATGGGATTATGTGCAAAGCGTTTCACTAAAACCCCTCTCCCTTCTTCTTAGAACAGCACTGCATCATGGTAAAATATAAACCTCTAGCGATCAATAATCCTAAAAATGCCTGTTGTGACTGTCAATAATCAATCACATGGGCTTAAAACCCGCTTGGACCTCCTATATTTGTCGTGATTTATTATTGGACAGGTTTGTTCTAGGCAGTTCCACGTTGGCTAGCGTTAAAGAAATTGCATACGTAAGCACTTTCCCGCCTAGAAAATGCGGTATAGCGACGTTTACTGCCGACTTAGTTCACTCAATAGGTGCACTTAACAAGGCATACACTCAAAGAGTAATCTCCATAGACGGCCGCAGGTTATTCAAGCCCGCGTACGCTGGTTTTGAGCATAAAATCGGCCGCGACTTCCTCGAAGATTATCTACTAATGGCAAATTTTCTTAACCAGTCACAGGTAAACGTGGTTAACATCCAACACGAGTTCGGCATCTTCGGAGGTGAAGCAGGCGAATACATCTGCTGCTTTTTGGATGCTTTAAGACGCCCAGTTGCGACGACACTCCATACGGTTCTACCCAAATTTGAAGAACCCGCCAAAAAAGTATTCGACGATATAACACAGAGAAGCGCCGCTATAGTCGTGTTAAACAAAACCACTGGGGAACTCGTCAAGGGTTACGGCGTACCCTCAAAGAAGGTTAAACTGATCCCGCATGGCTGCCCCGATCTACCGCTGGTATCAAGTGAAGAAAAAAAGCCTGATTTAGGATTAAAAAACAAGTTTGTGCTATCCACGTTTGGTTTACTCAGTAGAGGTAAAGGCATAGAAAACGTCATCAAAGCCCTTCCCAAACTCGTAAAGAAAGAACGCAAACTAATCTACTATGTTCTGGGTGTAACTCATCCACAGGTCAAACTAAACGAAGGTGAAGCTTACCGGAACTCGCTTCACAGATTAGCAAAGGACCTCGGCGTCCGCAGTCACGTGCGGTTCCTAAACCGGTTTTTAACTAAACCTGAATTATACAATTACCTTCAAGCCACCGACGTATACATTACACCCTATCTTTCGCCCAATCAAGTGAGCAGCGGCACCTTATCCTATGCTTTAGCCGCTGGAAAAGCCGTTGTGTCCACGCCTTATCTGCACGCTAAAGAAGCCTTAGGCGAAGGCCGCGGCGTATTCTGTAAATTTAACGATCCAGACTCGATTGCTGAGCAGGTTATTGCAGTTTTAGAAAACAAGAAACATCGGCGTTCGCTGGAGAAAAAAGCTTACCTGTACAGTCGAAAATTCACTTGGCCGCTAGTGGCTGAGAAGTATGTTAAGCTCTTTGAGGAATTAACATTACAATCGGAGATGAATTACCATCCGTTTGCCTCCTGTAAAGATCGATTACTTGAAAGCCTTCACTGACGACACAGGCGTTTTCCAGCATGCAAAGTACTGTATCCCAAAGCGGAGTGAAGGTTACACAACCGACGACAACGCCCGCGCCTTAATCGCTGCTGTACGTTATCACCGATTATACGGGGACTCCTCCATAAATCAGCTTGTTAAGGTGTACTTGGCGTTTCTTAATCATATGCAGAAACCAGACGGCAACTTCCATAATTACCTGAGCTACGAAAGGTCATTCTTAGACGTAGACGGTTCACCTGATGCAGCTGGACGTACGCTTTGGGCATGCGGATACACCATAAACAGCCAACTGCCTAAGGGAATGCGCTCAGTTGCCCGCGACATCTTTGACAGGGGGCTGCCGTGTGTTTGGAGGTCAGTTCACCTGCGGCTCTACTCGGAGACTCTGGCTGGCTTATACGAGTACTACCAAGCTGAACCCAATGAGAAGCTGATTGGCAGCGCTGAGAAACTCGGGGGCTTTCTAGTAGCGGCTTTCAGGGATCAATCCAAAGATGATTGGCTATGGTTTGAGCCTCACCTGACTTATGATAATGCCCGTTTGCCGCAGGCGCTGTTTTTGGCTTACTCGCTTATGCATAAGCAGGAGTTTTTAGATGTCGCGGAGCAAACTATGAATTTTCTGCTTGATACGCAGATGGTTGATGGTGTTTATGTGCCCATCGGTAACGACGGCTGGTATAAGCGTGGCGGCAGCAGGCCAATGTATGATCAGCAGCCGCTTGAGGCAGCCGCGATGGTTGACGCCGCAGTAGACGGTTACTATGCTACGAAGAAGAAAATTTACCTCGACGTCGCGGAAGATGTTTTCGGTTGGTACCTTGGTAGGAACAGCCGCGGCGTTGTAATGTATGACGCTGACACAGGCGGATGCTACGATGGGTTAGGGGCGGACTGCGTTAACCAAAACGAGGGCGGTGAATCCTCCATTTCTTATCTTTTGGCACGGCTTAGGCTTGAGGAGACCCGGCGGGGTCGGTTGCGGCAAAAGGAGATTTAAGCTTCGACGTTCATGGTTCTATTAGCTGCTTTTTGAGGGTCAATGTATGTGTGAACCTATGCTTAGAGTGAAGGATTTAATGTGTAAGAAGATAATCACCGCGAAAGAGGATCAGTCGGTGCAGCAGGCGGTTCAGCTGCTAAATGATCGCCATGTTGGGTCGGTGGTTGTGATTGATGACGAAGAGAAATGTATCGGCATCTTCACTGAACGCGACGCCATCAGGCTTATGGCTAACCTGTCGCCTACCGATGAACCGCTGGGTAAAAGCATGAGCCGTAATGTTGTGACGGTTTCTATTGATGCCTCTTTTGATGAAGCTAAACGTTTGATGCTCTCTCATGACATACGTCACTTGCCCGTGATAGATAACGCTGGAAAGCTAATCGGTTTGTTTTCGCTACGGGCTTTCTTCGACGAAGTACTCGGACTTAAAACGCCTGTTCCAAGCGCTTAATAGGGAATTCAACTATGGAACGTTATGTCGGTAACCCCATTCTTCGACCCATCGGAGCCCATGATTGGGAGTCAAGAGAGGTTTTCAATCCGGCAGCGGTTTACCTTAACAGAAAAGTCCATTTGCTGTACCGCGCTGTGGGAAACGATAACATCTCAAGAATCGGCTACGCCACATCAACAGACGGTGTACACATCGATGAAAGGTTACCTGACCCCGTCTATAAGCCAAGCGCTTCATGTGAAAAAGACGGTTGCGAGGATCCACGAATTACCGAGCTTAACGGCGATCTTGTAATGGCCTACACTGCATTGCGTGAGCATAGTCACCTGCAAGTTTACCAGATTGCTTTAACATCGATATCGCGAGAAGATTTTCTAGGTAGACGTTGGAATTGGACCCCGCGTAGATTGCCTTTTCCGGGTATCCGCAATAAGGACGCAGCGGTTTTTCCTGAAAAAATCGGCGGCAGATACGCCATGATTCACCGTATTGAACCTGACCTCTGTATCGCCTACTCGGATGATCTTGTGCATTGGTGTGACTTGAAGTCGATGATGGCTCCGCGTGCTCGGGGCTGGGATAACTGGCGGCTCGGCGTCGGAGGCACCCCGATCTGGATGAAAGATTACTGGCTGGTGATCTATCATGGCGTTAGTGTGGAACGCGTTTACTCGCTGGGTGTAATTCTGCTTGATGCAGATAATCCCGAACGGGTGCTTTACCGTTCCAGAAAACCTATTCTTTCGCCTAAACGGGACTACGAGCGCTTCGGCAAAGTCCCAAACGTTGTTTTCAGCTGCGGCAACGTGGTAATTGACGAAGAGCTTTTCCTCTACTACGGCGCAGCTGACAGTGTAATCTGCGTCGCTAAAATGCCGCTTGAAAAGCTGCTTGCCTCACTGCGCAAGTAGGTTTTAGGCTTTTATGATGTGGTATCCTGATGCTTTCCGCAGGCGATTCATCACTGCTAAGCCGAGGCCATCCTGCGGTACCGACTCAGCTAAGATAACCTCTACGCCTTCAGCGTCAACCTCGCGAAGCAGCCTAAAAAGGTTGGCGGCGACCGTTTTGAGGTTGTGGCGGCTGCCCATGGACCTAACAACGTATGCCCTGTAAGCAGCCTGCGTTTCGTCCGTAGCTAACACGGCGACTTTTGCGTTTTTCTCTTTGTAGCCTATGGTGAGCTGCTTGATTTTGCAGATAACAGCTTCAACGTTACCCTCAACTAGTATGACCTGGGCTTTAGGCGCGTAATGCTTATGCATCATTCCCGGCGAGCGAGCCTTATCTAAGGTTATCTCTGTTTCTGACTGTACAAATGGATGCAGCTGCAAATCAGGTAGCACCGCTTTGAGCGCTTCGAAGGGTGCTCCGCCGGGTCGAAGAAGAAGCGGGGGGTCACAGCTTAAATCGACTACTGTGGATTCGACGCCTATGTCGGCTGCTCCTCCGTCGATTATGGCGTCTATGCGTCCGTTGAGGTCCTCGTATACGTGTTGCGCTGTGGTGGGGCTGGGTTTGCCTGAGAGGTTCGCGCTGGGCGCCGCGATGGGACGTCTGCTTTGCTGAATCAGCGCTGCCGCGACAGGGTGCTTTGGCATGCGTACCGCGACGGTGTCTAAACCCGCTGTTGACTCTTTGGGCACGTTAGCTGAATGCTTGAAGACCAGCGTTAATGGCCCGGGCCAGAACTGCTTCATTAGCTGCTCCGCTTTTTGCGATACCTCTGTTACCAGCGGGTAAACATCTTTGACTTCCGCCACGTGCAGGATAGGAGGGTTATCCAGCGGACGCTTCTTAGCCTCAAATAGCCGAAGCACCGCGTCGCCGTTCAACCCATCTGCACCTAAGCCGTAGACTGTTTCGGTGGGGAAAGCAACTAAGCCGCCCCGCTGGATGATCTCCGCTGCAACCCGTATTTTGGCTGCATCTGGCTTGTCGGGGTCGACTTTTAGCATGAGCGTGTTCATTGGTTGCGCCACCTTTCAAGCACCACTGAGGTTTCAACCTGTCGGTCTGGTATGTTCCAGTACTTTTTGAGTAGCTTATGTGTTTCCGTTTTGGAAAGGAGTTTGAATCCGTGTTTCTGGTAGAAGCGTATTGCCCAAGGTGCATCCTGCCAGGTGCCGATCAGTACCCAGTCGGTTTCTGCCAGTGTCATTAAGTAGCTGAGCAGCTCCTCGCCTAAGCCCATCCGCTGGTGCTTGGTCAGCGTGTATGCATGGCGGATTAAGGTGACATCTCGAACCCGCTGGATGCCCATGACAGCGGCTAACTCGCCGTTTACTGTTGCACCGTAAAATTGGACGCCTGCCTCGATTTCCCCTCTGAGTTCCTCTTTGGGCATGTAGGGTTCGTGGTAGCGGTCAGCTGGGATCTTGCCTTTGTAGGCTAACGCTGCGTCGTTAACAATATTGTAGATAGTTTGGAAGTCAGCGTCTGTTAGCTTGCGGATCATTCCTTATGCACGGGCTGCATTAGGCGGATGTGGGTTCTTTTCTGTTTTCCGCCTTTAGTACTCTGTCGATTAGGCGGGTGAAAAAGTCTTGGGCTTGAAGTTCAGTGAAGCGGTCAAGATAGACTGAGACCATGGCGATTTTGTTCTTTCTGGAGGCAATGTACTCGGCAAACATGCGTGCGGAGATGATGTGTCTGTCGCCGACGAGCACAGAGGATGTAACAGAGCCGCCTAATCCGCTGGGTTTCGGTACAGCGATAGCCATTGTGCCTAAGCGGTCTTCTTTTTCGCTTAGCATAACCATGATACTGTTCTTTGCTTCCACGTATACTGCTAGGAAGCGGGTTTCCTGCTCTTGGAGTTCCTCTTTTATGACGTTGGCTCGGTCAAAGTCCTTCCGTTCCACCTAATATTTCCCTCTCTGTGTGGGTATAATCTTAGCTACCTTAAAAAGAATTCACACATAAACAACGCATTACAGTTGGCGCAGGTTGACTGCTGGTTAATGCGGTTTCTGTTTCTGGAGGCAATTCTGGCAAAACTATAAGCGTAAGGATGTATTAGCCTCAGTAGGAGGCAAAAGCATTAAGTAGCTTTCAACCAATCAGGAAGCTCCTGCTCGCCGTTTTCCTTATCACCATCCTCGCCGTCTCAACCTTTGCGGCTTTCATTTATCTTCAAGATGGCAGCAGCCAAGCCATCATAAAGTCTGAACCATACATTGGCGTAGCCTTCTGCGGCAACACAACGGCAGAAGCCATAGCGCTTATCGACCGAACCAAGGGTTATACTAACATGTTTGTTCTCGACACAGCTAGAAGCGAGTTGAGCCGTAACGAATCAGCTGTGTATGAAATATGCGATTATGCTACTTCCAACGGTTTGAACATAATTGTTAACTTAGGAATCAATAGCGAGTATGAGCGGGATGTTACAACCTGGTTCTGGGACGCTAACCTGACTGACATGATATCGAATTGGACTCAGCGTTGGGGTGACAAATTCCTTGGCATATACTATAACGACGAAATTGGCGGTGTGCAGCTGGATGGTGCATGGGCTCAATTTTTCCATTATGCTGGCGATAGGCTCGAAGACTCTCGCATCCCCGCTTTTGAAGCTCTGGAGGAAATACAAACTAAGCTTGAGTATTATAGTGATACTAATTCTATACCTGACAACTATGATATGGAAGCTGATTTCTTTGTTAATCTAGTCGTAAACTACTACCCCGGCTTAGCAGAGCTAAATAGAAACAACGTTACGACCTTCATGTCTGATTATGGTTTATACTGGTGGGATTACCTCGGCGGCTACGACGTTATGCTGGCTGAGTTGGGTTGGAACGCCAGCGTTGCTCAGCAGATAGCGCAGGTTAAAGGTGCAGCGCGGTTGCAAGATAAGGACTGGGGTGCAATGATCACATGGAAATATACTGATGTGCCATTCTTAGATAGCGCTAAATCGATCTATGACCAGATGCTGGCTTCTTACCAAGCTGGCGCCAAGTACATAATGATATTTAATCACGCAAAAGAACTCAATGGCACAAACACCGCTGAAGCCATGGTTGACGAGCATTACATGGCTCTGTACCAGTTCTGGCAGGACATCCACTC
>CAYPGY010000037.1:9562-16521 GCA_964410435.1 uncultured Candidatus Bathyarchaeia archaeon
TTTTAGGATAACTATTTCTTCTCCTATTACAGATTTCTTTTAAAAAGGCGATACTGTGGACTTCAAGAAAACCGCGAAATACGACAAGCAGTTTGTAAGCGATAACCTGATGGGGCCGAACGCTCTAAAAATGGTTGAAGAATTAACATCTAAACTCAACCTGCGTCCTGGAATGAGAGTGCTTGATTTGGGTTGTGGGAAAGGTTTGACATCGATTTTTTTGGCAAAAGAGTTCGGTGTTCAGGTTTTCGCCACTGACCTCTGGATAACAGCTACAGAGAACTATTATCGCTTTAAACAAGTCGGATTAGACAAACTGATTATCCCTATACATGCAGACGCTAACTGTTTGCCTTATGCCGACGAATACTTTGACGCCGTTGTCAGCGTTGACGCCTACTACTATTTTGGCATGAATGAAACCTTCATGGATGAGAAACTTGCTCCGCTGATTAAACCTGATGGGATTATTGCGTTAGCGTTCCCTGGGTTCAAGAAGGATATTCATGCGAATCTACCGCCTGAATTTCTGCTGTCGTGGACTGCTGAGGACTTGAACACATTCCATAGCTGCGAATGGTGGCACAACCTCTTCTCGAAATCAAAGAAAATTCGCTTGGAAAGCGTTGGAGAATTAAGCTGCCATGACGAATGCTGGGCCGACTGGTTAGCCACCGATAATCCCTATGCCGTCCGGGATAGGCCGTCTATGGAGGCTGGCGCGGGGAAGTACATGAATCTGATTTCGGTGCTGGCCACTAGGATAAGCTAACGAGCAGTCATTTCAGCTTTTAAGGGCTCAAACCCCTTTATTGGCGAATTTATTTAAGCGATGCCACCAGAAAAGTGGGGCGTATGTCTGGTCCATCGGTAAGGGGAGTAAAAGCCGAATATATCATTGCCTTCTCCATAGGCGTACTATGTTTAGTCATCAGCATATATGGAGCGTATTACCTGTTTTCAGTAGCATTGCCGTCTGGCAAAATGACCAATACGCTTCCATTGGGTATCTTTGGCTGCGGCTTATTTGGGTTGCTTATGATCCTGAAGTCGTACCGTATTTTTGTTCCGCTTAAGAAAAACAGCTATGCGCAGGCTATTTTTTGCCCTTCTTGCGGTGCTCTGGTTGCTGAGGATGCAGAAGTATGCGAGAAATGCAAACAAAAGCTTGAAAATCAACCATAAACCGATGTATATGGCCTTACTTTTCAGGTTTTGGGCATCCCGCATGATGCTGGGTTACTTCATGATAAACCACTTTGTCGTAGTCCGCGTCTTTGTAGCTGTGGCAGTACTGGCAGCACCATTCTTCGCCGTCTAACGTCTTATGAGGCATAATATAGTTTAACTCGGAACAGGCATAAAAAACAAACGCCTTCACCGTTTCTTTGCTTGTAGAAACGCCACAACCAAACAGCAACCCACACCAAACGCTGAACCAGAAACAGCTGATTCTGCCAAAAATTTTCATTGATGATGTAGCAGGGCAACACACCCTTCTTCTTCTATTTTAAAAAATATTTCTTAAATAACCCACACAGTTCAAAAGATAACATCTTCCCAGTCGCAATCAACCAAGACAGTTGGAAATCCTTAATTAATAGCGCCATACATTTTGGTGCTGGAAGGAATCAACTTTGAGTGACGAACTATCCAAGTTACCGCCTAACGTACAGGAAAGACTCCTAAGACTCCAACAGTTACAGCAGACACTCCAATCAATCATGGCACAGAAACAGCAAGTAGACATGGAAAAAAGCGAGGTTGAACAAACACTCGCAGAACTAGCAAAAACCGCAGACGACGCAGTCATCTACAACAACATCGGCTCAGTACTGGTAAAAACAGAAAAAGCAAAAATCGTCGAGAACCTAACAGACCGCAAAGCACTACTTGAAACACGCAGCACAGTCATCAACAGACAAGAAGAACGCATAAAAGCCCAAGTCAAAGAAGCCCAAACAAAACTCCAAGAAGACCTCAGCCCAGTATCCGGTCAAGGTCAACCACTCTCCTAAACGGAGACTTGATGCTTGATGGGTGAGCTCGGCTTTCCAGAGCTATCCACCGAGCAGATTGAACTTTTATGCCAAGCCGCAGAAGACGCGGCCCGTAAAACCATTTATGCTAAAGTCTCAGCTAAAGACGTTGAGCGCTTAGATATAAGCGTCGAAGTCGAGGGTGCTAAACCGGTTAATGTCACAGTTGAAATCAACCTGCTCTTAGCGAAGACCCAGCGGATGGACGCTGAGGCGCTGGTTAAAGAGGCAATCGCGCATGCGCATACTGCTACTGAAATTTTCCTGAGTAAACTAAAATGACCTTCAAAGAGTTAATCGCAATCATCGAGGAAAAGCATGCAAGCTTTGTGCTGCTTCTCTGTCACCGCAACGCAGACGCAGACGCAATCTGCTCAGCCTACGGTCTACAGGGACTAATCAAACGGTTCTATCCGAATATTGTTGTGGAGATCGGTTGCCCAGCCGGCGTAAACAAGCCCTCCAAGACGCTACTTGAAAACCTCCCGATCACTGTCAACCTTAAACCAAACTTTGAATCCGCGGAAGTCATCGTGCTTTTAGACATGAACACGGTTGAGCAGCTAGACGAATCCGCAGACGCAATTAAAAAGTCACCCGCGCCTAAAATAATAATAGATCACCATGCACCAAACCCTGAGACTATGCAGCTCTGCAAACTCTGCTTCGTCGACGACAAAGCCGCAGCCAACTGTGAACTTGTCTATCGTCTCTACGAAGAAGCGGACGTGAAGCCAACTCTTAATGAGGCTAAAGCGCTGTTTGTTGGTATAGCGTTTGATACCCGTCACTTTGCGCTTGGTAGCTCATCTACTTTTCAGATCGTGGCAAAGCTTGTTGTCGCGGGATTCGACGTGCAGGATACGTTGGCGACTTTTGCGTTGCCTATTGACCCTTCGGAGCGTATGGCTAAACTTAAAGCGTGCAAGCGGGCTAAAATCGTTAAAGTGGGCGACTGGATAGTGGCGCTTAGTCATGTGAGCGCGTTTCAGGCTTCTGCTGCGAAGGCACTTGTGGATTTAGGCGCCCACGTTTCTGCTGTAGCTGGTAAAAAGAACGGTAAAATAGAAATCAGTTTGCGTAGTACAAGGGATTTTAATCTGCAGGGCGGCGTGCACCTCGGTACCGATATTGCAGTACCGTTGGGTGAATTCTTGAGCGGCGTCGGCGGCGGACACGCAATGGCTGCAGGCGTAAGCGGCAAAGGCGAAATCGAAGCTGCACTAAAGCAGTGCCTAAAGCTTATAGAGCAGAAACTAGCCAAACCAGAACCGCCAGCGGAAAAAACCGTTTAGAGACTTATAACCTGTTTAAACTGTTCAAAGGAAATTCTTAATTACCTCAAAACGTCTGAAACAGGAAAATAACTAAAACTGAGTAGCTACGCTTAAATGCTAACAGTCTTACGCTTAAGATAAAGTAGGCACATAAACTTGGCTCTAATAGAGATCAAAAACCTCTCCTACACCTATCCCGGCGCATCCAACCCCTCAATCCACGATGTGTCCCTTAAGATAGAGAAGGGAGAATTCGTCCTGATCACCGGGCCAAGCGGCTGCGGAAAGACCACTCTATGCAGATGCTTCAACGGGTTAGTGCCCCACTTCTATCAAGGCGAAATCAAGGGCGAAGTAACCGTCTCAGGCATAAACGTCCTCGAGAAACACACCTACGATATGGCAAAGCACGTCGGACTCGTTTTCCAGAACCCCGAAAACCAGCTATTCGCGCTCTCAATCGAGAAGGATGTCGCCTTCGGCCTCGAAAACCTCGGTGCTTCACGTGAGGAGATGCGCCGAAAAGTGGATTGGGCGCTGAAGCAGACTGGTATCTATGACATCCGCGAGCGTTCGCCGCATGAAATAAGCGGCGGCCAGCAGCAGCGGGTAGCAATCGCGTCGGTGCTCGCCATGGAACCAGACATCATAGTGCTGGATGAACCTACATCTTTTCTGGACCCGTTGAGCGCAGAAAAAATTTTCGAAGTCATCTACCGCCTAAACAAGGAGCAAGGCATAACCGTAATCCTAGTTGAGCACAGACTCGACTTAACAGCCAAGTACACTAACCACCTGATTGTCATGGATAAGGGCTCCGTGCGCTTAGAAGGCGACCCCCGGGATATCCTTAGCAACGAGGAAACCCGCCTAATCGGCGTCGGCATACCCAAAGCCACCCTGCTTTATCAGATGTTAAAGAAAGAAGGCTTCAACTTAAGCGATAAAACCCCCTTGTCCTCAGATGAATTGGCGGATCAACTGCTGGAGGCATACGGGCAGCATTGATTGAAGCTGAAAACGTTCACTACAGTTACCCCAGCAAAGTAGAAGCCCTAAAAGGCGTCTCGCTAACCGTGAAAGACGGCGAATTCGTCGCGATTATGGGCCAAAACGGCGCGGGCAAATCCACTTTCGTCAAGCACTTCAACGGTTTGCTTAAACCAACGATGGGTACAGTGAAAATCGACGGCGTAGCAACCACCCAGTCAAGCGTCGCAGCCTTAGCACGCAACGTGGGCTTCGTCTTCCAGAACCCCGATCACCAGCTTTTCAGTGAATCCGTGGAGGACGAAATCGGTTTTGCCCTTAAAAACTTCGGTTTCGAACCCAGAGTCGTCGAGGAACGGGTCACTTGGGCTCTTGAGCTGCTAAGTATTGCGCAATACCGCAAAACCTCGCCTTTTCTGCTCAGCGGCGGAGAGCGGAAACGTGTTGCGTTGGCGTCGGTGCTTGCTTGGGATCCGAAAACGCTGATACTAGATGAGCCAACTATCGGTCAGGATCATGAGCAGAAAGAGAAGCTGCGTCAATTTATCATGCAGCTCCAGTCACAAAAGAAAACCATAGTCGCCGTAACCCATGACGTTGAATTCGTAGCGGAATGCAACCCCCGCGTGGTCCTGATGAAGGACGGAAAAATCGTCGCTGACGGCGTCGGCAGGGAAATCCTGACTGACCCCGCGATGCTAGAGTTATCTAGCATTGTGCTTCCACAGGTGGCGCAGGTATTCACGAAGCTCTCATCGCTGGGTCTGCCAAAAGACGTCATTGACCTCTATGAGGCTAAGGCGCTGTTGCTTAAAACTAAGGAGAGACTTGGCCGATGAGTGTCTTCGACGGCTTGAAATTCCGCAAAGTCTCCTCGCCAATCCATAATTTGGATCCCCGAATCAAATTCTTCTACGTTATATGCATCTTCGTAGCGGCCATTATGTTCAAAAGTATCATTCCGCTCGTTGCGTTGTTCGTTATGCAGCTGCCGTTTGTTTTTGTCGCTAAAGTGGAGAAGCAGTGGCTTCGCTCAATGCGTGGAGCAGCGTTCCTTGCGACTTTCATTTTCGTCATTAACATCGTTACCAGATTTATCAGTGCAGGCTGGGTGTTTACGGCTTTCGACATAGAGGAAGCTGCAGCTATGACTCTGCGCTTTGTCGTGCTTGTTGAGTCCTTCTCGGTTTTCTTCTTAACCACCTCGCCTGACCATCTGGGTCTTGCCCTTGAGCAGTCCAAGGTGCCGTTTGAATTTGCCTTCGCGTTTACAACCGCAGTCCGTTTCGTTCCTGTCTTAGCTGAGGAAGCACAGACAATTATGGATGCACAGAAAGCCCGAGGCTTAGAACTGGAAAAGGGCAACCTGATGAAGCGTATCCGCAACTACATTCCAGTGCTTATCCCCCTGATTGTGAGTGCGATCCGGAGAAGTCTTGAACTCGCGGAAGCTATGGAGTCGCGTGCTTGGGGCGCCTGCAAGAAACGCACTAACCTCTATGCGCTTAAACTGCACAGAGGCGACTACATATTACTTGCATTAAGTATCGTTATTTTGGTGGCGGCGAGTTACTTTTTTGTGTTTGTCTCGATACCTACAGTGGCCAGTTTCTTTGGGTACTAGGCGGCGCTTTTTTTGTGGTTTAGGAGACTTGGAAGAGAAAACCTTAACCAGCTATACGTAACCTAACCAGTGAGTGATTTCCATGTCTATGCGTACACGTTTTGGCCCCGCAGGCGTACCGCCCATGTTCCGACTGATGGGTGCAACAATGTTTGATGTTCCACAGCTGCTTCAGGAGGAGGGTTTGGATGCTTTTGAGTATCAGGCTTCAAGATGGGGCGGTAAACCTCAGATTAAGCAGGCTGATGCGCAGAAACTCGGTGAAGCCGCTAAGCAGAACGATGTGCGTTTAAGCATGCATGGAAGCTACTTCATTAACCTTTTAGGTAAAAAAGAGGTTGCGGAAGCCAGTAAAGAACGCATTTTAGCGGCTGTGACGGCGGCGGATTGGATGGGTGCCTATGTCGTTGTCTTCCACACGGGCTTCTACGGTAAATTTGATCGTGACTACGCGTTAAAAACCTCCATTGTAGAGCTTAGGGAGGTGTCTTCCAAGATGAAGTCGATGGGCATTAAGGCGAAGCTTGGTCCCGAAACGATGGGGCGTAAAAGCCAAATCGGCGGCATAGACGAAATAATCGAGATCAATCGCGAAGTTGAAAACACTCAGTTGGTGGTGGATTGGGGGCACCTGCATGCGCTGCATCAGGGCAGCTTCAAAACCGTGGATGACATGCGCAGAGTCGCCAGTAAAATCGAGCAGGAACTCGGCACACAGACAATGCGAAGCATGCACTGCCACTTCTCAAAAATCGAGTTCGGCGCATCAGGCGAAAAATGCCACCACACACTCGATGAGGCGGCGTTTGGGCCCGAGTTTGGGATGCTTGCGGAAGTGATTTTGGAGTTCGGGATGCATCCGACTATGATTTGTGAGACGCCGATTCTGGATGTTGACGCACGCAAAATGAAAGAGATTCTTTTGCGAGTTGCCGCCAGTAAAAGTAGCTCGTAATTGAGCTTAATAGTTTTAAAAATTAGTAGAAGAAGGGTGTGCTGCCCTGCTACATCATCAATGAAAAGTTTTGG
>CAYPGY010000038.1:0-16420 GCA_964410435.1 uncultured Candidatus Bathyarchaeia archaeon
GCTTCTACGCTCGGTTGAGCGTGTGTTGCTTCGACGCCCGTTGTAGCTTGAAGGCTTAAATCGCACAATCTTCTTTTTATTATTTGGTCGTGTTTTGCAGGTTGGTTTTTAGCAGTAGGCATGACTCTCATGGTGTAGTGGTTTGGTATGGTAAACCATGGGTTGTTCCCTTAGCTGTCGTGCGCACTGTAAGCGTGGTGCTGCTCAGTATAGTTTTCTTGTTTTTAGAGATGTTTGCGGGTATAGCATTGACGGTTGTTTCAGGCTTAACGGTTTTTCTCTGGACGCTATTTGCGTTTACTTTGGTATGGTTGTTTATTCTGCTGGATTTACTGCTGTATTGGGCTGCTCGTAGTTACGTGCTCAGGCAAGATGGACTAGAGATAAAGCGGGGAATCATCCGGTTGAATTCATTTGTAGTTACGCCCTCTGGCTTTGGGGATTTATCGGTGTATCAGTCGCTTGGAGGCAGAATATTTGGTTACGGTGAATTGACATTAAACAGTCAGGGCGATCGGCATAGTAAGTTGCCGCTGGTGCGTTCGCCTTTCACTACGGCAGATACAATTCGAGACGTTATGGCTAAACCAATTGTGCGTGTCGAGGATCATAGTTAAAAGCATTGTTTTTCTTTTCCGCGCGGTTAGGTTCTGGCTTCCAGTGTAAGGGGTGCGGCGGCTGTTTTCAATCGTTCTGTAAGCACTCGTTTTGTTGCACAAATATTACGCATCTATTTTAATCACTCGTTAGGTTTGTATTTTTTCTTAATTATTATGAACAATTCTCAACACCATTTAAAAGCATCTGTGTTTAGTTTTGTATTCAGAGCAAAATAAAAACACATGGAGACAAAGGCATGTTAGATTTGGGAACACTCGTGACGGCGGTGGTTGTAGTAGCTTCACCTTTCATATTCATGGGGTACGTCAAATTCCTGGTTCGGCGGGCGGAAGCGCACGCAACGAAGCCCTACAAGCGCTGACGCGTGATGGTTCTGAAGTCTAATGTTTGCCTCTCCCTGCTCCCTCTAACATCATTTAACCCAGGTATTTTGGGAAGCTTTCTCGTTTTCATCTTTTCGTTGTTTTCTGTAGTGTCAAGTTGGCTCTTATGCACACAATCAAGTTCTGCACCATATACAGACAGCGCACTGGCCATTAATCAATTAATAAAAAAATTACCACATTATTACGTATATATAACATATTTATCTGCTGGTTAACATGTTGACAAGCAATTTTTCAAAGTATATATCTCAAATGCTGTCTCTCGTATATACATCCATATTACAATTCCTTATAAGCCCAAAACGATAACGCAATGAATCCCCATAGGAGGCGATAAGCAAGTGTTGAGTCGAGACTGCGACGGATGCGAAATGCTGCACATGTGCAGTGAAAGATATCGTCGAGTAGGAAAAGACGAGAAGGTTTACTGCCCAGACGGTACAGCACACCTTGTCGACCAAAACTAAACCCTCTTTCCCTTCATCTTTTATTGTCCAAAATATTTTCAAGCTTATTTTATTGGCTAAGGTTGAAGGCGGTTCTTATGTCGCAGGTAGCCCGCCAGTACTGCAGAGACACCTGCAACTATCGCGGTTATAGCTATCAACAAGAAAAGGTTCGAGGGGACTGTCGTGTTTGTTGCCGATTCGCCGCTGGCTTGCCCATCGCCCGTTGTGGTCGGTTGAGGATTGTTTGTGGGATTCACGGTTCCTGCTATGTTTGGTGCTGTCTCTGAGGGCGAGAGGTCTTCTGATACCGGCTGAACTGTACTTGCGGCTTGCATTAAAGGATAATAGTCATAGTAGTTCTCGATAACGTGATAAGGTGTGTCGCCGAAGCCGTCGCCGTTACCGTCTGTGCCAGTGTGGTCGCTCCAGAAGTTTCCGCCAACTGGAGGTTGCTGGCTCCAGCTATTGTTAGTTGAAGTGTAGTAGGTTGTCATTGGCCATCTGGTTGGGTCGGAATGCTGCTCTTCAGCCTGTCTAGTGTTGCCGATAAAGTTGTTGCCGTACACTTTATTGTAGCCGCCTTCGTACATGTGGATGGCTACTTGGTTGTTTTGGAAGTTATTGTTTCGAATTGTGCTGTTGTAGCCGTTCATGTTGATTGCGACGTCGCAGTCGGTGAAATTGTTGTATGCAACCAAAACGTTGGAGCCAAGCCTAATGCCCTTGCCGATGAAGGTGTTGGAGGCGATTGTTGTGTTTCGACCCGACCATATGCCTGTAGTGATGGTGTTATTGAGGACTGAGACGTTTGAGCCGTCTAATCTGTTTTCTTGAATTCTAATCCCTGTGCCCTCGGTGATGATGTTATCGCGTATTATCGAGTTTGTTGTGTCCGCCAAAAAGATGCTATAGCCGTTGTATTTTCCGCCTCTGTCTATGTTTAGGCCGCTGACGGCGATTTTGCTGCAGTTAATCAGAATTACCACTGCCGCGTCTGTTGGGACCGCTTTATTGTGTTGGTTTATCCAGTAGTAAGTTGGTTTGCCGTCCACTAGGTTGGAGCTATCTATATCCTGTGCAGGAGCCATACCCATTAGGTTATCAGTGAAGTAGTAGGGACCGCAGGTATTGTTGTTGAAACGGTTGCCGCGGACAGTTGCCTGGCCGTATTCGAAGCTAATGCCGTACATGCCGTTGTTCTCAATTAGGTTATCCGCGATAATGTGACCTGTGCCTTTTTCAAGTGCTATACCCATGCCCTGGTTACCATAGATGTGGTTGTTTGTGATAGAGTTGTTGGAGCCTTCAACCCATATGGGGAAACAGTAGTATGGGGTTCCTCCTGTTATTGTGTTGTTTGTAATTATGCAGTTTCTACTCCCAACTGTATTTTGGGGGTTGGTGATGTCCATTGAGCCCATGTGTATGGCTGTGCCGAAGAATCCTGAGAGTAGGGTGTTCTTGATTGTGACGTGGTCTCGGTTGTTTAGGTCTATGTCGCCTCCAGTGGGATTTTGGCCGTTTCCGAATATTTTGTGACCTTGGCCGTCGATTATTATGTTGTCTTTCTGTACTCTTATTGAGCCGCCGATGTCGCCTGTGAGTGCATAATAGTTTCCGTTTCGGACTATTGGGGCGTTAGGATCTGAGATGGAGCCGTCTGGATAGATAGTAATGTACTGCTTAACACTGCTCTGGTTAGAATCCGGCGAATACGCTTTGTCAAGCTGATAGTACGGGGATTTGCTTTTTGCGTTAATGCAGTAGAGGTAACCGTCGTTGGAGCCTACGTAAACTTGCCCGCCTTTAGCCACGGCTGGCGAGGAATAGATTGAGCCGCCTGTTGTGTAGCTCCAAAGCTGGTATCCGTTGGATGCGTTGATGGCGTACAAGTTGTTGTCTGTAGACCCCACGTATACTACTCCGTCGAGGACAGCGGGACTTGACATTATGCAGTTGTATGCCGAGAAGCTCCAGATTTTAGCGCCCGTATAGGCGTTTAGCGCATAGAGGTTATGGTTGTTTGCGCCGATATAGACAACCCCGTCTACGACTGCAGGCGACGACTCCGTGAGCGCACCTGTTTGGTAACTCCAGATTTTAGCGCCCGTAGCAGCATTAAGCGCGTACACTTTCCGGTCGTCTGAGCCGAAGTATACCACTCCGTTTACAACCGCAGGCGAGGAATAAACCATGTAGTACTGTGCGCCTGCCGTAAAATTCCAGATTTTAGTCCCGGTAGCTGCGTCCAGCGCATACATCTGTCCTGAATTAGCATCCATGCCTCCAATGTAGACGACCCCGTCTACAACGGCTGGACAGGAGAAGGGGTTGCAGTTAGTTCGGAAACTCCAGACGATAGCACCATCAGCGGCGTTTAATGCGTAGATGTAGCCGTCTCCGCCCCCAAAATACACCATTCCATCGGATACTGCCGCTGAAGAGGTATGGTAACCGTTTACGAAGGATCTGCTCCAAATCTCGGAGCCAGTTGAAGCGTTTAATGCATAGAATTTTTGGTCCTGTGAAGCAATGTAGAGTACGCCGTCTGAGATGACTGGTGAGGCGTAGATGTCGCCGCCGCTTTTGTAGCTCCATATCTTTGCTCCAGTGACGCCGTCGAGCGCGTAAACGTAGTCGTCGTAGGAGGTGATGTAGACTATGCCGCCAGATATTGCGGGTGAGGCTCTAATGGCGCCGCCTGTCGCGAAGTTCCAAGTAACCGACCCCGGAGACCAATCTTCGGCTGCGACGCCGGTGCGATTGAGGTCAGCGTGGAACATTGCCCAGTTTGCGTTGGCTGGCGAAATCAATGAAAACAAAAGGAGAATTAGAGCGCTGGCTGTAAACAGTTTTTTGTCTGACATGACTTTTCTCTACATTTTGCCGCTACATGGAAGCTGAGAGCGGGTTTTGATAAAAGGGTTTTCGTCAGGAATCCTTGACTAAAACTCTGAGTGCCAGTACAGAGTTGTTGACTAACGTTTTTTGGTATTTGCGCTAAATCCCATCCACTGGCGATAACCGGTGAATTCCCCGCTGAATCTGCTTTGGGCTTCTTTTTATAAGGGGTAGGGAGGTAGCTGCAGAACAACAGACGCATAAACTTCCAATCGGCAAGAAAGCAGGCTAAAACAAGCGCTACTTACTATTCAATTTTCTGCAGACAAAGAAAAATAGAAAAGCCTGACAAGCAAAGTATCACCATTAGACGTGAAATCAGTTGGATAAGCCAGACTATTTAATGTGGAGCAAAAAGTACGATAAAGCCTATGGCTGGCAAGCGCAGCGTGAACGTGAACTGGGTGCCAAATTCCGCAAAAACAAAGCACTAACGCTGAAAGATCTCTCCGCAGTAATCGAGTGGAAATTCAAAGCGGATCCAGAAAAGTTGCAGCGCGCACAGGAACTCATCGCACGCAACGACGAAGAAAAAGTACAGCGCATCACCGGCCAAACTTTCAGCTTGCCAAACGCTGATGACACGTACCGCTTAAACTGCCTCTCCACTCTTGAAGGCATAAGCCCCGTAATCGCAAGCGTAATTTTAACGTTTTTTGATCCACGTAACTATGGGATATTTGAGCAGAGCGTCTGGAAAGGTCTGCTGGGCAATCCGCCGCCTGGACTATTCACACCGCAGAACTATGTGCGCTTGCTGCAGTCGCTACGAAAAACCGCTGCAAAACACAACCTCGACGCACGCACCATCGATAAAGCGCTCTACAAGAAAGCAGTCGACGAATCCTCAAAACCATAGCTTCACTTTTTAGGTCTAAGCTGCAAATCCTTCTTATACCATTAACAATCCAGCATTATTGGATTTCTAATTTAACTTTTAGGCAGGTGATTTTTTGGCTAAACATAAAGGTGAAGAGTACAAGTGTGACGAATGCGGCTTGATTGTACTAGTCGAGAACTCATGTGACTGTGATGAGAGCTGCAAATTGGTATGCTGTCAAGAACCCATGAAGAAGCTTTCTCAAAAACAAGAGCAAAAAAAGTAGTCGAAGTCAAGCCAGTTTTCAGCGCTTGAGTTCCTCTACGAGTTCAGATACTTTTTCTATTATGTACCTGTTAATTTTTTCCCCTTTTTCCCCTGTCGCAGCAGTTGGGTCACCGTTAACCGCCGATGGAATACACAATTCGGGGTGAGCAATAACCTCAAAACGTGGCATACGCCAAACATCAGCTTTGCCCTTTCCCTTAATTAAATCTGGACGAATCGCCATAACCCTTGAAGTCTCAATCGTACCCGCATGACCATCACCAACAGCGGCATATTCTGGGATAAGTTCATCTGCGAAGTCAAAATCCGAAAGAACCATAACACGAACGCCCTTGTCCTCGTTAACTGACACGATGTCTTGACTGGCGAGCCGAAGCATAGCCATATGAGAATTCCCCGCGTGACCACTAATCACCAAAATCCGCCTAAAACCGCTACGGACTAACTCGGAGAGCAAATCATGCACAAGAGCATAGAGCGTGTTAAACTGGACTGTTAAGGTGCCGGGGAAGTTGCGGGTTGCGTTACAGATGCCGAAGCGAACCGGCGGAGCGACGATTGAACCTGTCTTCTTTGCTACTTCTACCGCGATGAATTCGGCTTGGATGCTGTCTGTGCATAGCGGCAGATGTGTGCTGTGTGCTTCGATGCTACCAAGAGGAAAAATTACGACTGCACCCGCTTTGGCGGCTTCCGCGATTTCGTCGCTGCTTAACTCGTCAAACATAACTGTCTTGTTTTGGGTGCTCATAAGGTATAGTCACTCAATCAGCTTTTTGTGTATTGCGATAAACCTACTCCAGGAACAGTTCAAGGTAATGCATAACTAGCCCGTAAGCTTGCTCGTCGTCGGCTACAATGATTGCTTCGCCGTCTGCTTCGGTGACTGGCTCATTGTACTTTATCCTCTGGATGCATCGGGTGACAGCACCATTTTGGGTTTGGAAAGTTAGCAGCGGATACTTTACACCTGGCAGGTTAACGTCGTATTTTCCGTCGGCTTTGGCTTCGAGGAGGAAAATTTTGTTTTCCGCCAGTGCCAAGAGGCTGTCAAGCAGTGTGCCCTTGAATTTAGGGAAGTTAACCTGCACTTCTATGTCAACACGGTTTTTAGCTTCCAAAATTTTTTCCTGCAGCACTCCATTGTCCCAGAGTTCAACGCCTACCTTTTCCGCCTCAACTCTAGCCGTGTCGGTGAATGTGGCGGTTGTTATTACCAGCGCCTTCGGGCAGTCTCCTCTCTTCGCCTGCATTATCCGTAAGATTGAATCGGTGACTTTGTAATCTTTTGGGCACCTGACTGCTTCAACAGCGACTTTTACGCCGTCCTTAACGGCGACACCGTCAACCCCATATTGTGTAGCTGCATAATTCTCTGGCTGCGCTTCGTACCCTAATTCGCCTAGAAGCCACTTAATGAAGTACTCAAACTCTTTTTCCGATAGAACATCAACTGGGTAGCTGCAGGTTTGGCTTTGTTCGTCTTCACCAATTTTTTTCATCAGCCTAAGCATCTTTACTTCTTTACCGACCGCAACTTTTTGCAGAATCTGCTTCTCTATCCTTGCCGCTAGCACTTCAGCTTTTTCCATAGGCAACTGAAGGTTATCCGCCAAGTACCCTGCCAAGTCAATGTTTGGGTACTGCTCAACGATTTCTTTAATGACTCCATTGAAATTTGAACGCATCGCTATGTCTCCTTTGCATGTTTGGGGCATAGTTGCCTCTGGAAGTCGCTTGTATATTTGAGGTTAAGTTTAGAAAAGACCTTGCCGCAGACGCTGCAGGTGCCCGTGTGGTAGATGCAGACGCTTGAGTTATCATGGCTGCATTTGAATTCGAGCAGTTTACTGTATTTTTTGCCGCATACAGTACAGACAAATCCGCCGTCTTTCTCTACGTACTCACCTAGTTTCTCGTCGAGCGAGAGCGCCGCTTTTTTAGAGTAGATTCTAGCTGTATCAACGGATTGGCGTGTGCAATCTCCACAGACGTAGAGTCCGTCTTGGGTTGCGTATCCCTCATTGAAGGAGCCATGGCAGATTGGGCACGTTACCTCCAACGGCTGGTTAATGCCCAAGGTGAAACTGCAGTTGAAGGCTGCCTTGTTATCGAGTTTAACTTCAAACTTGACTCTAGCTGTGTTAATGACTAGTAGATTAACGAATTTTACGACCACGCTGGTTGTGTAGGATTCTTCTTCACGCTTCACCAAAGTGTCATAGCTGGCTTGCCACTTCACGTAGTCAAAGTCGTGTCTTTTAGAGATGACGTGTTCTCGGCGTTCCCTACGGAGCCGCTTCTCGAAGCTTCTGATTTTTGCTTTTTTCTCTTTACCCAAAGGCAGATCAAAAAGCATTACCTTTTGCTGAAGTAGCGCATAGAGTTTTTCGTCAGCCGCGTATTTGATGTTCTCGAATATTTCGGGTTTCAACTTATTTTTTGCGTCTTGAAGCTCGATTGCTTCGTTGCATAGTAGGTTGTCTTCGCTGACGGCTTCAGATGTTACCGTGTTGCCTTTTTCATCCAGTAAGATACAGATTATTTCCTCGTTTTTTGCTCTGAGTTTATTCTGGAAAGTCACGGAGTAGTAGAATAGGAAAAACTTTTGGGGCTCGGACTTACCGACTTCTACTGATACTATTTTGCCGTTGTTAATGCGGTGAATACAGTGCTGCGGTTTCACGCAGATATGCACTGGTTTTGAGTCTGAAGTTTCGTAGCAGCTTTGGCAATCAAACGCTTGATCTTTAAAGTATTTACGGATGACCGCTTCCATGTCACTTTTAGGTTTAACTTGAACTTGGCAGGGTGCCCCGTTTTCGAGACATTCACGTAGTATCTGCTGAAAAGCTGGGCTGCCCGCAGTGATCAACTGTGCCTTTGTTTTGCGCGCAACAGATGATTCATAAGTGTACTCATGCGGTTCGGCGTCGTCGGGGTAAGTGACTGTGAAGACTTCGCCGTTTTCCCCAGCGATTTTGCCCTGTTTGGATTTGACGTAGGCGTTGACGAATTGCTTGATTTCCTCGCTTGCGGTTTCTGCGCTCAACCCAACACTCCCTGCGTGAACTGCTCGGCCAATTCCTGGTTCTGCCGCGACACGTTGAGGTCGCATGCAAGCTTCTCAAGCTCCTTCTGGATATCGATTCTTGAATTTGTACGCAGTAGGATTTCGCCGATTGTCTTCTGAATATCCTGATTGCCCTCTTTAAGCTCAGCGAGTACAGTTTCCATTTTGCCCACGGTCATGTTGAAGAGGTCGATCTTCTGGTAAAGCACATGCAGAACGTAGTCGTCGATTGTGTCTTTCACTGCGAGGTTGAATATGGTTACGTCTCGGTCCTGTTTAAAGCGGTGGATGCGACCGATGCGCTGCTCGATCTTCATGGGGTTCCAGTGTAAGTCATAGTTGAACATGAGGCAGCAATTCTGCAGGTTAAGACCTTCTGCGGCTGCGTCGGTGGCGACGAGGTACCTTGTTTCCCCAGCTTTAAATCTCGAGATAACTGCATCGCGCTGCTCCTGATCCATATCGCCTAAAAAGACCTCAGCTTTACCGAATTGTGCGTCAAGCATCTCCTTGATTTTATGTGCAGTGATTTTTCGCAGGCAGAAAATGAGCGCCTGCTCCTTTGGCGTTTCCCGAAGTACGTTGCCCAGTAGTTCCAGTTTGGCGCTTTTGACTTTGCTTGCCATCTCGATTAGTTGGCTTGTCACGGCTGCTTCGGTTGGGAAGCGTTGTCCGCGTTTAATCAGCGACTGAACCGAAGCTGCGGGTGAGCTGGAGAAGGACTGCTGAAGAGTTATCGCTTGGAAGACCAGTATGGCGTTGCTCTGTGACTCCGTAAACGTCCTGTTAGGGTTCTCGGCTTTTAGGGCTTCTATGGTGCGGTACTGGTTTTTGCTTACGCCGCGAAGGTACTCTGTTGCGTAGTCAATGAATGCTCTTTCCTCAGGTGTGGGTTCGAGCGTTCTGGATTCAACGATGCGTTTGGTGAATGGGATGCCGGTTTGTTCGCGGCGGGTTCGGCACATTACGTCTCTTAGGTAGCTTCTGAGGAGATGCGCCTCGGTTTCTTTTACTACTCTGCTTCTTGCGTCCTCTGCGTAGCGGGAGATAAAGGCACGTTCGCTGTCAAGCATTCCCGGCTCCACCAAGTCAACTATGCTGTAGAGGTCAGTTAGCTTGTTACAAAGAGGCGTAGCGGTTAAGAGCAACAGGTGATTTTTCCGTAGTTCAAAGAGGGCGTTTCTGCCTTTGCTGTGCGTATTACGGAAAGCGTGGGCTTCGTCCACTACAACTAGGTCCCATGTGCGTTTGGAGATTTGCTCGAATTTACGTGGCAGAAGCGTATGTGAGCAGAGGATTCTGTTGCCTGTTTTAAAGTTGGCGCGTTCGCCGGGTTTGTTGGCGATGAGGAAGGTTTCGCCGAATTTCTCCTGCATTTCGCTCTTCCACTGAGAGAGCAGACTCTTCGGCGCAACAATGAGGATGGAGTTGATTTCTTCGCGCAGAAGAAGCTCTTTCATGATGAGTCCGGCTTCAATCGTTTTACCTAACCCCACTTCGTCGGCGAGAATTGCGTTGGCGTTCATCTCGTTGATGACTTGCAGCGCGGTTTTAAGCTGGAAATTATAGGGCACCAACTTGGTGCGGATGGCGTCAACTGCGATTAAGCGGTCGATTTTTGCGGTTTGCTTGAGCTTTAGCGCCTGCATGTTTAGCTTGAA
This sequence comes from uncultured Candidatus Bathyarchaeia archaeon, assembly GCA_964410435.1. Lineage (GTDB taxonomy): Archaea > Thermoproteota > Bathyarchaeia > Bathyarchaeales > Bathycorpusculaceae > Bathycorpusculum. The sequence goes on from CAYPGY010000038.1 coordinate 10,200, forward strand.
AGCCGCTACGGGTTGGAACTTGCTTTTAGCTGCATTTTCAGCTATGTTCTGCGGGTCGCTTACTGTGAGTATGTAGCTGCGGCGGTTTTTGTCGCCGTGACTGTTTTGCTCCTCATAGGCGCAGGTAACGGTTTTCTCTTCGCCTTTGCTCTGGCCTTTTCTGTTTTTCTTGGGCTTAGCTTGCTGCGCTGAGTTTTCAGGTTGAGCAGCCCAGTTTTCGAATTCGCATCCAGCGTCTATGGTACTTCGGCTTTCTTGGAGGTTTTCAGGCAAATGCATCGCTTGTTACTGACCGCTTAAGTATAAAAACTCTAAATGCAGTCGAGACCGTGTTATTTAGGGATAATGAAGACGCCAAGTGCCTAATTCAGCAGGCTTCCGTATAAGGGCAGGTGTAAATTTTTCATTTGAACCTATCAATCGCTCGTTTATCATGCGATTTTTCGCTACACCCCCTAATTTTGAGGGCTAAAAAGGCAAACGCTGTTGCTCTGCAGCTACCTCCCTACCCCCTATATAAAGCAGGGAAATCGAGACATACAGAGTCTATAGTTCCGCTAACTTTCCTTAATGAATCAATAACTTGATTATGCTGATCTGTCTGCTGCTCTTCTACCAAGACAGCGGTGTTTATGGTACCGTCATCCTTTAATTAGAAACCTGTTTTTCAGTATCCTGTTAAAGTGATTTAGTTGTTCAAGAAGACCAAAATCATCTGCACAGTAGGCCCCGCCAGCGCCAAGAAGGAAACGATCAAAAAAATGTATCAGCTGGGCATGAACGGTGTAAGAATCAACACTGCATACGGAAACATCCCACAGTACCAGTCAACAATCGAGGCTGTGCGTGAAGTAGCCGAAATCCCGATTATTATAGATTTAAAAGGTCCAGAAGTTAGATTAAAAGTAAAAGAATCCAAAGTCATTAAAGCAGACGACGTTTTCGAAGTGGGCTTTGGCGGTGAAGAAGTATGCTTCAACCATAACTTCTATGACCAAGTAGCAGTAGGCGACTCCATCCTAATCGACAACGGTAAAATCAAGACAAAAATCGTAGAGAAAGGCAACCGCAAATTATCCCTGCGAGCCTTAACAGGCGGCAGAATCGAAGATGGCAAAGGAGTGAACATCCCCAACAAGCACCTTGCTGTTTCCACATTGAATAAAAAAGACATAGAGGTTGTGGCGTTCGCAAAGAAGTATGATATAGAATACGCTGCCCTCTCTTTCACCCGATGCGTTGCCGATGTAGAAGAACTTTCGAAAAAACAAAAATTTAACGGCGGAATAATCGCTAAAATCGAGAACAGCGAAGGCGTCGAAAACGCACCTGAAATCCTTGAAGCTGCAAACGGAATCATGGTTGCCCGCGGAGACTTAGGTGTCGAAATAGAGCCTGAGAAGGTTCCGCTTGTTCAGAAGTCACTTATTAAGCAGTGTAACCAGCGGGGAAAACTCGTGATAACCGCCACGGAGATGCTGGAATCCATGATTCACCAGCCCAACCCGACCCGTGCAGAAGTCAGCGACGTAGCCAACGCCATCCTAGACGGTTCCGACGCGGTTATGCTTTCAGGCGAAACAGCAATCGGGCAATACCCCGTTGAAGCTGTAGATATGATGGCAAGGATAGCGCATGAAACGGAGTCAGCGGTGAAGAGCAAGGTTGAAGCTACACATTACATTAACATTTCAGATACTGTTAGTAAGGCGATTCAGGAAATATGCCAGAGCATGCCGCTTGATAAGGTTATTGCGTTAACTCGTACTGGCTACACCGCCCGCATGATTGCCCGCTTCAAACTAACTCAGCCGATAATCGCCGCAACCCCTGATAGGGAGGTTAAGAAGCAGCTTGAATTGGTGTTTGGGGTTAAACCAATCTTGGTTGATTACCTCAGCGAAAAAGATATGATTACGGCGGTTGCGCATAAACTGTGTAATATGAAATTGCTTGACGGCAACGAGACGGCACTTTTCACGGCAGGCAAACGCACCACATTAAAGCATGCGAGCAACTCTATTGAGATTCACAAAATAGATGAATTGCTAAACTTCGCCTCATCCTAACATTTCTTATTCATTCTCTACTTCGATTGCCACTTCATTCCTTCTAAAAAAACTAGGCTTGAAAGGCGGATTATACAGCATCGAAAAGACATTGCCCTTTGTTTTTACTTTGGCATCGGCTAACTCTTGCAGTAGTTCTTTCGTTTTTTCTTCAAAATGCGTTTCAGACCAGCTTCCAGAAAAACGTAGAACCGCAACGAGTCTTGAGGGAACCTCCTCTATTCTAACGCGGCTATCTAATGGTGCGGGGGTAGTTTCCAGGTTTAGCTCAGAAGGCATAACAAAGGCCATATAGCCTTGGCTGGTGAAGTCAGACAGAACTGGTGAGGTCATCTTGATTTCTTGGGATATGTCTTGAGAAAAGACGGGTGTGGTCATTTTTACTTTTTCTCTCTGCCTATTGTCTCCTGAGATAAAGCGGAAAAGCATTCCGAAATTGTCGGGTTCAGTATTGGATGCTTTAGCTATCACGATTTTTGGGTAACGTCGAATCTCAACTTTGCCGTTCTTATCTACGACCTCGTAATGTATACTTTGAACCATATAGATTCATCCAAAAGTTACTTTCTTATCATTTTATAAAATTAGCTTCTTGACTAATTGTCAATGTGCTTGACTCAGCACTATAACATACTCTTATTAAAATGATATATAGCTCCTCTGTTAGAACGGTTTCTTAGTTTACACTGTCACAGCAAGGAGGTGAATAGATTGAATAATAAAGAAAGACAAGCCAATATCTCTAAATCACCCATATCTTTTAGCTACTTAAAGAAATTCAACTTAGGCGCAGGAATTCTGCATTTATCACAAGGCATCATAATGCTGGCACTGGGCACACTGCTAACTTGGAACCGAGACATATACACATTCTACTTAAAACTCGACATAACCCCCGGAACACCGCCCACCTTCAACATCGCACCCGACCCTCAAGTCTGGTTCACACTAAGCTACCTAGGCGTAATAGTAGCGTCATTCCCCCTACTATCATCTTTGGCGCATTTCCTAATAGCTTTCCCAAAAAACAAGGCTTACAACGAAAACCTCAAGAAAGGCATCAACCCCTACCGGTGGTATGAATACGCCTTCTCCAGTTCAATTATGATTGTGCTGATATCCACGTTTGTGGGCGTCTGGGACTTCTGGTCACTAGTAATGATTTTCACCTTAAACGCGATGATGATCATGTTCGGATACTACATGGAAGTGGTGAATCAGCATACGGAAAAAACTTCGTGGTCAGCGTTTTTAGTAGGCTGCATATCAGGAGGCGTCCCGTGGGTGGTGCTATTTGCCTATTTCATTGCAGCAGTCAATTCAACGGGAGCTGAGCCGCCCGCGTTTGTTTACTCGATACTCTTCATCTACTTCATAGTGTTCAACGTATTCGCTCTTAACATGGTACTGCAGTACAAGGGCATCGGCAAATGGAAGGATTACCTCTACGGCGAACGAGCATACATAGTGCTTAGCTTCGTTGCTAAAACAGTGCTAGCATGGTTGGTGTTTATCGGAGTATTCGCGCCATTCTAATTTTCCCCTTTTTGTTTTTCTCTAACAACATCTGTTATGTCCAGTAGTCTTTTTCCTCTTTCGCGCTAACGTTTTCTGTTACTGCAAGTTTTTCCGGGTAAGGCTCAAAAAAGGTCTGCTGCTCTAAATAATCTTCCTCAAAGCGGATTATCCATGACTTCAAGATACTCAGCGGCGCAGAAAACGGCCCTAGACCCAGCTTATACTTATTCGCTGAATCCAAAAAGAACGCCTTCTCTTTGCTTGTCAATTTGGAAGTGAAATACCCTGCAGCCTTAGTTAACACGTTATAGTTTGAGCCGACCTTAGGCGGCCGCTTCAACGCTTCAGAAAGATGCGCTTCATACGCCTCAAGAGTCTCACGTAAGGGTTTATTCTTTCTTTCCGCCACCAAGCGCCCCATTATGTGAAGCTCAACTTGGCTATAGGCGGTAAGTAAAAGCTTGTTTTTAGCCTGGAAATCGACAAGTGCGTTTCCGTTTTCAGCCTTCTTAACAGCTCTAAAGTCTGCCAGAGTGTACAGTTTTGTCAGGAAATGCTCTTTTATGCGGTTATTAAGCAGGCGCTTCTCGTCCTCAACGGCTTTATTGGAAAAATCCTTCAGTACTGCTCCGCCGAAAAAGCCGGGGCCCCGACCTAACGCGGCAACTTTTTGTTCACTGGGGTAGATTCGGGCGTCCTTAATTGCGCTGCTGGGCGATTTGCTCTTTAGGATGAAACCGTCAACCTCGCCTAAGGAGGAAAGAAACTTTTTGGAAAACGCATCCATTTGGTCTGTGAAATCCAAGCCGGTTGCAGGCTGAATAAGACGGATGCTATCGCCTTTCTTTACGAGCCGAAGCGGTTCTCTCGGTATGCCTAATCCGATTTCGACTTCGGGGCAGACAGGGATAAACTCAACGTAAGCTTTCAGTTGCTTGATGAAATCACTTGAGATCATCTGTGCATCGTATCTAACGGCTCCAAATTCCATGCATCTGCTAACGACAACTATTGGCCTTGGGAAAACTCGCATAAGTATTCATTTAATGCATATGGCAGTTTGTTCTTTAAAATTTTAGCTCATAACTACGAAAAGCTTAGCTTTTTATCGTTAACCATGAATCAAATTCATGTGACTTTCCGCTGATTTATTATTGTAGATAGAGCGCTTAATAGTACAGACGGAAGGCTGGATAATTGGAAATCATTAACGGCGAAAACAATAGTTTCAAAGAAACCTCCATCCAAATGAAACGCCTGATTGCGCCGCGTTCAGTAGCCATCGTCGGAGCAAACAACAAAATAGACAAAGTTGGAGGCGCGGTCACGCGGAATGCGCTTGGAAGCAAATACGATGGCAAAATATTTTTAGTTAACCCAAACGCCACGGAGATGTTTGGACAAAAAGTCTACCCGGATATTGAGTCTATCCCAAACGACATTGACGTAGTAGAAGTCGTCGTTCATGCATCAATGGTTCCCGGAATTCTGGAGCAGGCAGCCAAGAAGGGCATTAAGGGGGCAATAATTATCTCCTCAGGCTTCGCCGAAGTCGGAAGAAGATACCTTCAAGACCAAATCACAGAGATCGCCAGGCAAAACGGCGTCAGAACCCTCGGCCCCAACTGCTTCGGTCTAATAAACACCGAAATCGACTTGGACTTATCCTTTACCTTTAGCAAACCCCTCAAGGGGTCAATAGCGTTTGTTTCGCAGAGCGGTGCAATGTGCTGCGGGACTCTTGATTGGGCTGCTAAAGAGGAAGTCGGCTTCTCAAAGTTCATTAATTTAGGCAATAAGTGCGATGTAGACGAAGCGGACTGTTTAGCGTATCTCCAAGATGACCCGCAAACAAAGGTAATCGCCATGTACGTCGAGGGAATAAAGAATGGCAGAAAACTCTTTGAAGCGATTAAATCCGTCTCTAAAAAGAAGCCCATTGTTATTTTGAAATCCGGCGTAACCGAGTCAGGCGCAAAGGCAGCGCTTTCCCACACAGGCTCCGTAGCCGGCAACATAGGGATAGCTAAAGCAGCCCTAACGCAGGCTGGTGCAATCACAGTCGAAGATATAGAGGAACTATATGACGCCATGCAGGTTTTCAGTCAACCTTGCCCTAGCGGAAGAAATGTCGCCATAATCTCAAACGCCGGCGGCCTCGGAGTCGTCACCGCCGACTCTTGCAGCAAACAAGGACTAATGCTTCCCGAGTTACCACCGAAGACCGTGAAGGAACTCACCGCTATTCTTCCCCAAATCGCCTCTCCACGTAACCCCATCGACATGACGGGAAACGCAAACTACCACCGCTACAAAGAAGTCATCGAATTAGTCTCTGCTTCAGAAAACATTGACATGATAATCGCCATCTATGTCTCGCAGGGCTTAGTTGCCTCTGAGGAACCCGCTAGAGCCATAGTTGATGCAAGCAAGGTTTGCGGCAAGCCGCTCTTGGCTTACTTTATGGGGGGAAGCAACATCCTCAATGGCACGCGCATTCTAAAAAGCGGCGGAATACCGTTTTATTCCTCGCCAAAGAGGGTTGCAAAAGCAGCAGCTGTGCTAGCCAATCGCAGACCGCTGTAAAATTGGCAGAGTCAAAATTAAACCGCATTAGGGAACGAAGGCGGGTCC
>CAYPGY010000039.1:0-16263 GCA_964410435.1 uncultured Candidatus Bathyarchaeia archaeon
AAGCGCAAGTCGTTTAAGCCCTAGAAATGCCTCTTTTGCAGCCTAAACATACACGTTGCAGCAAAAAATTTTAAATTAGAAGAAGAAGGGAATGCTGCCCTGCTACACCATCTTCCAAAATTTTATGCAGAAAAAGCTGTTTTTGGTTCAGCAGCTTTTTTGGGTTGCTGTTTGGTTGTGGTGACAGTACAACCAACGCAGCTGGCAAAAGCGTCTTCTAATTGAACCTCGCAAACCAACCAAGCCACGAGGTTACCTGTGATTTCCGACTAGACCCCCCTTATTTAAAGCAGTATACGAAAGCGTATGCGACTATCTGTCTGGAGCTTTGTTGCTTTGCCGCTACCCCCTATCCCCTATAAAAAGCAGCTAAGACTAACCTACCTGCCTCAGCAGCACTCCCCGCTCTTATATAAAGAAGCCAATAGACTTCCAAACACTGACCCTATCTTTAAACGAACATTATTCTTACAACAGGTTACTCAATAACACGTTTAATGCCTGTAAAAACATCAAAGTCTTTGTCGAAAGTATAAATCTGCTGCAACCCCGCCTTTTCCATCAGCATATACGCCAAAGCATCATTAACGCCTGTATGGAAGACCTCAGCCAAAGTTACTGCGTTAAGATAATCCTGAGCTGTAACTTCAAAGATCGTCATGTTCTCTAGATGCAGCAGAGTTTTCTCAAAAAGGGATGCCTCTTCAAAGGGGAGAAAATCCTCTAAGATGTTACATACTTCACTGAAATGAACAACCGACGTGGCTACTTCTTCGCCTCTGCTGATTCGTGCAACGATTCTTTTAGCTGCCTCTTTAATTTTTAATTCATTTGGCTGCAACTGGCGCTTAGTCTTTAAAAAGGCATAGATGAATACGTTCGCATCGACGAAAGCCGGCGGCATCTATTTGCCTCTTAGTTCTTTGCGGACTTTATGCCAGTCTGAGAGGTCAGCTTTAATGTCTACTTCCATTTTGTCAAAGTACTCTGTAAGGTCAACGGAAGTAACTGGTTTTATTTCTATGGTGTCGCCTTTGGCTTGGATAACTGCTTTTTTGTTTTTTAGGTATTTTTCCCGCCAAGTTTTTGGGAGAATTATGCGGCCTTGTTCGTCAACGCCTTTGACTTCCACTTCCACGTCTAACACCAAAAACATCATGATTATGGTGAAATAAAAAATTTATGGGTTTTTTTAAAAAAATGTTGTTTCTTTATTAGTAACAATAGTCCCGTATTTTAACGGATAATAAAAGTTAACATGTTGAGACTAGCGAAATGGGGCTATCTTTAAATTCTAATGAATTATCAAGCACTAATTATGAAATTATCCACTGTTATCGGCGCTATAATCGCTGTTATCTGTTTCTTCTTCGCAGTTATCTTTGCAATGGCGGCTGGAAGTGAGGCCGTAGCTGATTATCCTCAACTAGTTCAGACACGACTTATCACAAGCGGCATCCTGTTCCTCATCGGTATCGTCGTAGTCGCCGGCGTCTGGTACCTTAACCGCAGACCCAAAACCGTCGTCCAGCACCTCGAACTCTCAGGACGCATGACGGCAGCGCAGATCAAGTGCCCCCACTGCGGAGGAAGCATAAACGCCGACCAAATACAGATAAACCAAGGCGTACCCTACGCCAAGTGCCCGTACTGCGGCACAACTTTTGAAGTAGCTGAGGAACCAAAATGGTAAACCGATCAGCGGTTTTTGTTGCCTTAATCGCCGTCTTCATAGCTTCAGCTTCAATGGTAGAGTTAGCCAGCGCCGCAGGAACCTACACTATCAATCAAGAGTGGGCGCAGATATTCATCAACCAAGACGGCACAATCGACCTCATCTACAACGTGAGCATAACCGTCACCTCTGGCACCATAAAAGCGTTTGATTTGGGTCAGCCTAAACAGGACTTCACAATCGGTGAAGCCTTTGACCAGTACGGCAACCAACTAAGTACTTACAAGTTCAGCGAAAACGTCGCCTCAGTGGATTTCAAGACGCCCCTAACAGCTGGACAGAGCATCTGGTGGACCATAAGCACAAACGTCGCAGGCATGATAGTCAACGACACCACTAACCCCGGCAACTACGGCATGCAATTCATCCCACAGTGGGACACATCGGTCGGGATAAGCGATGTTAGAGTACAGATTGTGCTGCCGCAAGGTGTGCAAGGTGGTGAAGTAAAGACTACCGAAGTCTTCTACAACGGCACCTCCACAGTTGAAGGCAGAACAGCAGTTTACTGGGAAAAACCCCAAATCAGCGCAGGCGAGCAGTTCATGGTAGGCGTCTCCTTCCCCGCCCAGTACATGCCGAATTATGTTCCAGCTACATCCACAGGCGGCTTAGGCTTCGACTTCATCATTGTCATCTTAGCGGTAGTAGCGGTGTTCGTAGCCATCGTTGTCTTCCTCTACATTATATACCGCGCAAGCAAGAGCAGCTACCAGAAGCCCCAAGTCAGCATGGAAACCTTAGGCGTCAAACGCGGCTTAACCGCCGTTGAAGCCTCGTACCTGCTGGACATGAAGCCGCCGCAGCTGGTAACAGAGATACTTTACAGCCTGCTGCAGAAGCGCGCGGTCTGGGCAGAGGAAACCAAACCCTCACTCAAACTCAAGGTGCTACCGCCCTACGAAAACAAAACCGGCAGCCAAGAAAACCCGCTGCGGTACTACGAAATAGACTTCCTAAACTCACTCAAAGCCGACGGCAGTCTCGACGAGGAGAAACTCGCCAAAACCGTCATGTTCCTGCGGGACACCACAGAAGAGAAACTCAAAGGCTACAGCCGCAAAGACACCGTTGATTACTACCGCAAAATCGTCGACCAAGCATGGAAACAGGTCGAGACGGCAGGCACCCCCGAACTCGCCTCGAACGCTTACGACGAGCAACTGCTGTGGCTAATGATGGACCCCAACCAGCGCGCCCGAACCGAAACCATTTTCCGCGACCGCCCGTTCCAGCCGCAGCCCATGTGGTTCTGGTGGTGGTACGGCTACACAATCTATCACCCGCACCCAACATATCACCCAAACATCGGCAATCCAGCGCAGTCAGGCCCCGCACCAGCAATCCCCGGCGCGGACTTCGCCAACAACATCGCCACCTCACTGGAGAAGACCTCAAGCAACATCGTCGTCAACTTGGAGAAATTCGCTAACTCTATAGTGCCACCGCCGCCTAAAGCCAGCCACGAACCTGCGCCGCATAAGAGCGGATGCGTCTGTGCCTGTGCAGCTTGTGCTTGCGCGTGTGCCTGCGTGTCATGTGCATGCGCCTGTGCGGGTGGAGGAGGAAGATAAAATGAGCTTCCTACGACACTTAGGCAGAAAACAGCATATCCCGTTTGGCCGCTACAGCTACCGCGGAACCGACAAGTACGCTGGAATGTCGCTGCAGCTCCGCGTTGAACAGACTGGGCAAGGCGTTATGGTGATAAACGGCAACAACGTACTCCACCTCAACCAAACCGCCGCCGCATACGCCTACTACTTCATGCAGGGCATCCCCGAAGAAGAAACCATAAAACAAATCCGCGGCATGTACCGCGTCGGCGCCGACCAAGCCAAAACCGACTACGAGCGACTCGTCTTCACCATCAGCACGCTGGCGCAGACACAGAAAATCGACCCCGTCACATACCTCGAAATACAAAGGGAAGAACCATTCAGTCACCAGTACTCCGCGCCTCTGCGTATGGATATGGCGTTAACTTTCCGCTGCCAAAACAACTGCATCCACTGTTACGCAGGCGGCCCACACGAAACCCCGGAGCTCTCAACAGAGCAGTGGAAGCAGGTCATTGACAAACTAAGTGACGTAGGCGTCTTCATCTTAACCTTCACAGGCGGCGAACCTACACTGCGAGAAGACCTGCCCGAATTACTCGCATACACACAGAAGAAAGGCTTAGTTGCGGGCTTAATCACCAACGGACGCCGCCTCAAAGACCCAGCCTACGTGGCAAAGCTCGAGAAGGCGGGGCTGGACTTTGTGCAGATAACCCTTGAATCCCACAAACCGAAAGTGCATGACGCCATGACAGGCGCCGAGGACAGCTGGAAAGAAACCGTCGTAGGCATCAAAAACGCTGTGAAATCAGACATCTACGTATCCACAAACACCACACTCAGCAAGCAGAACGCAGCGGACTTCTTAACAACCATCGACTACCTCAAAGAGCTCGGCGTGGACGCGTTCGGATGCAACAGCCTAATCTACTCTGGGAAAGCGCCCTCTGCAAGCGACGAATTCGCATTAACAACCGACGAACTCAAAGCACTGCTGCCCAAAATCCGGGACAAAGCGCAACTGCTGGCACTGAAATTCCTCTGGTACACCCCGACACAGTACTGTAGCTTCAACCCTGTCCAGCTTGGTTTAGGCATCAAGAGTTGCACAGCAGCCATGATAAACGCCTGCGTAGGCCCCAACGGCGACGTATACCCCTGTCAAAGCTACTTCGAATCCATGGGCAACATCCTATCGCAACCGTGGATGCAAATCTGGAACAGCCCCCTCGCCGAAAAGCTACGCAAACGCGAATACGTTGAAGCTAAATGCCAAGGTTGCCCTGACCTGCAGGTCTGCGGAGGCGGCTGCCCCCTTGAACTCCAAAACAGGGAGCACACCTGCAACCCAACAGCATAATTTATCAGACAGCAGCTGCTCTTACTTTTTTTAGCGCAGAACGCCCCTTTTTGTGAGTGCCAAACAGCCATGGCCCAGAAACCCAAACCCCGACTAGTCGTTCTCGACGTTGAGGGAGTGCTGATTCCTAAAAACCGCTTCTTCTACCAGATAGCCACAACTCTAGGCGCTACTGTGCTTCTAAAAGTCCTTTTCTTCGGCTTCCTCTACGAAGCAGGTATCATCAGCTTAGAATCAGCGCTTAGACGCATATACAGCCAACTACGAGGCGTTAAAGTAGACACCATGCAAAGCGTCTTCAACAAAATCCCCGCCATGGCCTACCTAAATGGACTATGCGCTCAGCTTAAAGCAAGAAACTGCAAAGTCGCACTGGTAAGCTCGGGAATTCCGGTCACATTAGTAAAGAAACTTGCATCTTCCATAAACGCCGACTACGCATACGGCGTCGAAGTAGGCGAATCAAACGGGAGCCTAACCGGCAAAATCTGGGGCGACGCTATATCCAGAAACGGCAAACTCAAAATCATCTGCGACATCCTCAACCAAGAACACCTCTCAACCGAAGACTGCGTGGTGGTAGCCGACGACAGAAACAACCGCTGCATCTTCCTCCCCGGAGCTCTAAAAATCGGCTTCAACCCCGATTTCCTGATCCGAGTGAAAGCTGACAAAGTAGTCAACGGAAAACTAACTGGCATTCTACCCGTAATCGACGGAGTAAAACACAAACACTCATTCCCCTCAACCAACGACTTTGTACGCGAAGACATCCACGCCGCCGGATTATTCATGCCAGTCATCGCTTCCATGATCGGAGTCCCCGTAGTCGCCGCAGTTATCTTAACAATAGCATTAGTCTACACAGCCTCCGAACTGCTAAGACTAGAAGGCTTCAATCTGCCAGTTGTCTCCGCAGTAACACGTCACGCCGCAAACCAGTCTGAGCTATTCGGCTTCGCAGCCGCTCCATTATACTTCGCGTTCGGCATAGTAACCACATTACTGCTCTTTCCAGCACAGGCAGGCGGAGCCGCAATCGCCATATTCTGCCTAGGCGACAGCGCAGCCTCACTATTCGGCGGCATGCTAACCACCTCGCTGCCGTTTAACAAAGGCAAAACCATCGAAGGCTCACTCGCCGGGTTTCTCTTCGCCTTCCTAGCAGGAACCCTATTTGTTTCCCCACAACTCGCACTCGCTGGCGCAGCAATCGCTATGACCATTGAGGCGCTGCCGCTGCCAATCAACGACAACGTCTCTGTTCCAATCTTGACCGGCGCCGCCCTAACACTGTTGACAGGCTACGGCTTCTTCTGAGAAACAACCAGTGCCTGCTTCTGCTGGTGACTAAGTCGCTTTATCTCGCGCTCGCGTCGCATCGCTTTGCCGCGTTCAGTAAAAACCTCTACGTACGCTAAGCACTCAGGCGGATGAGCTTTAGTGTACCTTGCGCCTTTGCCGGTTTGATGCTGCTTCGTACGCTGATCTATGTCCTTGGTGTAGCCTGTGTAGAAGCTTCCGTCAACACATTTGAGTATGTAAACGTAGAACGACATGGCCGTGTGTTACTCCGCTATTCAGGGGATAAACAGTCAAAAACGACACCTTTCTGCATTGCCCTCCGCAAATAAGTTTCCGGTTCAATCTCCGACACCCTCGCGCGGTCCACGTCGATTATGTAGACTATGTGTATGCGGGCGTTACGTATCTCCTCTTCTGTCACAGGCGGCTTCTGGTAGTAAGCATCAACAAGCGCTTTAATCTGCTCTATCTCGACTTGGGTGCGGTTACGCGGCGGCTTAGCCAGCACTCTTGGAAACGGAAGAATATAATGCGGGGGTACACCTAAGGCGAATTTTCCAGCGAAGCTACTGTAGCGGATGATCTTGCTTGCCAGCCGCGCAGAAGTATAAGTGAGGGGTGCAAGCGCGTTTTCGGGTGGTATGAAGCCAGTTTCGATTTCCACCACTATGTTACCTAACCCTTTGATGCCGTACAAGTCGCAATTAAGGAGTTCATTTAGCGGGTACTCAAGCTGGATTTCGTAGTCACACTCAATGAGATACTTGGCTACCACTAGCTCCATGACCGAGTGGTTGATTTTCACAAGGTTCTGGCGCTGCAGTTTAATCAGCCAATCCCTAAGTAAGGACAGCTTGTTCTCTGTTGCGGGTTTGGCGTTACAGGCTAATCTGTCTAGAATAGTGGTTAGGTCACGTTCGAATTTATCGTCCCTATTCATGGCGTTTTCCTTGCATAAATCGCTGGCGCGTCTAACGATAATATTTCTCGTCTTAATATATAAAGAGCAAAAACGTTTCAAACCATAACTCCGCAGATGAACCAGCACTGTATGCTAAAAGTAGACGGCATTAACTTAATAGTCTCGTCTCCTGTCTTTTTTGCGCTCAATCAACAAACAATTAGACGGACTAGTTGCACAAGTAGATTGTTTAGCAGCTAATTATGCTGGAACAAGCACTAATCGGGCGTGCGGTACATCTACTTCTTGGATTCTGCAGTTCTTAAACTCCTGCATCGCACCCATAACGTCTCTGGCAACCACGTTTAAGCCTTCTTGTTTAACGTAGATCACTTCTTTGAACTGTATTTTACCGTCGAGGATAACGTTGAATTCGCACATGCGGTTTTCACTGATACCAAAGAATAGGTTTCGACTAAATAAGGACTTGCAGCGTAAAAAGGCTAATTTGAGGGTTTTTTGAGCGGTTTTAAATACTGTCGTTGCGTCGATTGGTTGAGTATATGATCTTTTTCACGTATTTAGGGTCTCGAGGTTCGGTTTTTGAGTACTTTTCGTGTCTATTGTTGTCGGAGTGTGTTTTTAGATGTCAGGGTTAATTTGTCTTCTTCCTGTTAATTACTATTAAATAAACCGCTAAGTATAGTGTGTCCATCAGCTTGTCGGGCACTATGTAGGGACAGGCGAAGTTTCGAAGAGGAGCGAAACATGAAATTCGTATTAAAACGCGATAGTAAACTAGAACCGTTTGATCAAGAACGCATCACAGAAGCCATATGGAAAGCCGCAAAAGCAGTAGGCGGCAAAGACAAAGAATTAGCCAGACGACTAAGCAACCTAGTCGTAGCTGACCTGCAAAAAACATACGGCGACGACGGTGTACCCACTGTTGAAGAAATACAGGACATCGTCGAGAAGCGTTTGATCGAAAACGGTCACGCATCAACCGCTAAAGCCTACATTCTCTACCGTAAACAGCACAATGACATGCGCGAACTCGCCGCGCTGCTAAGCTCCTCAGATATGGTTGACCAGTACCTTGAAGTTACAGATTGGCGCGTTAAAGAAAACAGTAACATGAGCTACTCGCTTCAGGGTTTAAACAATTACCTGTCATCCACAGTTATCGCCAAGTACTGGATAGCACGCATCTACCCCGAAAACATCGCAGCAGCCCACTTCTCAGGCGACATGCACATCCACGACTTAGGCGTACTAGGGCCGTACTGCGTCGGCTGGGACGTAAGAGAACTACTCCTGTCAGGCTTCGGAGGCGTCCACGGTAAAATAGAAAGCAAACCAGCCAAGCACTTCCGAACCGCCTTGGGCCAAGTAGTAAACTTCTTCTACACTCTGCAAGGTGAAGCCGCAGGCGCGCAGGCGTTCAGCAACTTCGACACCTATCTAGCACCATTCATACACTACGACAATCTATCACAGAAGGATGTTGAGCAGGCGCTACAGGAATTCCTTTTTAACATGAACGTCCCAACCCGCGTCGGTTTCCAGACACCTTTCACTAACCTCACAATGGACCTGAACGTGCCGAGCTTCATGAAAGACGAAGGCGTAATATACAACGGTAAAGTTCAGCAGGAAACCTATGGCGACATGACTAAAGAGATGGAGATATTCAACACAGCGTTTGCCAGAGTCATGGAGCAAGGAGACTCAAAAGGCAGAGTCTTCACTTTCCCGATTCCATCCTACAACGTGACTAAAGAGTTCGACTGGGACTCACCAGTTTCGCAGGCCATCTTCACGGTTACAGCTAAATACGGTGTACCAAACTTTAGTAACTTCGTAAACAGCGACCTCAACCCCGAAGATGTACGCAGCATGTGCTGCAGGCTACGCATCGACAACCGTGAACTTCGCAAACGCGGAGGAGGCTTCTTCGGCGCAAACCCCTTAACGGGCAGCATCGGCGTCGTGACGTTAAACATTCCCAGAATCGGTTACTTAGCCAAAGATGAGGATGAATTCTTTGAGAAACTGGGTGACTTGATGGATGTCGCTAAATCCAGCTTGGAGATCAAGCGTAAAGTGCTTGAAGGCTTCACTGACAACGGACTCTACCCGTACTCCAAGCATTACCTCGGGGGAATAAAAGCACGGTTTAACACGTATTGGAAGAACCACTTCTCAACCATCGGCATAGTCGGCGTAAATGAGGCGCTAATCAATCTGTTTGGTCAGAACATCGCTACCAAAGACGGACAGGCATTCGCAGTAAAAACACTTACCTACATGCGTAAACGCATAATGGAGTACCAAGAAGAAACAGGCAACCTATACAACCTCGAAGCAACACCCGCGGAAGGTACATCATACCGTCTCGCAAGAATCGATCAGAAACGCTACCGCAACATCATCTTTGCTAACCAGAAACAGATAGAGACGCAGCATGCAGAACCCTTCTACACTAACTCCTCGCAGCTACCAGTTGACTTCCAAGGCGACCTCTTCGAAGCGCTAGAGCACCAAGACACCCTTCAGACACTCTACACAGGCGGAACAAACTTCCACATATACCTAGGCGAACGGTTACCCTCATGGAAGTCAGCCGCGGAGCTAGTAAAGAAAGTCGCCAATAACTCGAAGCTGCCATACTTCACGTTAACCCCGACGTTCAGTGTTTGCCCAACACACGGATACACAGCCGGCGAACACCGCCAGTGCCCAATCTGCAATGCAAAAAGCGAAGTATACAGCCGCGTAGTCGGCTACCTGCGCCCAGTTGACCAGTGGAACGACGGCAAACAAACAGAGTTCGCCATGCGTAAAACCTTTGACCGCTCAGTAGTCCTAAACACGGCGACAGCAACAGTTTAGCAAAAGATCGTATGAGGCACTGCCTATCTCAGGGGTACCTCACCCTTTCCTTATTTAAAGTACAAAATTAAGCACTGACTTCAGGCGGCGTCCGCACTTTCTTCTTACCCAGCTTAATTCGCAACGCTATGCGGTAGAGTTTACGTAGCGACTTCACCAGTTGCTCCAGCGATGGCGCAGAGGAGTAAATTAGGGGAATCTGCTCGTACTCGGCGAGGCGGATGGCTTCCTCGTCAGGCGCTGCTTTATGGAAGACTACTACCCGCGGTTTAAGGCTGCTTACGCGGACAATCATCATCGGCAGGCTGCCTCCGTCAACGTTGGTGAAGATTAAAGCGCGGTCGGTGTTGGCGCCGAATAGCTGCGCGTACTGTGAACCCGAGTAGGCTTCTACGGCTTTTCGGCTGTCCACGACGGTGTAGCCGTTGACTTCTTTAACGTATTTGTCCTTGCAGGCAACTACTTCGCCGCCGATAGCCTTACAGAGGTACTCAACACGGACAGGAATAGGGAACTCACGGAGATCAACCACCGCCATACTTGGAGAACTGGTCAGTTTAGCAAATTCACGGATGAATCTGCCGCCCTTCGCCTCGTCAATATGCAACAGTGACTGGACAAATCTGCGGGTGAATTTGGCTCCTGGGCTCTGCCGCCTGCCACTTTCGTAGTCGCTGATCACCGAGGGATTGACACGCATAACTTCGCTGAGGCTGGTTTGGGAAATGGCGAAGAGTTCACGCCATTTACGCATGGTTGAACCCGGCTTGCTTGAAAGTATGATTTCTCCAGCGATGCGTCTTGCAAGAATCTCTCTTAAACCAGGCGACACAGACATTGAGCGGTTTCTCCTACCTTGTACTCCACCTTCAAAGACGAGTATAAAACCATAACGTTTTTTCTCAGCAAGCAAAGGGCTACATGATAAAGATTAAAGCAACCCCCGCAACTACAGCTACGCCACCCAGAACTGTTTTCAAAGTTGCCTTTTCATGAAAAAGCACGAATCCCGCCAGCGCTGCAAACAGCGGCGAAGTCGATGAGATTGGGATAGCTTGAGATGCCATGATCTGGGTGAAACTGTAGTTCATCATCAACCAGCCGACTCCGTTAGCGATTAAGCCGCCGATGCATAGCAGCGCTACATCTCGGCGTTTGATTTTTAGGAAGCCCCGATCTCGATCAATTAATGGTGAAGCGGATAACAGAAGCAGCCCCAGAGATGCGATTCGCACGGTTACAATGGCGTAGTTGGCTTCTATACTGGTTACGTTGGCAGCCTCCACCGCGACGTTCATTAGGGTTATGCCAAGAGACCAAAATATCGCTGTACCTAAACTCGCCGCTATCCCTAGCGATACAGCTCTGCGGGTTACAGGGATTTCCCTTGTTTTCGGTCTCGTAAGAAGATATATGCCTAGCAGAATCAAAGCGGCGCCTGTCAATGCCGTGAATATTATTGGTTGCCCAAGTAGTAAAATGGACCATATGAAACTGAACAGGGGGTAACTCGACGCCAGTGGTACAGCTCTTGAGACGCCTAAAGCTTTTATGCCATAAAGGTATAGGGTGTCCCCGACGCCTAAGTTGATGACGCCGCTGACCACAGTTAAAACAATAACCCACGGGGAAAGAACCGTAAGCCACCCAGCTAGACCGCCAGCTAAAAGAACCGCGAATAGTACCGCGCCGTTTATTGAGCAGCGCACGATGTTTGCCGAAACAGGTTTAATGTTGGCTAACGCTGAACGGTACAATATGGGTGCAATTGCCCAGCTTAACGCTGCCCCCAAGGCAGCCAGTTCACCAATCATTTAGTCCATCTGTTCCCGCAAGCGCTTGGTTAAATTGAAATCTTATTTATTAGGAAGTTTGGCGTACTAAAAAGTAACGTTCGCACTCCTAAAGAGGAGAGACAGCCCGAACGTAACTTCATCGAAAAAACAACACAAATAGGAGTTGAATAATACATGTCTGAAAAAGCCAGTGACGTAATCTTCGTCGGAAACAAACCCCCAATGAGCTATGTGCTCGCCATCATAACCGCATTCTCAAGTGGCGGACAAAAAGAAATAACCCTTAAAGCAAGAGGCCAAGCAATCACCACCGCAGTCGACGTAGCAGAAATTACAAGAAGCCGCTTCATCAAAGAACTCAAAGTGACAAAAATTGCAATCGGTACCGCTGAGATGCCACCAAGAGAAGGCGAAAACAGGTCCAGAATGGTTTCCACAATAGAGATAACACTCTCAAAGTAAACCAAGTCTGAACCATAAAAATCGATGGAGAGTTTTTAGCTCTCAACCCTTTTTACTATTTTTTGTTGTTATCTATGTACTCTTGAACTTTAGCTACAACCTTCATGAATTCTTTAGCTGCAGCAGAGTCCTTGTTAGCTAAAACAAACGGTGTACCCTTGTCTGTATCTACACCGACTTTGGGGTCGATCGGGATGCTTCCGAGGAAGGGAACGCCGACTTCTTTAGCCATCTTCTCGCCGCCGCCTGAACCGAAAATCTCTGTCTTCTCGCCGCAGTGTGGGCAGACGAAGCCGCTCATGTTCTCGACGACGCCGATGGTCGGCATTTTAAGGTGCTCCGCAAAAGTCACGGCTTTCTTCACTATGCTACTGGAAAGCTGAGAAGGCATGGTTACGATGACTACACCATCCATTTCCGGAAGAAGCTGAGCTACACTCAAAGGTTCGTCGCCGGTGCCGGGTGGAAGATCGATGAATAGGTAATCTAGTTCGCCCCAGACGACTTCAGACAGGAACTGTTTTATGGCGCGCATCTTTAGCGGTCCACGCCAGATCGTAGGCGACGCCTCGTTTAGGAAGAAATCAATAGACATGATCTTCATGCCTAAGGGGCCCTCTATGGGGAAGGCGCCGACTGGGCTGGCTTTAACCTGTTTACCCTCTAAACCTAGTAGCCGCGGCACGCTGGGTCCATGAATATCGGCGTCTAAGATACCGACTTTTTTGCCCTGTACTGCAAACGCGGTTGCTAAGTTGACGGTGACGGTGCTTTTACCGACGCCGCCTTTGCCGCTTATGATTGCGATTTTATGTTTGATTTTGCCCATACGCTCTTTTAGTTCAGCGTCTTCTTGGGCTTGCTTCTCTTTGTAGGCTTTTAGCTGAGCCATGTTACGTTCATATGCTGCTGATGCCTCTGCCAAAAAATTCACCATAACCTGTATTGGATAGGTTGATTAAAAAGGGGAATAAAAAAGTGACGCCGCAGTCAACCGAGTTTGTAGCCTATTTTACGTAAGAACGCTCGACGGTCTGCTATATCCTTCTCGGATTCGACGCCTTTACTGCTATAGCCGTCTACGACGCCTATGATACCTCTGCCCTGAGCGGTCTCAGCGATTACCACCTCAAGAGGGTTGGCGGATGCAGCGTAGATGCAAACAACTTCAGGTACATCTTTGACTTTACTTAGCACGTTTAGCGGGTAAGCGTTCTTTAAAATGATGATAAAGCTGTGGCCGCAGGCAAGCTCGAGTGCCTTCTCAGAGGCAGCGCGGCGCAGTTCTTCGTCGTTTCCCTCGTGGCGTACGAGGCATGGACCTGAGCCTTCACAGAATGCTAAGCCGAACTTTATATTTGGAACACTGTTAACGAGTGCCTCGTAGAGGTCCTCTGCGGTTTTAATGAAGTGGGCCTGACCCAAAATGACGTTGCATTCCGGCGGCGGAGTAATCTTTACGGTTTTAAACTCCATATTGCTTTGCTCCCTAAAGCAATGTTCAGGTGCTCTAAAATATATGTTTTAAATGGGATCAGAAGAGTCGCTGGTTAATCTGTCAGCGAAGCCGGCGCGGTCATGAGCGTTTAGCTTAGGCTCCAAGGGAAACGTTACCGTGAAGGTTGTACCTTGACCCTGTCTGCTATCAACCGATATTTTGCCGCCATGGGCTTCAACGATGCGTTTGCTTATAGATAGTCCGAAACCCATACCCTGAGCTTTAGTAGTAAACAGGGGCGTGAATAGCTTTTTCAGCGTATCTGGTGGAATACCTTCACCTGTATCTGAGAAAGAAATGTGGACATAGCCGTTTTCTTGCCAGCTTTTAACTTCAAGGGTGCCGCCGGCGGGCATTGCGTCTATGGCGTTCTTTATCAGATTAGTGAAGACACGTACAACCTTAGTTTCATCAACTTTAAATGGCACATCAGTGGTTAAGTCGACCAGTTGAATGTTACTGGGCAGAAGCATCACTTGTAAGGCTTTCGCCATTAATCGTTTAGGCGTAGACTGCACGAGTAGTAAACGGAGCTCAACTGAGTACTCCAACAAATCATTGATTATGCTGTTAGCATGATCAATTGATTTGTCAATTATGCTGAACATGGCGGCAACTTCGCTGTTTTGGCGGCCGCTACATTTCCGCTTCAGATAATAATCCGCGTTTCGAATAGCCGCAAGCGGATTTCGAATGTCATGAGCGATCATGCCTGATAGTTCACCGATAGCTGCTAATCGTTGAGATTGAATAAGGCGCTGCTCAAGCGCTTTCTTTTCAGATAAATCTCTAATGATACCTACAATACCAACGGGGCGATCATCTTCATCTCGTATTAGGTTAATGGAGAATTCAACAGGTAACTCGGCGCCGTCCTTCTTTAGGAAGTAAATTTCAAACCGCAGAGGTCCCGGGCTGTTGAGTATCGCGCTTGCTTCTTGGTGGAATTTTTCCCGCCTGTTTTCTGATACAAAAAGCAAACTGTTTTGGCCAATTAGTTCTTCACGACTAAAACCGCTCAGTTCACATACTCGCGCATTAAGTTCTATGATTTTTCCGTCCAAACCGATTGTAACTATAGCGTCAGGGGATGCCTGCAGAATGCTTTCGAGCCGCTTACGGTTTTCAACTAGATCCTTTGTACGCTCCGCAACCGTCTGCTCAAGCGTAGACGTATGATGCCCGATTTCGTCGAGCATGCCATTTATGTTTTTTCCAAGATTTGAAAGTTCATCTTCACCTTTTACGATGACTCTTTTCTGTTTCCCCCTTTTTCGAACGTCAGTTACAGTATCGTTTAAGTCACTGATTCGTGAAATCACAACTTTCTCTAACAGAAAGGCTATGACGGCAATCACAATTAGCAATACCATAACAAGAAAAATGTAGAAATACGTTAAACCGGATATTGAGAGAACATATTCTGTGCGGTAATCAATCGCCTGCACAATTATAAGGGGGTCACCGGAGACATCGCCTATTAGCACATACCCAGCGATGTGAGTCTCGTTTAAAGGCTTAGTGTAAGTGTTATGCTCTGTAGAGAGGTTTTCTAGCGCTAACGAGTATTCAGCGCTCATCGAGGTGTCATCAATTAAGTTATAGGAAAGCGGTAACCCCGTGGTTGAAGAAAGCAGAGATAACTCGGCAGTATCAAGGTATCTACCTATAATCATGGTTCCATGTGAGGGACCCTCTTGTTCATTTGTAAGGATAGAGTGAGAAGCAACCAGCATAGGCAGATTATCAAGCAGTATTAAACCTACAGTATCGTTTGAAAATAAGACAGAATAATTTTGAACCCGACTTATAACTTGATTATCGAAGGGGATGACGGTGTTGCTTGATAGGTTGTAGAGTTTTCCATAAACAAAAGCGCCCGATTGGTCAAAAAACAACATCATGTTAATCTGCAGGTTCTTGAATGTCGGATCGTTCAGGTTGTTTTCTTGATAAGCTGTGTTATTATCTTTGACAAAGTTGTAGGTTTCATCCCAGATCGCCCAGTCTTTTACAGTGCTATTTAAGCTGGACAGGGCTATGTCGAAGTTACGTTCGAATCGTTCTGCGTTTTGAGTCGAGTGCTGTTTTTCAGATTCGTAAACTCCACTTAGCATTGCTGTTTGGGATAACGTAAGTAGACTTACTAGCAGTATGAATGTGACTAGGACAAGTATGAGGAGTATCTTGTAACGTATCTTCATTGCATGCAAGGTTTCCTTTATGTGTTAAATTAGTTATGAATCGCGAATTCAGACCGAACATTCGGAAGTCAAGTAAAAAAATGTTAACGTCACTAAACACTAAAAAACACGTATAAACGCATCAAAAATAAAAAATCTTATATCTACCCTCAAACTGCATAAACTCTACCGTGCAAAACAACACTTTTGCACCTAAACCATCAAGGAGTTGAAATGAGAGTGTCAGGAAAAGAAATGTTCAAGGCAACCTGTTCTGAATGCGGCAGAGAATGCGAGGTTCCATTCAAACCCGACCCCAACAGGCCAGTTTACTGCCGCGAATGCTGGGCTAAAAAACGGCCAGCACGACCAAGAAACAGATACTAAACCCCTTATGCACAATAATCCATAGTTTACTCCAATTTTTTGTCCATTTCTAACCCGCTTTTAGGCGCACTTTTAATGTTAAGCTATCCAAAAGCTAAATATCATTCCTCTGCATAGTCTTGGCAAAGTGGCGGGCCGGTAGTTCAGCTGGTATGAACGCTTGACTTGCACTCAAGAGG
>CAYPGY010000040.1:0-16202 GCA_964410435.1 uncultured Candidatus Bathyarchaeia archaeon
CAGCTGAAACAGAAACGGCTGTTTCTGCCAAAACTTTTCATTGATGATGTAGCAGGGCAGTGTTCCCTTCTTCTTCTAATTTAAAAATCCGCAAAGCAACTTGTTTATACTTTAACCAAGTATGCATGCGCCTTTTTCCTTAAAAAGCCTAAGCCCGTCAACGCTTGGCAAATCCGCAAAATACAACATAAAATAAGTAACGCCCAAATCAACGTAAGCTTGGAATCCCTTCAGGCACTCTTCAACTGTTCCAACAAGCGTGTACTGCTTAAAATCCTCAAGCGATGTGCTAGGCGGCTTGTATTTAGCGATTTTCTCCTCAAGCTCTTTTTCGTCTGCGGCAATTAGGATTTGTCCTGCAGGCCAACATGACTTCTCTATCTGTCTGAAATCTCTACCAATAGCCTCACAATAACGCTGCAGCACCATTAGTTTATGGCGATAATCCTCGATTGAGGGCAAAAATCCCCAGTCGAACCTGTCAGCATACTTAGCGGCGACTTTCAGCGTATACTTTTCTCCTCCTCCGCCGACGATTATAGGCGGACGAGGTTTCTGTCTGGGTTTAGGTTCACAGACAGCATCTTTCAGGGTGTAATTTTTACCTTGGTAGTTGGCTTTGGGGTAAGACCACAGCCGCCTAATAACCTCCAAAGACTCCTCCAGCTGCTCAATCCGCTCTTTTGGTTTGGCAAAGCCAAAACCGTAAGCCATGTGCTCAGCCTCCTGCACTCCAGCGCCTACCCCGAATTCCAGTCGACCGTTAGAGATTTGGTCAAATGTAGCCGCTGACTTAGCCAGAATCGCAGGGTTACGATGTGCAGTGCAGGTAACCATGGTTCCGAGGCGTATTCTGCTGGTTGCAGAAGCCAACGCGGACAGCGTCGTCCAGCATTCGAGGATAGTTGCGTCCTTGTACATGAGGTGGTCGTCAAGCCAGACTGAGTCGTAGCCAAGCCGATCACATTCCTGTACCACGTTTCTAAGTTGGGTATAGTATTCGGCTGGTTTACTCTGGAAAGCGTAGAAGGGGAGGAAAACGCCGAATTTTGTTTTACCCAACATATCACCTTTTAGCAACAACTATTTGGCGTTGGGTCGTTATAGCCTTATTCGTTAAAGCCCAATTACTTAGTTTTAGCTAATTCAATCAACAAAAGAGCAGCTCAATCCAGAAACGTAATTATAATTCATAAACCCTATTTTCAGCAAAACCGCGTACACTGTGACGTAAACTATGCCTTCGAAACCGCCTTCTATATTCGACCTCATGAATGAAGACAGCGAAGCGATCAGCGAGGAAGAGGAACGTAAGAAGCGGCGGAAAGAACTCATCGAACCCACTGGAGTGAAAGAATTTTTCAAAGACGGTAAAATCACGATAAACAAGTTCACGTGTGTAGGAGGCCAATGCAAACTCTGCATAAACGTCTGCCCAACACATGCGCTCTACTGGGGCACAGGCGAAGTAGGCATAATCGATGACCTCTGCGTCTACTGCGGTGCCTGCGTAGTAACCTGCATGGTTGACAACTGCATTAAGATCGAACGTACAGGCGACGACAGCCGAACTGAAAAATTTAGCAAAATAGGCGATGTCATCAAGGTTGAGGAACGAAAGAACACTAAGAAACGCTTTGAACGGGTTAAAAGCAACGCCATTATTCTTAGGCGTGCACCAAAACTGCCCGAACCTAATAAGGATAAGAAGCCTAGAAATCGGGTTATTGCAAGCTTAGAGCCGCTTTAAACAGCTTTTTTATCGATAGTACCATTTTTTAGGGGAAACGTAACTTTGAAGGTGGTTCCCTTGCCCTGTTCACTTTCAACTTGAATTCTTCCATGATGCGCCTCAACTATGCGTTTGCAGATCGGTAAACCAAGCCCCATGCCTTTAGATTTTGTTGTAAATAGAGGTACCCAGAGTTTATCCATTGACTCAGCCGGTATGCCTACCCCAGTGTCTGCAATTTCGAACTCGACTTCTTGGGGCGTCGTCTTAACTTTAACCGTGAGGGTGCCGCCATCTGGCATCGCATCTATTGCGTTCGTAATCAGATTAACAAAGACTCTGCTGACTTTAGCTACATCTAAATCAAGCTTTGGTATGTCGTTGCATTCATCCACAACTCTAATCTGCGGTGGAACATTAACCATCAAAAACGCATTATCTATCAACCGCCGAGGCGTCGTGGCTTCACGTTCTAGTTTTATCTCCCGCGAGTAATCCAGCAGTTCTTCAACCATGTTCTTAGAGTAGTTTACGCTCTTCTCGATAGCCGCAATCATTTCTCTGCCGGTTTCATCCATTTTTTCGCTATAGTGATTCTTCAAGTAATACGTAGCTGCACTTATGCTACTAAGCGGATTACGCAGGTCGTGACCAACCATCCCCGCCACTTGGCCGATGGAGGCAAACCGCTCTGAAATAACAAGCTTAGCAGCCATCTTTTTACTCTCCGTGATATCATGAATAACACATGCAAACCCCAGTTCCTCAGAGTTCTTATCCCTAACAACTGAGACGGACATCAGGACATCGCGTTTCTCGCCTGACTTATTCACAAAGACCGTTTCGTAACCCTTAATTTCATTGGTTTGACCGAATTCTGCAAATATCCTTTCTGCACTGTCACGGTCTAAAAACATTTCACCCAGCTGCTTACCTGAAACTTCCTCTTGAGTGTAGCCTGTGCCCTCAACGAATGCCTCGTTTACCCGCACGATACCTCCGTCGGCGCCCGCCAGAATCAACGGGTCCGGCATAGCTGCAATTATGTTTTCCGCAGCCATTGCAGGGTTAAGTTGGAATAATCTATAACGCCAGATTGCATAGGCAATTATCAAGCTGAACAGGCAGGTTGTTATCGAGTTTATACTAGGAAACGGTATGTTCAGCACTTGCATAATCGAGTTAGTGAAAAGCGACGAAATAACTGGAAAAGCAAGGCCAAGGATGATGAATTTCGTCTGTGTCTTTTTAGATCGATTTACGGTTCTAAAGTAGAACACGATACATAATACAAGCGCTGCCACCGCAAACGCTGAAGACCAAATGTTCTCCACAGTTGCGCCAACTGGTTGCACCGGGAGTTGAGCAGAAAACTGGTAGCCGCCACGCATCTCTACCGGCGGAGCAGTAATCCACGACGTCGTCAAATCGACTCCCGCAAATACCGCCGCTGGAACATAGATGCCTATGTACGCCGCCAGCTTATTCTTTAAAAAATCGCTTTCAGTGTAAACCAATGCGAAATGCAGTAGAAAAGCTGAATAGAACGGCCACAAGACAAGTGCTTTGCTTAATATTGCTGCCTCTATAGGTGTGCTGACGGTAAACCTTGAGAATTCAACAAGGGACCAGAAGAAGCTCCACAGCAGAATGCATACGAAGAGCTTGTTGCTCTGTGATTTTCTGCCGTAACTATAAACTAAGAACGCTAATAGTAAGCATAATAAACTGGTGAACAGGGCGAACCATGCATACGTAATCACGCTAAGCAGCCCCTATCTGGAGGCACGGTTAGTTTTTTCCCCTTAAAGTTAGTCAATTTTTGTTCACCACGTATTAAGCAGCACCCAAGTTATTCAGTAATGAATATAAATAATATGAAATAAAACTGCGAATTATACGATTTACTGTGTTATTTTGCTACGTGTTGGAAGCGTCACTGTTATAGTTGTCCCTTTACCCAGAGTGCTTTTCGCAGTTACACTTCCGTCATGTGCCTCTACTATGCGCTTGCAAATCGCGAGTCCCAACCCCATACCTTTTGCTTTAGTTGTAAACAGTGGTGTCCACATTTTACTTAGAGTCTCCTGATCCATACCGATGCCTGTATCTTGAAAATCAAAAACCACCTTGCCAAATGATTTCCTGCATGAAACCGTTAACTTTCCACCGTCCGGCATCGCGTCATATGCGTTTTTTATTATTCCCACAAACACGCGTTCAATGCGGTCACTATCCACGATTAATGTGGGTTTATTTGAGGTTTCATCTACGACCGTTATGTTCGGCGGCGCTTTCACTTGGGCGAGGGCACGTGAGACTAAACTTTTAGGGTCTGTTGGTAAGGCTTCAAGGTTGATTATCTGCGCGTACTCTATCAGGTCTTTAATTATTTTGTCTGAACGTTCTATGCAGCCGTCGATTTCTTCAAGCATTTCCATGTTAACTTTGTCTTGATCGCTGCAGTGAGTTTTAAGGTAGTAAACTGCGCTCCTAATACCCTGTAGAGGATTACGGAGGTCGTGTCCGATGATGCCTGCTAATTCGCCGATAGCTGCCAACCGTTCTGCTTTAAGCAGCTTTTCCTCCATTGCTTTGATGTTTTGGTTTGCTTCGTCAAGTTTTTTCTCTAACAAAATGAAGGCAGGTAAAGTGCTTGGATTCGGGTTTTGGGGTCTATTAAACATGAATGCGATGAATATTACCCCGAAGAGTGATAGCATAACGGGGATATCTACTGAGGTGCCGAAGCCCATTACTACTCCTTCGAAGAGGAAGCATAATGTGGCAATTAAGAAGTTCAAGTCTGCTTGTGAACGGCTTTTGATGAATGTGTAAATAAGGATGGGTACTGCTAGACTTGCGAAGATAATCATAAGTCCCAGACGCAGTGTAGTATTTGAAAACTGGGCAAAGTAAGCTGCAAGAGATGCTACTGTTCCTATCATAAACACAATGAATAAGGTGTCAAAGTTTTTGATTTTAAGTAAACTGGAGAGTGCCGCGATTAGAATTGCAAGGGAAATTGGTAAAAACAGCCATTCTGTTGAGGGGAATAACGATTTTAAACCCATGCTTTCTATAAGTGGCGTGTAGAATCCGAATGCCGAAACCAGTAGTCCGAAAGAGAAAACCAGTTTACGTTTGTTTCTGTCCTTAGAGTAAAGGTAAGCAAGAACAAAAGAAAGCACTAGAGACGCTACTATTGGTATGAGTAGAAAGATGCTGTCTTTTAATTCTTGGAACATGCTTTTTCGGTTCTCCTTTACCTATCATGTACTGGCCGCTTAAGTTGGTTAACGGTGTCTTGATTTACCATATAAAAAACCTTGTTCCTAAAACAGATATAAGAAATTGGCCGGAAACCTAAAAGTAGACAGGAAAACTGATAAGTAAAAACATTATTTAAGGAAACCACAAGGAAGAAAAGTTATGTCTAAAACTTACACTATAGTCGCGCTGAAAGGCGACGGCATCGGCCCAGAAGTAACAGAAGCCACCGTCAAAGTCCTTAAAGCAGCAGAAGCGAAATCAGACTTCAAACTTAACATAGTCTACGGTGAAGCAGGCGCCCACTGTATTCCACAATATGGCACAAACCTCCCAGCTGAAACAGTAGAGTTGATTAAGAAAAGTGACGCGTGCCTGAAAGGACCTATGACTACGCCTGAAGAGGCAGGTGCGCCAGTAAGCGTAGCCGTTACACTTAGACGCATGTTTAATCTCTACGCTAACGTCCGTCCATGCAAAACTTTCCCTAACGTTGAATCCCTCAAACCAA
The DNA here is from genome assembly GCA_964410435.1 of uncultured Candidatus Bathyarchaeia archaeon. Taxonomy (GTDB): domain Archaea; phylum Thermoproteota; class Bathyarchaeia; order Bathyarchaeales; family Bathycorpusculaceae; genus Bathycorpusculum. The sequence continues at coordinate 5,514 of CAYPGY010000040.1, forward strand.
ACATCGACTTTGTTGTGGTGAGAGAAAACACTGAGGGTCTCTATAGCGGCGCCGAATCTCTGCTTGCACCCGGCGTCGGCATCGCACTTAGAATCATCACTCACGACGCTTCACTGCGCGTAGCAGAATTCGCATTCAAACTTGCAATGCAACGCAAAAAACACCTAACATACGTCCACAAAGGCAACATCCTACGCATAACCGACGGCATCTTCAAAGACGCAGTAAAAGAAGCACAGAAAAAGTATCCTGACGTCGAAGTTGACGACTTACACATTGACGCAGCAACCATGCAGCTAATCAAGCAACCAGAAAAATATGACGTCATAGTCACAACAAACCTATTCGGCGATATCCTAAGCGACGAAGCCGCACAAGTTACAGGCAGCTTAGGCTTAGCTGCAGGCGCAAACATCGGCGACACCTATGCAATGTTCGAGCCAGTTCACGGCTCCGCACCGAAGTACACTGGCATGGATCGTGTTAATCCAATTGCTACTATCCTTGCGGGCGCTATGATGTTGGATTGGCTGGGCGAAAAAGCTGCAGCGAAAAAGATTGAGGATGCAGTCATCGCTGTCCTCACTGAGGGTAAAGTGAGAACACATGATCTTGGCGGAAACGCCAAAGGCAGCGAAATAACCGCTGCAATAGTGTCCAAAATCCAATAATTTCCTTTTTTTAGGCTTTTTTGAAGTATTATGCAGAGACTTTAATACTTAGCGAAGTGTTGGAGTCCACGTGCACTTCAAAACCGCCGCCCTTAACTTCTTTCACTCGCGCATTTACTAGAACTAAATTTGCGCTTTCTCTAAGTAACTTCTCGAGTTCTTCGACTTTCTCGTTCCAGACCACCACTACTGCTTCAGCCGAATCATCTCTTAGCGCAAAACGCAGTACCACACCGGTCGTGTCGTCGCTTTTGGTGAAGCCTGTTTTGCCCAGTACAGCTTTTACCGTCCCGGAAATGTGTACGCTGCCCGATTGAGCGCTTAAAGCGGCGATTTTTGTAGTGAACTTCTCGATTGGGGGGTATTTTTGACTTTTTTCCGGGGGCTGTACCTCGATTAAGCTTTTGTCGCCTAAGTGGAGTTCTGTTTTTCCGCTGCGGTCGTCGCGTGTGTACCCGTGAAGTAACCTGACTGCTTGCCCAGCTTTCAACTCGCCCCTCTCCACAAGTTCCGCTTTTTCGTTCCAGAGCACAACCCGCAGTAACCCGTCGTTGTCTCCAAGCATCAGCGTTGCGAATTTGCCTGATTTCTCCTGCCCCTGAAAAGACTTGGCGGGGAAAACTGCTACTAAGCGGCCGGCGACGCAGACATCGTATAATCCTGAGAAGAGTTTACCCGTGGATATGGTGCCGCTGTTCTCGTAGCTGTTCTGCTGGACTTCCACGCCAAGTTTTGCCGCAATAAGTTTGAGGAGTGTTTCGTCTTCAAGTAATCCGCCTGTTTTGGCGCGTTCCACATCCAACTGCTCCAGTAGCTGGGCTTGGCTAATCTGAGGATTCTTCGATTGAATCTCGTCCATGAGAGCTTTAGTGGTCATTTTACGCCGACACGATAGTACTTTCTAGGCGTTTTAATGTTTTTGGCTAAAACCAGCGATCTGGCTATGTTTATTAAAAACGCTGAGTCCAATGATTTTAGGCGTCAAATGCTATGGCTGATTTGGGTTATTTGATTGTTATCGGCTTTGCACTTGTCATTGCTGGTATAGCGTTGATTGTTGCAGCGATAATCCGAGCTTCCACCCGCCGGCAATCTGAAAAAGGCGACGATGAAGGCCACATTAAGGCAGCCGGCGTAATCATGATTGGGCCTATCCCGATCATCTTTGGAACCGATAAAAACTCCGTCAAAACCTTGCTGGCTTTAGCGCTGGCGTTGTCTATTGTTTTCCTAATTATTATGCTTGTTTATTATGTACTTTTGAGGTAGTTGGCTGTGAGTGGCGAAGATAGACCTAAAGATGAGGGCGTTGGGGTTTCTAGTAGGCTGTTTAGTTTGGTTGTTTTGGGTATAAGCCTTGTTTTTGCGGGAGTAGCGGTAATTATTGTGGCTTCTGTTTTTACAGGAGGCGGTTCAGGCAGTGTTGGCGGCGTGATTTTCATCGGTCCATTTCCTATTGTATTCGGCGCTGGCCCAGACGCGGCATGGTTGATTACGTTAGGCGTAGTGTTGGCTATAATCAGTGTAGTTTTATTTCTGGTTATGAATAGAAGAGTAAAGAGAATAGTAGAGTAGAGGCTGGTTTATTCTTCGGTTGTCTCTTCGTCTTTTCCGTAGTAGGCATATAGGAAAATCAATGCTATAGCAACGAAGATTGAGCCCATCAGGACGTATTGTAGAGACAGGAAATATGCGCTAATATCCATCTAGGTTCCTCTGTAATGTACTGATATGTTGTAGCATCTTCATATTTAAAGCTAAACCCAAAATCGCCGATGTATGCCCCAAAAAGGCTTAACTTAATTATCTGTTAGGCTTTTTTCTCAGTCAACGGCTTTTTCCACTCATTCATCAGCATGCTGTATGCTTCGTCATGTTCATCTATGAGATCAAACCAGCCTAGGTTCTGCGCCAGTTTCTGCGTCAAAAGGTGATAGCACATATGTACTTTCTTGTCGAGCACTCGGAAGTAGAAGTCGTCGCATGTACAGAACTCCGCTTCAGGCATAATCAGGTAATCGCGTTCGCGGCCCACGACTATCCACACTATTCTTCCTGAAGGCTTGAAAATGTACTTTTTCACTCTGCCCTCTTTCAAGGCATCCAGTGCTTTTGTGAAGCGCTGGCCAAAGAGCTCATAGAGCGCTGTTAGGTTGTCTCCTGACAGTTTACCCGCTGCCTTGGCTTCGCGGCAAATAGCGTTTAGCGTGTCTTCTTCTGTGTTGATGCTCATCGGTACACAAGTGTAAGATATGAAATGAGGGGAATTTAGGCTTTTAGCCTATGTTGATGGGTTCGCCTTTTGATTTTGACGGCTCAACCTTTGGCAGCACAACTTCCAGCACGCCGTTCTTGTAGGTGGATGTTGCCTCTTTAACTCTCACTTTAGCGGGCAGTTGTACTTCTTTATAGTACTTATTTTGTGGTTTATCGACTGATATGTCAATTGAGTCTTCAGTGCCATGCAGTTTGATGTCGGTTTTTTCTACTCCTGGCAATTCTGCGACGACACGTATTTCCTTCTCGTTCTCCACAATGTCAACGAGAGGTTCACGTTCCTCTTTTACTTCAGGTGGACCTCTGAGACCTTTTTTGATGTTGCCGAATTCCTGTATTTCAGGTTTGCCGTCGGGGCCGATTCGCATGCTGTAGCCGTACACAAACGGGCCGAGCTCTTTTACTGTGGATCCGTCTGGGAGTTTGCGTTCTTTAACGTACTCTTTTGGGACTTTTTGCGTGAAGTTCTTGAGTTCCTCATCCATCATCTTCTCCATCTCTTTGAACATCTCGTCGATGTCGCCGAAAAATGGATCCTTAGATGGGACTCTGCGTTTCCTGAACCATTCAGGATAATCTTCGTTACTATCAGATGACAAATCAAACCACCTTTCTGCAAGAATTCTTTGGTTGTCGGCGTCCAATAAATTTATTGTATGAAAAACGGGGCTTGTATGCTGCGGAGGCTTTTGTTGCTCTCAATCTATCTCCCTATCCCCCTATAAAGAGCAGCTAAAACAAGACCTACCTACCTCAAAAAGACCTCCCCCTCCCTATCAGGCGGTTCAGGTACCCCTCTATAGTTAGTGCATAGAACAACTATTAGGCTCCAAATAGGTTAGAAAAAGGCTGTCTGTTTTAACAAAACACCTTTTTGACAGAGTGGTTGTTAAACTAATATGGGGATTTACCAAAACTGCTAATAGAAATCAATGATCTTGGTCGAACGACCATTCCTAAAGAAATTGGCGCGCAAAATTCAAAAGCGATAATTATCACAGCCAGTTCGTTTTTCATCACAATACCCCTAACAAAAAATCCACAAAACTTAGCCTCAAGCTGATTACAGACCACTAAGAGCAACAGAGAACTAACGCAAGAAGCAGAGGTCGAAGCCCGAGAAGATGCCGTAAAAAGAGCAAAAAGACGACAACAATTTTAATTTCTTGAAAAAGAAAAAGGGTTGACTTTATTTGGCGATTAGGAATCCAACCGCGAACCCGATAATGAAGCCTATGCCCAGCGGCAGAATACCAATCAGCAGTGTGCCGTACTGTACAACCATAGGTCCGTACTGATCGATTAGGCTGGACATGGATGCTGTGCTTAAGCTGACGTACCCGAAGTAAGCCGCTATCGCCACGATTACGGCGATTATTACCGCGATCTTGAGGAACTTGTGCAGTAGATAGCCAACGACAACTCCGATTATTAGCGGCAGAATCATCCAGACAATCGCTGGTATGCCACTGATGGTGTTAGAAGTTATAAAACCAATAATATCCTCTAATATAGCCATGTTTTAGTTCTCCTCCAAACAGGCAAGCCTAAGTTTCTAGTTGTATTTAACACCTTTGCCTGCCCCCGGTTTGGGAAATATATAATAGAAAACGCTGTTTCTGAACTATCGAAGGCTTAGGCTTGCGCATTAAACTTACTGTATCGGGAATCGTTCAGGGCGTTGGGTTCCGCCCATTCATCTACCGCGCCGCCGTTAAGCATGGCTTAGTGGGGTACGTTCAGAACCGGGGTGACGCAGGCGTAGAAGTGCTCCTCGAAGGCGCCCAAGCTTCAATAGAAAGGTTCATGGAGGATTTGACTGCAAAGAAGCCGCCGCTGGCGAGAATCGACCAGATAAAACGCGCAGAACTAACCGGGCCTAACCAGTATCGTTCATTCTCGATCATTAAAAGCTCAGACGAAGCAGAACAGTCAGGCTCCGTTATTCCGCCGGACATCGCCATCTGCAACCAGTGCCTAGCCGAGCTCCGAGACCCCCAAAACCCCCGCTATGACTACTTCTTTATTACCTGCACAGACTGCGGACCCCGCTTCACAACAATCAAGCGCCTCCCATACGACCGTGTAAACACTACCATGCGCGAGTTTCCACTCTGCGGCTTCTGCCAGAAAGAGTACACTGACCCATCGAACAGGCGCTTTCACGCGCAGACGGTGGCGTGCCCAACCTGTGGACCCAAAGCATACCTAACAGATAACCAAGGCGAACCTATCCAAGTGGATGATCCTGTGCGGGCTGCGGGCAAGCTGCTCTCTGAAGGCAAAATCTTAGCGATCAAGGGATATGGCGGCTTCCACATTGCAGCTTCAACCATGCTTGAGGCGCCTCTGCTGCGGCTTAGGGAGACCAAGCATCGCCGCGAGAAACCCTTTGCGGTTATGGCTAAAAGCTTGGAGGCGGCAGAGGGCTTCTGCGAAATCAACGCAAAAGAACGGGAACTGCTGACTTCGCCTCAGAGGCCGATCGTCGCGTTAAATAAAAGCTCTGGCTACAGCCTCTCCGAGTTGATAGCGCCGGGTTTGCATAATGTGGGCGTCATGCTTCCCTATACCGCTCTGCATTACATGCTTTTCGACCAAGTTTTGGACACGTCGTTTGTGATGACAAGTGCTAACCCGGCAAGCGAACCCATAGTTAAAGACAACGACGCCGCCATAGACATCCTCGGCGGCACCGTGGATTACTTCCTGTTCCATAACCGCAAAATTGCCCACCGATGCGACGACAGCGTAATGCGTGTACACGGAGTTCACCCGGTTTTTCTGCGGAGAAGCCGCGGCTACGCCCCCGCGCCGATCAAACTAAAAAGCAGAGCTGCGCGCTGTGTGGTAGCGTACGGCGGCGAATTAAACGACACTTCAACGGTGCTCTGCGGCGACAGGGCTTTCATCAGCCAGCACATCGGCGACGTAGAAAACCTTGAAACCCAAAGTTTCCTCAAAGAAGCCACCGGCCACCTCCAGCACCTAACTAACACCCATCCGGAAGTGGTCGCGTGTGATTTGCATCCTAAATTTAACACCACCCGACTGGCGGAAGAGGTTTCTGAGGGGCAGGGGTTGCCTCTTGTTCGGGTGCAGCATCACCACGCTCACGCGGCGGCGCTGATGGCGGAGCACGGTTTAGACGACGTAGTGGCGGTTGCCTGTGACGGCTACGGTTACGGCTTCGGCGGCGAAGCTTGGGGCGGCGAAATCCTCTACTGCTCCGATGCTTCGGCAGAGTTTAGAAGGCTTGGTCACTTGGAGCCTCAACTGTTACTGGGCGGCGACTTGGCAAGCCGCTACCCCATCCGCGTGGCTGCTGCGATGCTATGTAAAGCCGGCGCAGACGTAGCATATTGGTTAAAGCAAAATAGCAGTTTGCTGTCTTACGGCGACACTGAAGCTGAGATTATACTTAACCAGTTAAAGAAAGGCATCGGAGGGCCCCAGACGCCCAGTTGCGGCAGGGTACTTGATGCGGTTTCTGCGCTTTTAGGCGTCTGCACTGTCAGAAGTTATGAGGGTGAACCGGCGATGAAGCTGGAATCGGCTGCGCTTGGGGGCAGGGATGTTCTGCGTCTTAAACCGCAAATCTACGGCGACGTGCTACGCACTTCTAATTTGCTGTGGATGCTCTACGAGAATCAGGGCAGGCATTCGGTAGCGGATTTAGCGTATAGCGCTCATGTTTATCTCGCGGAGGGTCTTGCTTCTTTGGCAATCGAGCAGGCCCAAAAGGAAGGCACAAAAAACGTGGGTTTCACTGGCGGCGCGGCATGCAACCAAATCCTCGCAGCAACCATCCGCGAATCAGTAGAGGCAGCGGGTTTGACTTTCTATGTGCATGAGCAGGTTCCAGCGGGCGACGGCGGTGTCTCGTTCGGTCAGGCAGTTGTAGCATCAAAAGCGGCTTTTTAGACCAAACTGCTTTTATCGCCCCAGAACGCTTTTTGTTGTGTCTGATGCTTATGTGCCTAGCAATTCCCGCTAAAATCATGTCACTGCAGGGCGAGAAAGCCCAGGTTGACTTTGGTCAGGGTGTCCTGCGTGACGTTAATGTGTCGCTTGTCGAGGCTAAACTGGGCGACTACGTGCTCGTGCATGCGGGTTACGCTATTCAGGTGCTGGAAGAGAAAGAGGCGCTTGAGACTTTGAGCCTCTGGAGCGACGTTTTAGCTCAAGCAGGTCAAGAATAGGTGGTGCTGGGTATGGCTGAGTCATTGCATTTTAGGGATCCTAAGGTAGCGCAGGGCATTGCCGAGAAAATCCGCGAAGTTGCCCCTAAAAAGGGTCAGGTAAAGATTTGTCATGTCTGCGGAACGCATGAGTGGACAATCACCCACTTCGGCTTACGCAGTTTGCTGCCAGAGAATGTTGAGGTTATTGCGGGTCCCGGCTGCCCAGTCTGTATTGTTCCTGCCGCCGAAATCGACGAAGCGGTGCAGCTGGCTAAGCAGGGCAAAGTCGTCACGTGCTTCGGTGATTTGCTGCGTGTTCCCGGAAGCGAGTCATCACTTCTAGAGGCTAAAGCGGCGGGGGCAGACGTACGCATAGTCTACGCTGTTTCAGACGCGATAGAGATGGCGAGAGCGGAGCGCGAGAAGGAATTCGTGTTCCACGCCGTCGGCTTCGAAACCACCGCACCCATAACTGCCGTCGAAGCTTTGGGTGATTTGCCGAAGAATTTCAGTTTCCTCGTTTCTCACCGATTGATTCCGCCGGCGATGGAGCTTCTGCTGGGTGTTGAAGACCTGCAGATTGACGGTTTCATAGCGCCGGGTCACGTGAGCGCCATAATCGGTACTAAACCCTACGAGTTATTTACAAAGGTCTACCGGATGCCAACAGTAGTCGCTGGATTCGAACCCAACGATGTACTGATGGCGGTTTATATGGTTCTTAAGCAGCATAGCACAAGCGAGGCTGAACTGGAAAATGAGTACTCCCGCGTCGTGAAACCCGAGGGCAACAGGAAGGCGCTTGAGGTTATGCGAAGAGCGTTTAAAGTTACCGCGGGGAATTGGCGCGGCATCGGGTCACTGGATAATTCCGCTTACACGCTGAAGAACTCGCTTGAAGAGTATGATGCACGTAAAAAATTCGACATTAAACCATCCGAGGGCAAAGACATCCATAAGGGTTGCCAGTGCCATCAGGTTATTGTAGGCAAAATTAAACCTAGCCAGTGTCCATTGTTCCTAAAAGCCTGCACTCCAGCGAAGCCAGTCGGCGCCTGCATGGTCAGCAGTGAAGGCACATGCCGCGTCTGGGCAAAAAACGTCGCCGCTAATACTGCTTAATGGAGCCACCTGTGATGCTCTTTCCTTTTTTGATTTGATTACTAGTGCTGCTCAAACGGCTGCAATGCCCAATCCAAGGGCTGCTAGATGTCAACCAATTTTTTTGTGTATTCCCTAGCTGATTCTCCACGTAATTGGCGATGAAAATTCCATATAAAGCTGTGTTGTAGAGGCGTTGAGCACCGATGTGGCGCTCAAGGGTCCCGACAGGTTGGACAATAAAGGGTAAGATTAAAGTGGGTTTGGTTGAGCTAAAAAGCGGTGTTTAGCGTATTGCTTCGTCGATGCGGAGCTTCTGTTTTGTGCTGGTAACTTCCCGGAAAAGCTCAAGAACTTCTTCTTTCGTCGGCGCCTCAATGCAGATGCTTCCATATGCGCCGATGTCTATGCGGTAGTTACGGTCTCTTTCTTTTCTCTCAATAAATTCCTCTGCTTGTGTTTGTGCTATTTTGCTTTCCCCTCTTCATTATAATGCAGGCATAATATGCGCCACTTTTTATATTCTTAATGTCATCTAAGGGGTAAGGTGTATTCAAGAGCTAACTCGCTGATAAAAAATGTATTAAATGCTGATTTTGGAAGAGAGAGGTGAAAGCCGCACAGACGCAAAAGGGAAGTTCGGAAGAGAGAGGGGAAACACATGCGTTTATGCAGCTTTCAACTTCTTATTCTACATATGTTCCACAACGAGGATAAATATCGATGTGACTGTACCTATGCAATAACAACTCAGTATGCCTGCGCTTGTATCACATGCTTCTTTTATGGGTGCATCACTCCTATGGGTTCATCCCGCCCTGATTATTGATTTTATTCCAGTCTACTCCTCAGCGTTTCTTGCAATGTACATGTAGCTATAGTAGTTTGTACCTGCGGTTTTTGTTTCTCTAAAAATAGTCAACCCTCGCAGAATACACTTAATAGAAGTCAGTGTCAGGGTTGGGTCTAAACCCTATGCAGCATCCTCTGACTCGGCACGTTCCTTACTATGCCGAAGCGTTTCAGGTCGTTACTTACTTCAGCTTGGATACCACAGTAAGGCGTGTTTCCCAACCTGACAATATTGACTTACATTGGATAGAATATAATCGTATGTTGGTACAAAATGTAGCTAGCAAAAAGGGAAAAGATTTAGCAGATTCTTGGCACTGGATCGCCTACTGGCCGCGCAATAATCCGCTTCCCACCAACGAGCGTCTGCATCGCCACACCTTTGAACTGGCTGGTGGCTTCCCCGATTATCTGCGCTTCTTTACCCTGTGGGGTTTGCCTCAAAAACGCTAACACTTCGTCTGCTTTGTCTGGAACGACGCCGACGATGAGTTTTCCTTCGTTACCGATTTCCAGCGGGTCTAGTCCGAGCATTTCACAGGCTGTCTGCACGTCTTTATGGATGGGGATTTTGTCTTCGTAGGTTAAGATGCCGACGTGGGATTTCTCGGTCCACTCGTTTAACGCGTCCGCTAAGCCGCCGCGTGTGGGGTCTTTCATGGCGACTACTCCGCCGACTTCTCCAAGCAGTTTTTGTACCATTTTGTTAAGGGGTTTTACGTCGCTGCGGATGTCGCTGCCGAATTTTAATCCCTGCTGCGCCGAGAGGACTGCGATGCCGTGGTCGCCTATTGCGCCAGTGAGAATGATTTTGTCGCCAGCCGCCAAGTTTGAGTCAAGCGTCCAGCGAGCCTTAAGCTCACGGGTTTTTCGAACTATCTCGAGGTTGCTATCGAGTGCGGCGGTACGTTTGCCCATGCCCGAAAGATTCATCACGAGTCCGCCGAGTGCGCCTTTTTCGACGACTTTTGTGTCGCCTGTGACTATGCCGACATCTGCTTCGAGGCAGGTTTCACGCATGCTTGTCAAAACCCGCTCTAAATCAGACATTAAAAGTCCTTCTTCTAAGATAAGTCCGCAGGCTAAGGCGAATGGCTGAGCACCGAGGCAACTGATGTCGTTTACGGTGCCGGAGATGGCGATTCTGCCGATGTCGCCGCCCGCAAAAAATATGGGTTTCACGGCATGTGAGTCGCTTTTGAATACGATGTCGCCGACGACTGCCGCGTCATCCATAGCTTCGAGTGGTATCTCTGCGTTGGCGATGCCTCCGAATGCTTTTACCACGTAGTTTTTGACGAGGTCATGCATGACTGTGCCGCCTGCGCCGTGCAGCATAGTGATTTTCTCATCTTTAGACGCCATTCTTGGTTGCTTCCTATAATGCAGATATACTGATACTCTAAAGGGAAGGACATAAACAAATCGCAGATATCGTGGGAATAGACAAGTTAGTATTGCCCACGTGTTCCAATAATTTTTTATAACTAAACCCTTCGACTATACCTAAGCTACATCGAGGCAATGACTAGCATGTCTAACCAACAAGTAACCAATCCACCCAGCGCCGCCTACTACCTGACTTTAATCGGCGGCATCTTGGG